>CAYVXU010000019.1:0-10757 GCA_964454705.1 uncultured Candidatus Saccharibacteria bacterium | reverse complement strand
GCCGAGGAGCGAGCGCTGCAGTGCCCGCGGGATGCCTCGCGCCTGTACCGTCTTCGCTACCAGAATTCGGATATTGAAATTGATGCATGCAAGAAGTGTAACGGCGTCTGGCTCAATAAAGATGAGTTCCGAAAAGTTATTAACTATGTGCAGGAGAAGTCTTCAGTTGATATACTTGAACACTACCTGCGTACCCTCATTAAGGAGGGAAAGGAGATATTTACAGGCCCCGAAGATCTTCGTTCAGAAATGGGGGACTTTGTTACCGTGCTCAAGCTATTCCAATATAAACTCGTGGTACAACATCCGGTATTAAGTGATTTCTTTTTACATCTTCCGGGCTGATCCTGGCGAATATTTTCCACAAGAGAAAAGCCCGCGGAGAATTTTCTTCGCGGGCTTTTGGTGCTTTGCCCTATTGGGGACGAGAGAGAGTGGCGAGCATACGGTCGGCTTCCTCCCGCTGGCGTTTGGCCTTCTCGACGGCTTGCAGGCTTGATTTTTCTTTTTGCTTGATTCGCAGCAGGATCAAGATACCTGCATCACGGTTTCCATTTGCAAACGCCTCCTCCATAGTGAAGGGCCTGTTCTCGAAGTGATATCGAAGTGAGTACCGAAGAATCTTTTCAAGTTCTTCAAGAACTTCCTCATCTACAGAATCACGTGAAAGGAGATAGCCTAGATCACCTATCACGTAGAGCAATTTTACCGTATGAGGCCGCACGCACCGGAATCTTTCTTGAATGGCGACATCTCCCATCGTAGCCCATCTGTCAAAGTACTGGAACTCCCAGATGAAGTGTACGAACTCTTTTACGAAGGTGCGTATGACCGTGATATCATGAAGTCCCACAGACACACTGTCATACTGACTCGGGATATTATCGTTACCGCCCTCGCCGTCCATTGCGGGCGTGAAGAACCACAGCAACTTCTGGAGCACACGTTCGTCTGCCACCAGCTTAACCCATGAGGGGTAATAAGGCTGTTTTACGGTGTTCGTGAAAAAATGCGTGCAGAGGGCTTTAGCGGCTTTTTTTTGCGACCTCCCACCTGCGCACTACCACAGCATCGACGGCATGACCGAATTTCCTTTGATCCAAATAGCCGTTCGCGACGTCGAGGTAGAAGCATACTCGCTCTGATTGTATGCCAAAGCCTTCATACATTGTTCCTACATGAAATCCTGCATGAAGAAGTCCCACCATCTCTTCTTGAGTGGCTGCCTTCTCCCATGACTGCTTCCACTCTTCCCAACTTTCAATTCTCCTAATCTCCTTTTGGAGTAAGGGATGTACATACTCTTTTGCACCATCTTCCATTTTTCTCTCTCCTTTTCATTATGCCGCGCTATGTGCGGCTGTTAACGAGCTGCAGGTAAAATAGAACGAAACCATGAACTTGTCAATTGCCCAAAACCGTGCTACGGTAAGCCTGCGCATTTTTAGTTCGTTCACAACCATATGGAGGAAGATATGCCCAATCATCGGTATGCACCAGATGAGTTCTGCGAAAAGTTCCAAGAGGTTTGCCGCACCATCCTTCATGAAAAGTGCAGTAGGGAAGGTGAGTTGTGGTGGAATCCCGAGGAGTCGAAGATCGGAGCGACACGCTTTTTCACTGCAGACAATAACTGGAACAGCTTTTCACACACGGTTGTGCTCGGTCTTACCCGGCTGGGAGTCCTTGCGGCGTTCAGGGTCTACCGCAGCCCGTTTGCGCATCGGCGCGGCCAGCGCGGTATGTGGTATGTATACCGTATCGCGAATGAATTGCGGCTTACTGCATTTGCGAAGAAGGCTCCTGTCACTTCGCTCAATGGATGGCAGGTGTTTGTTGCAACTGAACTCGTACATGCAGATGCTCATCCCCCTGTTTCGTTTGAAAAGGCGATGGAGATCGTGAGCGAGCACGTACACCGATCCCCTCATCCCGACATGCTTATTATGAGCATTCTCCGCCAGATCATGCGAGTGGGCTAATCCAGAAGAATATGAATAGGGAGCACATCTATGCAGATTAGGATTCAACTTACCAAAGAGCAGCAAGCGCGGCTTGAGCGGGTGGCAAAGGAGTTAGGAACAACCCCGAAGGAGATCATTCGAACGGCAGTGAAGAATCTTGAAATTGTTCTTCGACGTGCGGTGGAAGGGCGCGAACGGGAAACGAAGACGCTGAATGCGCTGCTCGAAAGGGTAAAGGACAAGCGGAAGCGCTCAAAGTAAGAAATCAAAACGAAAAAGCCGCACATGTGATTCATGTGCGGCTTTGCTCATGGTATGCCTCAACTTAATGGGAGAAGCCGTCGCCACCACGGCTTTTTTGCTGGCGGCGCGGGTTTCCCGGATTCAATATCGGCACGAAGTCGAGCGGCAACCTCTTCTCCGCACTGCTCTTTCTCGTACGCGTTCGAAAGTTCTGCGAACCGCTGGGCAATAGGAGCATACTTGTCAAAAATTGCCCTGTGCCGTTCCTGCAGTATTACGAGATTGTGCCGCGCGAGCGCAGTATCGATCTCGATGAAGGCACAATCCAGTAGGTCGCGGCGTATGAGAATACGCCTCTGATCCCGAAGACGGTACAGCGCATCCTCAAGTCCTTCGATACGTTCATTCTTCACCCCAAGCGTGTCGATCTCGGGAAATTCATGTGTGAGTGTGGTAAGAATGGTCACGATTTCTGGATACTGCACGTGGTGCCTGCTATGCAGGTAGCTTGCCAGGCTCAAGATTGCAAGGAGCGTGGTATCAATGTCTTCGGTGGGCAGTGCGTGCACCGATCCTCCTTTCTTTACCTCGGTAGTGTGTGTAGTAGCCATGTCTCCTCCTTTCGCCGCAGTCAGTATGATTCATCAATGCAACGGAACTCAAATGTTAAGGAACCGGAGCCTATCGTTCCTGTATAGATGAAAATGAATAGAAAGGGAAGAGCCTCTGTGTCTACACAGAGGCTCTGGGAAAGAATAGGTACATATGCTGCTTTACCTCGTGAGTACGGTGTATGCTACCAACTTACCTCGATGAAGTGGTGTGTAACACCGCCATATACGTCGTCGAGACCGGCAAGCGGCTGGTAATCATAGACGTGTTGGGCGTTGTAACCCGCGGCAAAGAGCACGGGAAGCGCTAGACCAACAAGTCCCCAGTCCCATTCAGTTATATCTTCCTTTCCGTTTACGGTTGCTACGAATACACAGACTTCTTTCCTTCCCTGATCCGCGGCTTGATCTATTTCACGAAGGCAGGTTCTTATAAACTTCGGAAGCTCCTTCTGTGCCCATGCCTTCGCAGAATGTTGTGCACGTGCCTTCTCCTTGCGCAAGCGCTGCATTTCTCTTTTCTGCTCACAAACGATTCGCTGCAACGCAGCCTTTGTGCGCGCTCGTGTCTGCGCAGCCCTATTTTTCGCGATTCTCACGTATCTTCTCCTTCTATGTTCTCATTGAGGCCATGCTGACAACTTCTTTTTGAAGCTGTGCGATGTCTTCCTTCATCTGTTTGATCTTTTGCATCTCTCCTGGAGACAGCCAGCGCAAGATGAAATTGTCACTCTCGAAACAAAGTTTCTCCAAGATTCGCAGCTGTTCGCCTTGTATCTCCAGTATTGCTTGAAGGATCTTTTCAGTCACAGTTATCACTACCGGCATCGTCTGATTCTCCTTTTTTATCCGGCTGCGTTGAAGCTGCGGCGGGTTTTCTGCTTGCACTGTTACCGATAAGATTTCGTACTCCTCGGTAACCGGGCTCGCAAGGAATTTCTTATACATTTCTTCTGTCTGGCTTCTGGCCATTGCTTCACTCTCGGTTTCAATCGGAGTCTCCATGTACTTCCCGATTCCTACACTGCCCACGTTGGGGTAGCCAAGTGAGTGAAGCGCATTCGTAACTGCTTTCCCCTGCGGGTCTAGGAGCTCCGGCTTAAAACTCACACGAAGATGTACCACAAAATGCTGCATACTTACCTCTTTTACCCGCCATAGTCCGTCAGCTGGCGGACGACGGCGGGCCATTACCTCGAACATAGTCAAGGGGGTTGTCTATCCGAAATTAATACGGATGCCGTTGAGCCATACCACTGTATAGGCAAGACTCAAGATGAGAAACCCCCACTGCCGGTGAATCACCGCCGAGAGATAAAAGAATGGTTGCGAGACGAGCCCTACCACGGGCCCCCAACGATTGTGGTAGGTGGTAAGGACAAGCGCGAGTATTCCGAATACCGCCATGCCGAGATCCGCGATGATGTTCCATCGCGCTTTTGTGATTGGATGCATCTTTTGCCTCCTCTTTTTGTTTATTGTAAAGGCGCGTGAGCAGGCGATCCCCGCTAATTTGACAGACTTAAATTAGGCTGATATAATAGTATTACCAGAATGGAATGTTGTCCAGAGTGGCAAAGCCCGCCTCCGCCGACCCCCTTGCACCACCGCTGAAGCTACGGCGGCACGCGGTCGTTAAAACTACGAGGGGCGAGGGCTACGGCGGGCAAGGGAGGAAGCTGTGGTGGAAAATGTAAACCCTATTCGGACTGATCGGGCGCGGGAGATGCTGCGGGACTACTACGGGTGCGTGCCGAATGTGCCGCACATGATAGTGTACGAGTTCACAAAGTATCTTGCCGAGCGGCTCGAGCCATGTACCACGCCGCTCGGTTTCGTGAGCCGATACTTGGTGTGTCTGGAGGAACTGGAACGGGGAGAGCGGTACGATACCAAAACATCTCTCGAACATCCGCTCGCACGGAAACATAAAAGCCTGTACCGTTTCCTGCAGAGCCAGCTCCCTAAAATCGGTAATAGGGTGTTTCCTATTGGATTTGCCAGAGAAGTTGAGAAGGTGACGCAAGGCATGGAGACGAATCTCATACCGCGACAAGCCAACACCTAGTTCTTTGTGATCTGAAACCCTTCCCATCGAGAGCCGGATATGCTACATATCCGGCTCTTTCATTTCCATATTGCCACTAACTGTCCTTTCGTAAGAATTTAACATTAGAAAGCGATCGCATTTTAATGTTAAAAATCAATTCTACATATCTACATGGACTTGTTGAAATTATTCAGGGTCTTGTGGTATACCCAGTAGAGTCCTCACAAACCAAAGGTCATTTTCATAAAGTAAACTAACTATCGTCGTTAATATGTCGAGAAATGCACTTATTGCGGGAATAGTCATTATCGTAGTAGCGATTGCGGCAATTTTTCTCTTGCGCGGCACTCCCACCGACGAGGGAATCATTCCTACTCCCTTGCTAAGTGAAGAGCCTACGCCATCCGAGGAGCCGACTCCTACTCCCACCCCAACTCCGGAGGTTACCCCGACGCCTGAAGCAACGGCCACTCCCACTCCTACTCCTCGTGTTACTCCTACGCCGAAAGTCACCGCCACCCCCAAAGTAACGCCAACGCCGGCGGTTCAACAGAGTACGGTGGTATACGCCTCTGCGGGCTTTAGTCCGAAAACGCTTCGGGTAAAAGCAGGCGCCAAGGTGACCTTTCAGAATCAGTCTTCAGGTGGGATGTGGGTAGCGTCCGACGTGCATCCGCATCACACAGATCTCCCCGGCTTTGATCAGCTTACCGTAGGCGATTCATACAGCTTCACGTTCTCACAGAAGGGAACATGGAACTATCATAATCATCTTCGTCCAAGCCACGGTGGTACAATTACTGTCGAATAGGTGATGTGCAGTCATTGTCTTCCTACAAAAGGAAAACCACGGTGCAAACCGTGGTTTTCTTCAAGGTGCCTTGTACGGTTCCTATTCGAACCGTATCTCTTGTTCAAAGGAAAAAGTGAAAGAACTTTGGGGATAGGTGCGAGCAAATTGCAAGGCGATAAGGCTTATATTTTTCACACACCCCCCCCCTCAACAATCCCTTTACTAAGTTGTGAGTAGAGAGTAATTACTCCCTCTATCGTTTGAGATAAGTGGTCAACGGATATGCTGACTGATGCCGAACAAGGGAAGGCGCAGAGCCCATCAAGTGCGGAAACAATGCTCCCTATTTCACAGATTTGTACATAGCGTTCAGATGGTGTTCCAGTGAGGTGCCGTCTCGAAATTCCGAATTTTCCGTGAGTACTAAAATGAAACCGAGCACTATCCGGGACAGGAGGGATACTAGAAATAATCTCAATCATCTCATCCTCCTTTTGTTTGAAAGGAACTTACCTCCAGGTGGGCGTGCCCCGATTCGAACGGGGGACCTTCTGCGTGTCGAGCAGACGCTCTAACCAACTGAGCTACACGCCCCTATTTTTTGATGCACGGAATTCTACCAAATAATACCTCTATTGAGAAGAGGCTTGGCATCGAGAGATAAACCCTATAGCATAGAAAGGTTATAAGTTTCAGCACTGTTCATTTACATAATAACCAATGCAGAAAGGAGAAAGATTACAATGGGTGAACAAGAACGGCCATGGATGATGCGGACCTATGCAGGACACAAGGATGCACGCGCCACCAATAAACTCTTTCTCAAGAATCTCGAGAAAGGGCAAACTGGTCTTAGCGTCGCATTCGATCTTCCCACGCAACTTGGATACGATGCGGGCGATCCAATCGCAGAAGGAGAGGTGGGGAAGGTGGGGGTACCGATTTCAACTATCGAAGATATGACAGAACTCTTTCACAATATTCCGCTCACCAGCGCGAATACATCCATGACGATCAACGCGACTGCAGCATGGCTACTTGCCTTGTATGTGGCAGTAGCGGAGCGACAGGGAGTTGATCTACGCCTGCTCCGCGGTACCACACAAAATGATATTCTCAAGGAGTATCTTTCGCGGGGAACACGTATCTTTCCACCTGATCCTTCACTGCGACTTACCGGTGATATCATCGAATATACGCTTACGCACATGCCCAAGTGGAATCCGGTAAATATCTGCAGCTACCACTTACAGGAAGCGGGCGCAACCCCGGTTCAGGAAATCGCATTTACGTTCTATGACGCATGTGTGATTCTTGACCACATGGAGAAACGCCCAGGCATCTCAATCTCCGATATAGTGGAGCGAATGGCATTTTTCGTAAATGCGGGTCCACGGTTTATTGAGGAGATGTCTAAGATGAAGGCGTTTATTCGCCTGTGGCACTGCCTCACTCTTGAAGAGTATGGGGTAACGGATCCCGCACGGCGGCGGTTTCGATATGGTGTGCAGGTGAACTCGCTTGGACTGACCGCTGTACAGCCGGAAAATAACATCGTCCGAATTTTCCAGGAAATGCTCGCGGTAACTCTTTCGAAGGAAGCGCGGGCACTCTCGGTACAACTTCCGGCATGGAATGAGGCGCTTGGCCTTCCCCGGCCATGGGACCAGCAGTGGTCACTGCGGCTCCAGCAGATACTTGCCTACGAGAGCGATATTCTTGAGTATGAAGAAGACATTTTTACAGATGCGACGATCATTGAGGCACGTGTCGGGCATCTCATGGAAGAAGCGGAACAGGAACTTGAGCGAATCCGGCAGATTACTAATCTTCCTGATGCTCTCGAGTACATGAAGACAGCGCTTGTAGCAAGGCAAAGCGAGCGGCGTAGGAAAATCGAGAGCGGCGAAATCAAAGTGGTTGGAGTAAACTGTTTCACCACTTCAGAGCCATCACCACTGGGCGATGCCTGTGAAAGACGTATTCTGCAAGTCAATCCAGATGCCGAACGTCTCCAGGCCTCCCGGATACGTTCATTCTATACCAGACGGAACAACGAGGAGGTGAGAGCCGCATTGCAGAATCTCCGCGATGCGGCGCGAAACGGAAATAACCTTCTGCCGCCTTCCATTCGGGCGGCACATGTTGGCGTTACTACCGGCGAATGGGCAGGCGTGCTGCGCGAGGCATTCGGCGAGTATCGTCCTCCCACAGGCATCATCGTGCTTGAGCGTCCAAACGCAAACACATTCAGCGATCTACGCGAGCAGATCCGCTACTTCGAAGAGGAACACGGCCGTCATCCTCGTTTTCTCATTGAAAAGCCTGGACTCGATGGTCACTCAAACGCTGCTGAACAGCTTGCAGTATGGGCGAGCAATGCCGGAATAGTAGTGAGTTACCTCGGAATCCGTTTCACACCAGAGCAGATTGCACAAGCAGCGGCAGATGAAGATGTAGACATTGTTGGCCTTTCCGTTCTGTCAGGCTCCCATTGTACGCTTGTGCCGCGTACGATCGATGCACTTCGCAGGTATGGGGTGGGCGATATTCCAGTAGTAGGCGGGACAATTCCTCCAGAGGATCATGCGTTTCTCTTCTCACATGGCGTGAAGGCAATATATACCGCCGGCCAGGCAACTCTTTCAGAAATCATCCGTGATATCGTTCGGTTACTCACGTATCCAAGGCGGTAGTAGCTGCAACATTCTCTCCCCGCCATGTTTTCGGACATGGCGGGGTTCTCTTCAGACAGAAGAGCTGCACAGTTAACATTGAGTAGCGACACTCTGATAGAGTATAGGCGGCGATATTAACTCCATATCTCTATGAGACAGCGTATGCAGGAGAGGAAGGACGGCCTTCCCGTTTTTCGATATAAGTGGTAGAATTTTTTGGACATCAGAATCGTTGGTTGCGCACGGTGCGCATGCATTATTATGAAACACGTTCTCAATGGTACCCGTCTTGCAGAAGGAATACTCGCGCGTATCGCAAAAGAAGTACGCAGACTTCCCAAGCCGCCGCGGCTCCTCATTATCTCCTGGAAACCCTCACCCGCATCGCTCTCATACATTGCGCAGAAAGAAAAACGGGCGAGGGAGGCAGGAATAATGTGCTATCATCAGCTGTATAAAGGCGGCATGCACGCCCCGGCATTTAGAAAGTTTGTGGGGCAGATTCTCCAACGTGTGAAGCCAGATGGTGCCATCATCCAACTGCCTTTGCCGGCATCTGCCAAACCATTCCAGCAGGAAATTCTTGATGCGATACCGGAAGTCATAGACGTAGATTGCCTCTCCACTCCTTCGCGTGGGAAATTGAGCGCGGGCAGTGTAACGGTAACGGTGGAGAAGGTAACCATTCCGCGTACTGCTCCCATCGCCGGCGCGGTGCTCGCGCTCCTTGCGTCGGCGCGTGTATCCCTTAAGGGAGCCTTGGTGGTTGTTATCGGATGGGGGGACCTCGTGGGTAAGCCGCTCGTGCCAGTACTGCTTGCGCGCGGCGCTTCGGTGAGTGTGGGCACAGAGTTTACCAAAGATATTGCACGGTATACGAAAGAGGCAGATGTGGTAATTTCCGGCGTAGGGAAGCCTTATTTAATCCGCGGAAGCATGATTAAGAGGGGAGCAGTGGTGATTGACTGCGGTACGAGCATCACGGGAGCAGGAGTGAAAGGAGATGTACACATGAAGTCGGTACAGAAAAAAGCGAAGTGGGTGAGCCCGGTGCCGGGAGGAGTAGGGCCGCTTACGGTCGCTATTGTGCTCAAAAATACATTTGAAGTTGCGCACGCGCGGACACTATGAAATTTCCAAATATAAAAAAACACGCACCCAAGGTACATGCGCTTCTCGCGAGGGAGATAAAACGGCAGCAGGAGACGCTCGACTTAATTCCTTCAGAAAACATCGCCTCCCCCGCCGTGCTCGAAGCGCTCGGTTCACCGCTCACGAATAAATACTCGGAAGGATACCCCGGAAAGCGCTACTATCCCGGCAATCTTCTCTACGATGAAATCGAGCGCGCCGCGCAGGACCTTGCCCGCAAGGTGTTTAAACTCCGCCGTGAGTGGCAGGTGAACGTCCAACCATACTCGGGGAGCCCGGCCAATATCGCGGTATATATGGCGCTCCTGCGCAGAGGTGATACGCTGCTCGGCATGATCCTCTCCCATGGCGGGCATCTTACCCATGGGCATCGTGTAAACATATCAGGAAAATGGTTCCGCTCAATCCAGTACGGAGTGGGGGAGGACGGGCGCATTGATTACGAGGCGGTGCGTAAGCTTGCGCGCGCCCATAAGCCGCATCTCATAGTAGCCGGCGCCACCGCCTATCCGCGTACGATTGATTTTAAAAAATTCGGGGCAATTGCCCGCGAGGTACATGCAATTGCAATGGCAGATATTGCCCATATCGCCGGGCTCATTGCAACAGGCCTCCACCCAAGCCCGTTTTCTTACATGGATGTGGTTACCACTACCACCCACAAGTCTCTGCGGGGCCCGCGCGGCGCGATTATCTTTGCAAAAAACAATCATGCAGATGCCATTGACCGCGCGGTATTTCCCGGCTTGCAGGGCGGCCCGCATAACAACGTAACCGCCGCAATGGCGGTGGCGCTTACCGAAACAATGCAGCCATCGTTCGCACGGTATCAGCGGCAGGTGTGTGCAAATGCGCGCGCGCTTGCCGAAGCGCTCGCCAGAAACGAATTTATATTGGTGGGCGGCGGTACGGATACGCACCTCATTCTCCTTGACCTGCGCAATAAAAATATTTCAGGTTCGGTGGCGGAAGAATTGCTCGAACACGCCGGGATTATCGCAAACCGCAATAGCATCCCCGATGATGTGTCCCCCTTCCGCCCGTCCGGATTGCGCCTCGGAACGCCCTCAATAACCACGCGCGGCCTCAAGGAAAAGGAGATGCGTAAAATAGGGGAGTGGATAGACCGTGTGCTTACTACCCGTGAAGATCCGCGCAAAGTTGGCAAAGAAGTACATGCGCTCGCGAAGAAGTTTCCGCTACCATATTAGTGGAAATTCCAAAATCCAAATCCCAAATACCAAGCAAATCTCAATCTCCAATGAC
>CAYVXU010000018.1:14508-22673 GCA_964454705.1 uncultured Candidatus Saccharibacteria bacterium | reverse complement strand
TCCATTATGGTGATCCTGGAGTGGGCGTAGCGGGGAGATATTATTCACCAAACTCAAGAGAAAATTTTCAATTTACAGTTTTTAATTTTCAATTGAGAAATTGAACCATTGGAAATTGACTGTAAATTGAGAATTGAAAATTGGAAATTTATTTACAAGCTAAGTAGCTAATGAAGCTAAAAGCTAACGAAGCTGTCCTATAAGCTATAACTTATTTTTCCATGTATTCACGCCGTTCCCTTTCCGGAAAGTGCTCGAGCGCATAGCGAAGCATAGTGCGGGGCATGCGATGGGCAAATTGGTCGAGAAACTCACGTTCTTTCTCGCGCGAGACTTTCTTCCCTACTTCTCGGAGCATCCACCCTACTGCTTTATGGATAAGATCGTGTGGATTAGCGAGGAGCATTTCAGCGATGTGCAGCGTCTCATCAGCACTGCCTGCCTTGATAAACGCAAATGTTGCGATAATCGCAATTCGCCGCTCCCAGATATTTTTTGAGCGTGCAAAACGCAAAAGTATGCTCTTTTCTTTTGGATGCCGCAGAAGGTACTCGCCGATAATATTGGGCGCCGAAAGATCCACGAGATCCCAGTTATTTACGTGTTTGGTATGGGTACAGTAGAACCGATAAATATTTGTTTTCCTTGCGTCATCTCCGCGCGTGAACTGATCAACTAAAATGAGGAGCGCGAGCAGCCGCTCTTCATGAATGGGAGAGGCAATCAGTATACGAATATCGGAAAGCGGTAGCGCGCGGTATACCCGCGCCACAAACCGGGTTGCAGGAACAGTGACACCAATAAACGTATCTCCCTCACCGTACTGCCCCACTCCCGTCTTAAAAAAAGACTTATTAACCCTCGCCCGCTCTTTATTCGCGTATAGCCGCAATGCCCGCTGTATCTCTTTAAGTTTTTTTCTCATTACGCGCTTTCAATTCGATCTCCTCTTTAAGAAAATCAAACTTAACGACAAAAGTATCAAAAAATCCTTTTTGTCCAAGTATCCCGTGCCCTAGACGAGAAAACTCGGAAGAAAACCAACCCTCACCGCATGGGGCCATCCGCCAACCTTAATAATAACTGGGTGGATATAATATACTTCGGGCACACCAACGATTCCACCAACTTTGCCAGGTTCGCCTGAAAAAATATCTATGCCAAATAGCTCTCCGATTTCAGCAGGAAAAATGCAGAAATCGGCGCCGGAATCTACAAGCGCTTCGTAGGCAACAGAGCGATTATTATATGAAATCTCAACCGGAATTACGGGGCGCAAAATGCCCGCTTGGTACTTCTTGTATTTGAACTTCATGCCCTATCCGACATACGTAACCAACTCATCCGGCATACGTGCTAAGATAGGTTTTTGGTATCCTTTTTTCTGTGCCTCGTTCCATGCTTCTTTCGCGGTTTTACCGCTCCCCACCACGGTTTGTTCGTCATCCAACAATGCCACCCATAATCCTCTGTGTTTTTTGTATAGTTTGGTCCAATTGATAGACATATATGTATATCGTATCAACTAATAGACAGATTTACAACGTGTGCTCTTTCTTGTTCGCCTACTCCTTTCCCTTCTTGAGATGTTTAAAAAATTCAATCTGGCGCAGCCGTTTCTCCGCCTCCTTTTTCGTCTTATAGCGCCCGAACACTCTTTCAATTCTCTCGGACTTCACGACGTACAAACCTTTTTCTTTGATAATCATGGCTGTTTATACTCTGCTTAAAATTTCGAAGTATTCCTTTATGTCAATCCCCAACAGCCTGCTGAGAGATGACGAGGGGTGGTTTCCACTCCTTTCTCACCTTTTGCCAACCCAACTCTCCAAGTGCTTCCTCAAATGTATCCTTACGAGCCAGCTCATCAAAAAATAGTTCGGCCGCCTCTCCAAAACGTCGCTTTGCTTCCTCAAGCGTTTTACCCGATGTAGCCAAGTCTAAAGCCGGAGCATACGCGACAAAGCGCTTTCCCTCTTTAAGAATGGTTATCTGAAGTTGGATTTGAAGCGATGTTCTGGACATAATTTGTGTATACCGTATAACGCTAATTCGATCAACCGTTTCCCTCTACTTTCTTAATAGCCATAGAAACAAGCTCGCAAGCAGGCTCAAGAGAATGCTCGTGGCGAGCGGTCTCTGGAAGAGGGGCCGCTCGCTAAACGGTACTAGTCGTGCCTCCTGCTTTCCATTCCGGCAAGTTGGAGATCGTGGATGCAAGGAATTTCATCCTCTGCGCTGTACCAGCATCCGCAGTCTGCCCTACCGGCAACCGCGAGATCCGCCTCCCTCTGCTCGGATGTTCGGTAATCGAGTCTCCTTCCCTCCATTCTCTGCGCCATCCAGCACCTCCTTTTTGGTTCTGCACTCGCAGAACTGCTTGTGTTTATACTATTCGCTGGTTGAAAGAGCAAGAGAAGCTGGGGGCAATCTCCGAACCTTGAGTGTATATATTATATCACATTAAAATATTTACTGTCAATATCAAAAATTGGTTCTTCTAAGGCGTTTTTTCAGTAAGAAACGAGGTAAAATGAATAAGGGCGAACAGTTGAAGCTGTTCGCCCTTGTCGTGATTTCACTCGGTCTCGTCTTCCTCCAAACTTCGCCAATCTCGCCTTTGCCAACGAGTGCGGCAGGTCCTCCTTTTCATACCCGCTTCCCATGTCCGGTACGTATCATATGCCGCACGCTGGATCGGACGGAAAGCAAGTGCAAGCTGATTGAGAAGAGCTTCCCGAACTGCTGCAACCCCCTTGGTAGGAGGCGTGGAACTTTTTTCTTCGTAGACTCGGATGTCTACGATTTCGGTTATATGGGGGCCGGGTTCAGAGTCGCTGTTTGCCACATACTCCTCTACCACCATCTTCACACCACTGGGGATGTGAACGTAGCGATACGGAGAGACTTCAGGTCCGATGCGTCGAAGAAGCCTCCTACTGTTTCCGACTTTCTCTCCTCGGAGTAAATAACCCCGAAGAGCGAGAGGGTCTGTACAAACCCATCGTACTTCTCGGTTCCGAACACCCTGTAACTCGCTGACATGTGAGCCTCCTATGGCTACGGTTGGGCACCATGCCCAACAAAAGAGTATAATCACCGCACCACAGAAGAGCAGTCATCGAGCATGAAGAGAGAAAGTTTACACCAAAAGCTACGCCTTCTCGCTCTGTTTTTGCGTGATCCCTTTGAGGATATCGCGAAGCACAGAAAGGATGCACAGTACGTTCCCGGGGCTTATAAGCCCCGTATGGGCATAGAGGGTGTGAGAACATACTGAGGGACTCTGTTCGCCAAGCCTGGTGAAAAACCACTCCCACGAGACTGGCCGTGCTGTTTTTTCCCTCGTTTCTCCAACTGTTGCATACACAAGTTCTCTTGGATATGCGGTGCAGAGACCGAATACATCCCATCCCCGCCCCTCATTGTTGATGATTCCTGACTCAAGTAGCTGTCCTTCGTGGTCGAATACCGACCGGGGACGCTCTATGCCCAAAAAGTGAAAGAGGGTAAGCGGAATGAGGGATTGAGAGATGACCTGAATAGGCATAAGTTTCCCTGGCATGGATGGGCATCCGGAAGCTACCCAAAGGTCGTGGATTTCCCGGAAGATTGTATTCGCCTGCGATGAAATTTCTCGCATCCCTGCTTCATCTTCTGCGCCACGTTTGAGCCGTTCAGCGGCATAGACCGCCGCTTCTGCTATTTGTTCTTCCGGTGTGAGCTTTCTTCTTCTCCCCACAGTCCCTCCGTTGCAAAAGAACAGTCATTTTCAGATTAACAAGTAACATATAGATATTGAAAAGGCAAGATCGTAACTACTTCCCCTTTTTATTGCGATGCACCCACCATTCGTCGTTTTTGTCGCCAAACCACCAGCGGTCCGAATCGGTTTTCACGATCACCTCGGCAAGCTGGCGGGCCTCCTCGGTAAGAAGACGCTTAAGGAGCGGCGGTATCCATGACTTTGCACGTTCATTCCCGATGTCCACCTGCTCTTTAAGCGAAAGAAGGAACTCAAGATTATCGGCGTCTTTTGCGAACTTTGCCTCCTTCGACTCGCGGCGCTCATACTCATCAATAATCGCCTCGATCCTGTCTCCAAAAGGCACAGATGCCGCGAGATCCTTCACTGCCTCGTCTTCTCTGCGCACCGTATATTTCTGGTGCACATAGTTGAGATCCGAGACGCGCGCTTCAGCAATGTCGTGCAGGAGACACATCTTGAGCACCTTTGATTCATCCGCACCAGGATCCATTGCCGCAAGCACAAAGCCGATATACGTTGCGCGATTGAGATGTTCGGCAACACTCTGCTTGCCGCTTCCCAAAAAGAAAAATCCGCTCCGCGGCGTCTTCGCGAGCATGCCTACTTCGAAGAGAAAATCCACGATCTTTTTAAGATTTTTTCTGCGGGGCATATCAAAAGTAGTTGAGAATACTCTAGTGTATACGAGAGCTCCCGTTATGCCAAGAGTATACGGATGGCAGGAAAAGACCGCGAGAGTGAATTTCTCGCGGTCTTGCAAAGAACAAGAGGCTCGTGGCAGGTTATGAAACGTTTGCCTTGTGCAGCGGAAGCAAGCCGTGCCCGAGAATACGTTCATCACGTGTTTGGATGCCGCCACAACAGATTATGAAGGACTTTTCCTCCCAGTCATCGCCGCACATAGTCCTATCTGCAAGAAAAAGCGAGGTGATCAGCGGACGTGACTGTTTGCACTGCGAGCATGCTTCTGTGCGCACATCAGTGAATGGTATACACTGGTACTCTTTCGCTATCTGTGAGTACGCGCCTTCCGGAACAAGTTCCCTCACCGCCACCCGTTCATTATCACGGCTAAGGAACCAATATGCAGGTTCGTATCTCCCCGGCTCTCGGTCAAGCCAGCTTATTGAAAGCCGCTTCAGCACATATTGCACCTCAAGCAGTTTCTCCTGCTGTGTGAGGATCATCTGCAGCTGCCGCACCCGCTCCATGATCTCGTTCGAAAGCCTTTGATACTCCTCCTGCAGGTGTGCAAGCTTTTTTTCAAAGTCCTTGATTTCGAGCTTTGGAAGCCCCAAATTCTCGATGATACGCAACTCCATCGTTACCCCCTTCGCAAAGGTGTTCTGCCACTGTATTGTATCTCCTGCTTGTCCTGCAAGATATCACTCCCTAGGGATAAGCGGGTGCTGCTTTAACAATTTTGCATAGAATACGAGATTCCGGGCAAGATTTTTTGCCATCGCCTCGGTGGCACTGTTCTTGAGGCGCTTCGCGCGGTCGTCTGTGGGCGGCTGGCCCACCTCCCCCACCCAGTACGCGGCGCATTCGGGAGGGAGCGTAAACCCCATCCATGTGAGCGCCATCATAATCGTACCCATGGTATGCAAGGCGCCATCCTCGCTTCCCGTGATCACCACTCCCGCCACCTTATTGTAGAGTGCGCTTCTCCCTCCTTTGTGGTACTCCTCGTCGAACGCATCAAGCCGCTCGATTACCCGCTGCATCAGGCTCGAACGCCCGCCCCACCAGATGGGGGTCGCCATAAGAAGGATGTCCGCCTCGCGGATGTGCTTCGTCACCTCCGGCCAGTCGTCGTCATCGCTCTCGCGGAATTGAAGCCCTACCGGAATATGTTTATCGGCAAGCCGCACCACGGTAGCTTCAATCCCGTGCGGCTTCATGTGTTCGAGCACGAGATCGGAAAGTTCTCCGGTGTTGGAGATACCTGGTTCGTGCTTGAGCGACGCGTTGAGCACAAGAACCTGCAATGGCGCCTCCATCTCCGGCATCTCGCATGCATGGGTTGGTTTCTCCTTATACATACCACTATCCTATCACACTCATTTGTAGCTACAAGCGTTCCTTCGGTGTATAGGCGTGCCGGATAATTTCGAGGTTACAGCTCTTGTGCTCGCGGCACCACGCCTTGCACCGCCCGGCAATCTCGCGATTTTCGTAGAAAAGCCCGCATTCCTCGCATTGAAAAAGATCTTTTGAATCCCCTGAAACTGTTTTAACCATAGAATGCACGCAATCGCAGGCGATAGTAGAACCACACGCCCCCGAACGCGATAAACAATACAAGTGCAGGAATGATGCCAAGAGGTTTTGTATCTTGCGTCATTGCAAGTAAGAGCCCAACGATTGCCGCAAAGGACCAAATCAGTTTGAGATTGAGAAGATGTTTGTGTGTCTCACGACCAGTATTACGGGAAATAAGTGAGACGCCACCGATTGCAAAGAGCGCTGCGGCCACGATGCGCGTTGCAACAGGATCAACCGTTACCCACCCTAACAACGCAAGCGTCCCGCGCGGAAATAAAAAGAGCGGTACGGCGAACGCGTAATCGACCCAAAAGTGAACAAGAAACCATATGCGGAGGGAGCGTAGTACCATAAAATCGCTTACAGATACTCGAGCAATGTCTCGTAGCGGATAAAATCAAAGAGCTGGTAGGCATAGGAAACCCAGAAGCCGAAATTATTCGTAGCAAGCAGAATGCCGAGGAAGACAAGAAAGATGCCGCCAATGAAGGAAATGGCATTGAGGTACGGGGTGAGATGCTGAAGGTATCGCGAGGCGGAACCCACGCCCGCCGCAATCACCAGGAACGGAACGGCAAGGCCGAGCGCAAAGACAGCAAGGAGCACGCTTCCCTGAAAAGCCGTGCCGGAGGTTGCCGCAAGCGTAAGCACCGTACCGAGCACCGGCCCCACGCACGGCGTCCAGCCGAACGCGAATGCCGCTCCAAAGAGAAGTGAGCTTCCTGGGTTCCCCGGCTTAATATACCCAATCGGCGAAAAACGTTTTTCCCCATCCAAAAAATTCAAGAACGAAAAACGCAGCGCGCCCATCATGAAAAGACCGAAAACGATGACGAAAATGCCGCTCACGCGCGCAAGCACATCCCGATACGAGGCAAGGAGCGAGCCGCCAAGACCAAAAATACTTCCCAAAAGGATAAACACCGCGCTGAAGCCGACCACATAGAGAAGGCCATTCAAAAATACCCGCATGCGCAGCCTCCCGGCCCCGTTTTTTTTCAGGTCTTCCGAGGAAACGCCACTGATAAAACCAAGGTACCCGGGAACAAGCGGCAGAGTACAAGGCGCAAGAAAGGTCAGAACGCCTGCGATAAATGCCGGAATAACAAGTGAGGTATCCATATCTTATTGCTCCGAATTTTCATTCACAATGTCTACCGCGTATTTGATAAGCTCAAGATTGCAGCTTTTGTGTTCACGGCACCACGCCTGACACTTTGCGGCAATCTCCTCACTATCATATTTCAGCTTACACTCTTCGCACTGATAGAGTTTCTTATCCTGGTTTTCGATAATCTTAACCATATTTACCTCCTCAGCAGCTCTTCTATTTTCTCACGCAGCACCTCTTTGCTCATCGGCCCACGGAAGCGGTCCACAATCAATCCATCGCGCGAGACAAAAACAGTTTCTGGCATGGCAAATGCATCAATCGCCTTGTAATATGCGTCATTGGGATCAAGGAGGAAAGCGAGTTTGTCAGTCACGCCGAGCTCGTCGGTGTATTGTTTGGCGACATCAAGAGATTCCGCGCGGTCTATGGCAAGAATCTCTACCCGGCCGCGGTACTCGTCTGCAACACTCGCAAAATCCGGAAGCTCCTTGCGGCAGAACGGGCACCACGCCGCCCATGAGTTGATGACAAGCGGCTTTCCTTGAAAATCAGCAAACGAGACGGTCTCGCCCGCATAGTTCGTAAATGAAAGTTCTGGAAGCGGCTCGCCTTCTTCCCTCCCGCCAAAAGAGTTAAGAGTATAGTACGCGCCACCCGCGACGATGAAAAGAATAACCGATGGGATAAGAAATTTATTCATGCGATTTATTTAAATAATTCAGTATCGGGGTACGCGGCCCGCATAGCGAGGCTCGTCCATTTTCATTTATATAATTCTGTCTGTGGATGGACGGCAGCCCAACTGAACCAAAATGCCCCAAATGGATTGATGCGCTCAAGATCTTCTCCCGAGGGACCCGACGGATCAGATTTTTTCTCGAACATACGCACCGCATCAATATCTTTTTGATACTCAAGAAGAATGGTTTTCCCTTCAAATATGTCTTCCACGCGCCCCGCTTTCTTTACGGATTCTGTCGCGTACGCTTTTGCTTTCCCGTCCACCACAATGCC
>CAYVXU010000018.1:10151-14498 GCA_964454705.1 uncultured Candidatus Saccharibacteria bacterium | reverse complement strand
TGCCAAGCACAAAATCTTTCGGCCCGAGGCGGTTATCTTCTTTGCCGACAGAGAAATAAATCTCCGGACTCGTGTAATAATCTCCGTACGGATCTTGTCCGTAAAAACGTTGCGCCCCGGTATCACGAGAGAGCACCTGTCCTTGTGGGTGGAGTTTTTTCCATGCGCCGAAGCGCGTAAGGTCAGACGGGAGGACTGTGAGTTTTGCGCCTGTCATCTCGCCCACGATCGCCTCACCCAACACCTGCGACCAGAGCGAGTCGGTTTTGCGATCATACATTACAAGGTTCGAATTCCAGAGCTTGCCCGACGTACCAAATTCCACACGCTCACCCTTCCCCTCGACTCCGCTCGGGGCAGGCACAAGCGGATCGAAGACAATACCGGTGTAACAGAGTGGGCAGTAGGTTACGAGAACTCTCTTTCCATTAATATTATCGTTTACAATCTCGTGCCACACAAGAATTTGGTATGGATAAAACCGGTCAGCACCACCAATGGAAACCGCGATGCCCGGCTCATAATCCTTGAGCCATGAGCTTGCCTCACCCGCAGAAACGAACTTAGGATTATCAATCGAGGGAATGCCGTCTTTGGGCGGCCCGCCGCCGACAATCTCATCGAGCGGCACCGAATGGCGCACGCCGCCGGTTACCATAACTTCTTTCGTCTCCTGCGACGCGCCGGGAGCGCTTTCGTTTGGCAGAGATACTGTCTCACGTTTTGTCTCGCCGCGGGGCAACACAAAATAACCAGCAACACCGAGAGCGATAATTCCGACGATTCCAATGACAGTCGCTAAACGCGCGCCACTCATATCATTGTATCCCGAGGCGTTCCTTAAGATGCGCCACGTCGTACCCCACAATTATTTCTCCATCGATATCAATCACCGGCACCGCGAACTGCCCGGATTTATGAATCATCTCATGCTGGAGTTCAGTATTAAACGTAACGTCTTTTTCGGTATAGGGAATACGGTGCTCGTCTAAGAACGCCTTTGCGAGCCGGCAGTAGTGGCAGGTGAGAGTTGTATAAATAGTAATTTTAGGCATAGCAATTTATTGCACTTCATGCACCACTGGGCTGCAAATAAGTGTCCGGAGTCTGTGGGTAAGCGGACTTTCTATCATACGATAGCAAATAGTGGTGCCCTCGCGCTCTGTCTCGACAAGGCCGTTATCTTTCAGGAGCCGCAGATGATGGGAAATGGCAGGGAGGCTCATGTTGAGCGCACCGGCGACTTCCGACACGCATGCTTCCCTCTCCTCAAACAAGAGGCACAGGATCCGGATACGCGTCTCGTCGCCCGCAAGCGTAAGGATGCGCGCTTTGTGAGTAAGATCGTGAGTGAGTGGATATTTCACTTGCTGAAGGGCCATATCAGTACTTTTATAGTTAAGCAACTACTTGAATATAGAGTAGCAAACTCCACGAAAAGTTGCAATTGTGGATAAATAAGGAGAGCAAACCAGACGGTATACTGGTTAACGATACGCGCTATTGTACGAAAAACCGGCTCATTTTTTAAAAAATGAGCCGGTTCCTTTTTCGGGAGGTGTGTTATGTTGCTACAGCGTCTGCGCACTTCTCGACAAGACGCTGAATCCGCTCGAGCATGGTACCGCGGCAGCCGAACCGTTCGCCAATCTCCAGCAGATCATCCATGAACATACAGGCATCCTCGTCATCCACTACGCCCACCACCTTATACGGTGGGTCGATACCGTCGATTCCGGAAAGCGCGGACGCCGGGAACTCGAGACCAACTGAAGGCATCTCCGGCTGATCGGGATAGCTGATATCGTACCAAGACCAAAACGTTCCGGTTCTTCCCTGTGTAACAAACACCCATGGAGCTGCCATGTGATCCCCTTTCATCCTACTTCTTCGTACACCACCTCCCGCACCCGGAAGAGTTGTACATGCCTTTTCTCCCACGGTATCTCCGCGAATCTTGTTCCCCTTTCTACCGCTTTCAGGCGGTAGAGTTTTTCGTGATCGATGAAAAACGCGTTGATGTTCGTGAGGTCGCGGAATGGATTCGTAAGCGCCAGTACAGAAATCGGTTCATTACGCAATCTGTGCAGCATCTCGATTATCCCGCGGTATTTGGCAGACCATGGAAGTTTCAGTATCGAGTTCCACTCCTCTTGGGAGAGTCGGCTGCTTACATCCTCAAATCGCTTCTGAAGTGCTTCGCGTGCCATGGTACGCCGTTTCTTGCGTATGGAAAGCGTTACCGCAAGCTCCTCATCATGAGCGAGTCTGATTTCTCGTCTCGCCCATGCCGCAAGTTCTGATTGCAATACACGCGCTTTTTGGCGGAGCTTGATTGCCCGCGTTGCTATATTCATAATACTACTCCTTCTGTAAAAGAACCTATATTCTCACTATGAGATAGAACCTCGCCCGAATCAACATTGACGCTCTTTGTATTTTACGGTAAAATAAATATGCACATTTACAAGAAAGGAGGCTTAAGATGGCAACAGAGGAAGCAGATCGCCTGCGAAGGAAGGCTCCTGCACCGGGATATACCGACATCAACCGTGAGGGATTTTTCGCCATCGTGGAGTGCCTGATTCCGCCGAGCGAAACGTTCAATATCCGTGCCGCTTACCAGCTCGCAAAGGGGCGCACCGCAACCAGACCCGCGATTGCGGCAGGAGGTACTTCGATCACCCCCGTGATGTCGCCCTTATCCTCATGCAGGAATTGGGGATTGCCGAGTGGGAGACGATTGTGGTCGCCCTCCTGCACGATGCCCTCGAGGACTCGTTTCTCCTCATTCCTGAAGTGTTCGAACGCATCTTCGGAGCGAGTGTAGCGCTTTCACTCCGCAGACTCCAAAAGGAGCCGCGGGAAGGCTACTACGAACGGCTCCGTACAATGGGTACTGCACGCGATCTCCTGGTGAAGCTTGCCGACCGCTTGCACAATCTCCGTACGCTCGGGGAATGCACCCAAGAAAAACAGTGCCGTGTAGTGAGGGATACGCGGGAGCGCATCATCCCCCTTGCAGGCCGTCTGATTGAAGAGCTTCCAGACGCCGAGAAATGGCGGGGAGAGTATCTCCGCGATGAGATCCAAAAGTTGTGCAACATCATCCCTGCAGTCGCAGTAACTTCAGACGCCATCGTCACCGCCGTTTCCTAGCTCTTTTTCCCCCAAGCCCCGCATTGATCTCTCAATGCGGGGCTTCCTTTTTTCTCATCACTCCTCCTTTCCGGAAAATTAACATTACAATGCGATCGCATTGTAATGTTTAAAATATTTTTAGAATCGCAAAGCCAACTTTCCTTCTTACAGTAAGGTGGTGATACGGAAACGAACGATTTTAGCGGATGCGTAGGGCGTTACGCGCTCTTCATAGTATTTTTTCACTCCTTCGTATACTCCCACGTCGCTAAACGGCTCATGCCCAACGAGATCTGCATCAGAAATATCTTTAAGGGGTTTTTCTATAATTTCCGTAATCACTGCGCGTGCAAATGCTTTCCCCGTATCAAAGTTGATAAGCTCAAGTTCGTCGCCCGTCTGCAGGTTTTTATCATCAAAAAGCCGCACGGATGACGTTTTCGTTCCCGCGATAATCATGTCGGCCTTAAACCCGCGAAATTTCATTGTCTTCATGTATTACGGTATTAATAACATGTTAGGATTTCTAATTTTTTTAGTAAGAAAAGAGACGAAACGACAATCCGTTTCGTCTCTCAACGTTTCTCCCTCTATATTTCCTCAAAGCAGTCGCCCGATCTGAACGGAAGATCATACTTCTTTGCAAATGCCCAGAAGAGTCCTTTCACATCTCCGGGCTGATGAATTTCTTTTCCCACGAGTATACGCGTGTGCACTCCGTGGAGAAGGGTCATGTTTACTTGCACTGAATAGCCTCGCTCCTTGAGCGATTCAAGAAACGGCATCCATGCATCAACTGCATTGGTGAGCCGCTTCCGCCCTTCTGTGTCCGTCCCATCCGGTTCATTGAGCTGAAACTCCTGATAAATTCTGTGCATCTGCCTATCCTCCTTCTTTCACTATTTGCACAAGGTTTTCTCCGCAATTTGCAACGCCGAGAGGGTCTTGCCCTGTGCATTGGCCTCGTACTGCCACAGACAGAGCCGGTCAAAGGTGATGGTAGTCAGATTTAGCTCTTCAATCCTGTCTTTGCCTATGGCATTCGGCACAATAGTAACATGTGGGGTAAATCCATATCCTTCCCATCTACCCGCATCAGGATGAATCACCTTTCGGTTCTGTAACATCCCTAAAAGTTCTCGGTGTTTTTGTCGTATGAATTCACTTTCGAGCAGCAACACCCATACCTCGGGGGGTTCACCGAAT
>CAYVXU010000018.1:8738-10141 GCA_964454705.1 uncultured Candidatus Saccharibacteria bacterium | reverse complement strand
GTCGCAGTAATACGGGGTATACCGAATGTTGCAAAAAGTTCGAAGAGTTGCGACTTCGAAAACGATTCCGGGAGCGGAAATCGGTATTTCAAGGTAAGGTGTGACGTGAGATGCCCCACTATTTCCGTGCCAGTGTGCCTTTTGCGGAATTCACGTATGGCGCGGTCGGTTGCCGCATCCGGCATCAGGAGAAACGTATACGTATACACTCTCTCCTCCTTTTGTTATCAATGAGCCACATCGATAGTTCTATCAAAAAGGAGAAAAAGTGTCAAACGACTGTTGCTCCCGCAGGGGGCTACTATTTAAACCACTTCCGCGCACTTTTCGGCCAGCCGCGGAGCAGCAGAAGCGCAAATAGTATTGAACTGAAAAACAATTTATTGGAAGCGTTACGCGCGTGCGACGGTAAACTTTATCATTGGGTTGGAGTTATACATACTCAATGAGCCCCAGCTTCGCAAGACGCGCCATAATTGCTCCCTTTTTTCTACCAAATACCGTCATGAGTTCGGAGATCGGCGTGCCGTCCTCAAAGAGTTCGCGTAGCTGATCATCCTGCGCCTTATTCCATGGTCGGTAGGCATTTGGATATTTTTCGCGAATTCTCTCGAGCATCGAAGCTGTTTCCCCGCTCCTTTTCTCATCTCGTGCGCGTGGTGATTTCGTTTTGCCTCCGCAGACAATAATGAACCGTGCATGCATAGCCGAGAGTTCCTCTTGCGCAATGTTACCGAAGGCTTCTTCCGCCTCTTCGGAAGCGGCGCGGAACGCTGTGTCGCGTACGAGGATATCCGGATGCACCTCGAAGGTCCGATTGTTCCAGCCAAGGAGATGAAGGCCGGAGAGCGAACGCACGCGCGAGAGCGCTACATACCCCTGCCCGAATTCAAAGACGTCAGAAAGATCCATTACCGCCGCATCAAGGCTCATGCCCTGGCTTTTGTGCACGGTGATCGCCCATGCAAGGCGGAGCGGCAACTGGGTAATGCGTGCACGCACCCTCCCGTTCTCTTCAATGGTCCAATCCATGGGAGTTACCTCAATTTTCTTCCCCGCATGCGTCCGCACCACCGGATATCCTGAATAGTCGCCGAACTTCTCCACGGTACCGAGCGTGCCATTTACAAACCCTTCCTTCGGATTATTTTTAGTGAACATTACCGCAGCTCCTGCCTTTAGACGCAGGACATCCGGCGAGAGACAGTTTTTCTGCAAGCTTGCTACCACCGCCTTCTTGCCCTTCGCAGACATAAAAAAGGTTTTTACCTCTCCGGAAAGCTTCTCGAGCATTTGGCTATTGATGCGATCCACATCGGCATTATGCGAATAAAGCCGCGGAATGCCATCGGGCGCGGCGCGAGAGCTGATTTTTCGCTCCTCCATATGCGGAAGGTGTTCCC
>CAYVXU010000018.1:7495-8728 GCA_964454705.1 uncultured Candidatus Saccharibacteria bacterium | reverse complement strand
GTGTTCCCCGGTAAATACATTGCGCCGGATTGCTGAGAGCAGCTTGAGGAAACGGCTGTCATCCTGGCGGTGCTGTTCGGTAAGGTAGCAAGTGATGGGACGTGCCTCTTCCCACACCGGCGCATCATACGCGAAGGAGGATTGCGCAGTATCTTTTTCGCCTTCCTTTGCCACCGGCGGCAGCTGAAAAAAATCACCACAGAATATTACCTGCAGCCGCCCAAACGGCTCCGGCCTCTGCAGCACCTCGCGACAGACAGCATCTACCATCGAAAGCGTTCCGGGCGAGAGCATGGAGACTTCATCGATAATAAGCACCTTCGCCCGCCGGATGCGCTTCGCGATATATTCTCTGGAGGCAATATAGTCGAGATCAAACGGAGTAAGAAACGTCCGCACCCCGATTCCGCTCCATGAGTGAATCGTCATACCGCCGATGTGGGTAGCGGCAATGCCCGTTGAAGCAGTAATCGCGGGTTCAATGCCGTGTGCGCGCAGATACGCACTATACGCGCGGAGCGTGTACGTTTTCCCTGATCCCGGCTCGCCGGTAAGGAACACATTTGCCCCGGTTTTTAATATCGAGAGTGCCTGCTCTTGGGTCATACGCGCGGCGTTTTGTACTGATAGGAAAGCTCGTTGAATTCCTGTGCGGAATAGATATGCACACCCTCATCCGCATTGAGCGCAAATTCGGCAATTCCCGCATCAAGTACTGTCCGGCTGCAGATAGTACATTTTGCGTCATTTGCGCGCTGTATTATCCCGTCGGTGTCCACGTCTGCAAAGTAGATACGCGCCTCCCTGGTATCCTCGCCGTGCTCGCGTGCATCCGCAATCGCACGCTGTTCGGCATGGATGCAGCAGGTTCGGTCATGACGGAATCCTGCCGGTATATTGTATTCATTGAGGCACGTGCGGAATTTAGGGTTATTTTGCGGGGGCGCATTGAATCCACGCCCGATAATGCGGCCGCTTTTTACAATTACCGAACCGCATTTTCGGCGCAGACACAGGGACTGCCGTGCCATACCCGCGGCCTCTTCAAACCATTTTTTTGCTTCCTGCGCTTCCGTGCCTTCAAGAATATGCATATCTGCCCTTACTCGGTGCACTTACGCATTCTCCCAAAGACTTAGTACATTCCCTTCGGTATCTTCGAAATATGCGACAAAGCCCATAGTGCCGACCGGTTTTTTCTCTCTCACCGCTTTGCCGCCGGCGGCCTCTATT
>CAYVXU010000018.1:6852-7485 GCA_964454705.1 uncultured Candidatus Saccharibacteria bacterium | reverse complement strand
TTACGATATCGTCACGTTTGAGCATGCCGCCGTTGATTGCACCCGGCTCTTTAGGAATAAATTTCTCATCAACCTCGACGGAATTTGCAAGCACGTAATTCATCTGTGGCATACTCTGTAATTGCCACCTGAAGGTGTCCTGATAGAACTTCATCGCGCGCGAAAGATCATCAGCAGGAATTTCAAAGTGTACTACCTTATCCATGGTTTTTTTATTAAAACGAATAATACATATTGTATCTGCCTGCTGCAGAAAATGCCACTTCTTCTGTAGAGCTATGTGATACGTTTAGTGCCTACGAATTCTGTACTGCCCCGGCTCAACGATAGTTATTGCACGAAATAATATTGCAGTATCTACACTTAACAAAAACTTTTTCAATACTTTCTTAATTTGTTCAGCAGTAAAAGAGAAGGCAGGCGCAATACTACAATGCCTGTATGGGTGCCAATCGGATAAAGCATTATGTTTACAAAATCTAAGTCGCGCGTGATCAAAATAGCGCGCTCACTCTTGGCGCGCTTCAGTATTGCGTCATCACTTGCATCCGCAAGCCCAATATCTCTGACATGCAAGGCTCGATCTGGTCTTATGAAAACACTTTTTGCAGTATGAGGAATATTCGCATCGAG
>CAYVXU010000018.1:0-6842 GCA_964454705.1 uncultured Candidatus Saccharibacteria bacterium | reverse complement strand
TTTTCCTCAAGGGACGTATTCCCTCTCCACCAAACCACGCAGCTGCATAACGAATGGCGGCAAGAATTCCTTTCTGCCCCACGCCATATTCCTTCTCAACTTCTTTAAAATTCATACCTCCGGCAAGTGCGCCTAAAACTTCCCCTACAGTTACGCGAGTTCCTTTTATTACCGGTTTTCCGTGCCTGATATGCGGATTGATAATTATTTCTTTAGGCATATTGTCATAGACTACTATAAAAACGATATTGAGACAACAATATTCATAAATTTAGCACTTCAAGCGCCTTCTCTAAAATGATTGGATATTTCGTATCGGTGAAATGATCTGCGTGTTTTTCTACCAACACTTCTGCGTTAAGCTTTTCTTCAAATGCTTTCTTATTTTCTTCTACATGGTTATAAGGATCATTATCAGAAAGAATAATTTTCACGTTTCCGGTAGATGCCTTTACTTTTTCAAAATCAATTGGTGTACGAAGCCACGGAGCAGCGATTTTTTCTACTTCTTCATCCTCTAAGTTCTTAAGATAAAGCCAGCCAGCAACAAAGAGTGCGCCACCCACATTCACATTTTGCAATGCGGCGAGATACCTCATAATTGTCTGACAGCCAATACTGTGCCCAATAAAATAGGTATTCTCATCAGGTTGCGGCACCACTTCCTTTAGACGCACCACCCATTTTTCAATAACAGGCACTTCGGTATCCGGCATGGCAAGCGCGCGTACCTCACTCTCTGTTTTTTCCTCGAGTTCTTTCTTGAGCCATAGATACCAGTCCGAATCCGGCATTCCGTCCCAACGATGGATAATGTAAACTTTCTTCATTTGTTTCATTTTTCCATTACCTCATCAATTTGATGACGTAGGTCATCAAGCGTTCCATTATTCACTATCTTCACATCGGCGCGTTTGATGCACTCTGCAATGTGCTGCTTATTCGGGTCATCCGACACCATCTCACGCTGCTCATCATCGCAAAAACGCTCAAATGAGATCGCATCGGTGGAGCTTGCGCGCCTCCTAATTCTTTCATACCGAATATGCGGCTCGGCATCTATAGCAAGGAGCAAAAACGCGGGATACTTCCGCAACACCTCAATCTCGCCTACAGTTCGGATCGATTCAATCACTGCATCCTTGCCCGCTTGAAACGCCTCGTTGAATAGCTGCTCGATCACATATCCGGGGTGGTGTATAGCACGCAGCTCATTTCCCACCGCAACCAGAGTATCACGGTTTACTTCTAAACCCCGGCGCCGCACCTCCTCTGCAAGAAACTCACGCGCCGAGTAATGCGTAAAACCGTATTGCTTTGCAAGATAGTCTACTACTACTCCCTTCCCTGCTCCAAGCGTTCCCGTGATGCCGATGATACGCATACCTTAACTGTAAAAAGCTTTTCATGGGAACGCAAGCATTGAATAAGAAAAGCTCCCGTGGAGTCGGATGACTCACACGGGAACGGGACAGACAAGAAGAACTTAGTCAGCAGGATTTAGCTATGAACCGCGCCAAGCGCGGAAGGCGTGCTGGTAGATGAAGTTGGTGAGACTGCCATATGCGGCGAGGAAGAAAGCAAGGCTCACAAGCCACCCCACAAAAGGAATAAGCTGAACAATCTGCAAGAGTATTGTGCCTATCACCACGGTAACAAGCGTTAGCGACTCCGCGCTCCAGTTGAGCGCCCGGCGCAGGATAATGCTTCCGAAAAGGATGCCGCCTATTACCGAACCCACCACGAGTGATGCGATGTAGAAAAGGAGGCTCAGAAATGCAACCGGAATCCCGATTATGGTAACTGCGGCAACTATTACCGCGACCGGCACCACAATGAGCACCATAAACCCTCGCAGCAATTCCGGCCAAAAACGTGATTCTGCAGTAGTTATCACCTCTCGGGTTCCTGGCCGGAGGAGGTAATAAAAGACAAGCGCGGTAGCAATCATCATGAGCAGTTTCGCAAACCACAGTACGCCAAGAAATGCGGCTACTCCTTCCCGCTCCTTCTTTTCATCGCGCTTGGGCGGCTGGATAACTTTCCCCTCCACGCGGCCATCGATCATCACCGAGTCCCCTGCCGCAACAAAGTCACCTCTCACAACGGCGCCCGGCATAAGCCGCACCTGCCCGCCCGCGCTCACCACCTCGCCGTTTACTGTGCCGCTAATAATTACGTTGCCGCCCACCACACGCAGGTCTTCGCCAATAGTACCGCTTATTGTTACATTGCCGCCAGCAACAAGCGCATCTTTTGTCACCGTGCCGGATATTATTACGTTGCCGCCTGCCGCAGCGAGGTCGCCGTTTACGGTTCCGTCAATTGCAAGATTTCCTCCTGCAACGTAGAGATTTCCACTAACCGTTTCTACCTTGGGAAGCGCGTAGGTCTCATCCGCCCGGAACTCCGCGGCTGATGCTCCGAGTGGTAAGGCAAGTACTCCTAAAGCAAGAAGGGGCAAAAACATTTTATGCATATAGCTAAATGAACGGATTGATAAGATAGAACCGGATAAGAATATAGACCAGAAAAATGATAACTGCAAAAATAATTACTGAAACCGGAATCAGCAATCTAAAATATGGGAACACGTGTTTTTGATATTTCTCCTGAAACTCATTATGAATCTTCCTCGCCTCATCCGCTTTCGCAAGAGACTGCTTTGCAACATCAAGCGTTTCTTCGCGCAGTTTATTGCCCTCTTTTAAAAGCGCAATAATCTCTTCTAGTTTCTCGTCTCGTGCTGCCATGATTATATGCACTACTATAGTTTTAGTCTGCCGGTATTATACCTACTTCTTTCTAAATTCGCAACTCTTCGCACATGGCTGCTAGGCAGCCATGTGACTTGCGTTTAAAGAGCTTATACGGTATAGTATCGAAAGTTCCGAAACACAAAGGAGCGAGTATGCGAATGAATAGGTTGATGCCGAAGTTCCTTACCGAACAAGTAGCACAGGAGGCTGTCACATTGGTACTTTCGGAGGTGATGTCACCCAGTACTCGGTTCCCTGTGAAGCGGCGGCATTGTCACGTAGTAATTCTTGTCCCCAGCATGGAGGATGGTCGGAAAGAGAATTATCCGAAATGGCCAAACTACGCTCTTGAGCCTGCACTTCTCTATGAGGATAGTTATGGCAACCCGGATGAGTGGGAACACCCGTACGACGAAGTTGCCCGCTGTAAGGCGCTCCAGCTCTGGCACGATCGCAGTGATGGCCGCACCGATGTGATGCCCCTCTCTTTCCCGGTGACACTCCTTACTGGGGAGGGGTCCGGCGGGACGGCATTGTGGTGACATGCTCGGGGGTACAGCCTTGGTTCGATCGGATGATCGCAGGAATGGTCGCCGATATGTGTATTGCCCTGGCCTATGATGCGTGGATGACGAGCGAGGAAAAAGAAAAAGGCGGTGACTTTCTCGGGTAAGAAGTAGTGTGCTAAAGAGCGAATGCGAAATGCATTCGCTCTTTCTTATTGGAAACAACGGGCAAAACTATCTCGCAACAAGTGGTTAGTTAATAGATATCCTGCCCTTTGTGTACCTCGAGATATTTTTCAATCGCTGTGATGTCGGCAAGATCTTTTGGCCTGTTATAGGCTTTTTTGCACGCAATCACTTCTTCGACTCTTACAAACGGAACTCCGTTAATTATTACCGCCTCTTTGATGAGCTGGACTCTGTCAGGTAAATAATCGCCGTGCGTGGGCTTGTCTTGCACCGTGGTTACATCAGCACCCTCTTTTTGCAGGCACTTAAACTGAACTTCTTGTTGTGTATCAACGCCTTCTTGCCATCCTTGCTGTTTGAGTCGATCGTAAAGTTCCGGGGTTACGATAATATCAAGGTCACTCGCTTTCCGGATTCCCCACACTTCAAGGAGACCGCTCCCAAATACTGCGTACTCCCCAAGTGGCAAGCCAAGTCGTTTTACTCTTTCGCAAATAGTCATAAACTGTTTGAGTGCCAACGAGTTAAAAGCCGGGATGGTCTTTGAGAAATACTATTTCTTCGGGTGTTGATTCGCGGCCGAGGATCTCGTTGCGGTGAAGAAGGTGGCTTGCCATATGAGTATATCGAATCGATCAGTGTTTCAATCTTTTGCACCCTGTTCTTTCATTACATCTTTTGGGAAACTACTGCTTGGTTTTGCAGATATATCGGCAATTGCTGCTTCCATATCTACCACGAGTGTACCCCACGTAAAATCTTTTGCGCCAAGACCCTCGCCGGTATCAGGGTGGAACTGCTCGCGAAATCCGGAACGTATGAGTAAATCACAGGAACTTCTGTATATTCGTTCAGCTACATCCACAAATCCGTATTTCAGGAGGCCGTGAAAAATAAACCAGTTCACCACAATCCACGTGGGACCCCGCCAAAAACCCTCTGGGTCATACGCAGGATCATTCTTTGCGACAGTAGGCGTGGGGTACGTGGATAGAAACTCCTCCGAATTAAGCAGGTGTTCCTGCACCAACCGTCGCGCCTCTTCTCTGCTTATCATTTGTGCAAAGAGGGGCGAGAAAATTGCCCATGTCTTCACTTTTATTTTTTTATACTCCGCGCCATACGTGGACCAAAATATACCTTCTTCGACCATCAATGCACGCATTGCCGCAGCGATTGAGAGTTGCTCTTGTTTGAAATAGAACGCATCATCTCGGTAGCCAAGAGCATCTGCAATATCCGCCAAGATGCGAAGGTTCTCCACCATAACCGCATTAAAAGGCACATCCTTCACCCAGAAGAAGTTTTTCATGCAGAAGGGGGCGTCGAAATTGCACGCTTTATTTCTGTCGATAAGCGCAAATCGCCGCTTGGTATTTTCTTCTAACGTATGGCGAGGCGGGAGCCCGAGCGGGATGTCAAATCGCGGAGAATTGTCCTCTCCCGATTCATCGGGGTTAACGAGTCCGATAAGATGGTTTCGTCGAGGATCGCGTTCATACAACAAATAACGATAATAGTGGTAGAGATGAGGGTAGATACGTGCAAGAAATTCTTTGTCAGCGTCTTTTTTAAACGTATACCATACCGCGTACGCGAGCATGGGCGGTTGAGTGATAGTACTTGTCCCTTTGCGGCCCCAGTCAAGATTGATCACCGTGGGTTTCTCCCAGTAGATCATATGAGGGATCATGCCGTTTTCAAACTGATGCGAGACGAGCGCGAGGAGTTCTTTTTTTGCGTCCGGAGTATGAAAGTGTGCAAGTACAATTGCATGAAAGCACGAATCCCACAACCATTGATAGGGATACGAGGTACGAGAAGGAATGGTGTACTGAAAGGTACCGGCGTATCTGCGGTTTTTTACGAGCAAACGATATGATGCGGCTTTAAGGTCAGGCATGCAATGCGGCGTTATTCATGCGAACATCGTAGTCTATGTTCTTTTTTCCAATTGCTTTTTGGTAGACCGCACCTGATCTACTATGCGTTCAAGGTAATACTTTTGCCTGCGATGTTCATAAAATGAGGCACGAGGTGTGCTCTTGCAGCAAAAAAGCTGCCACTCTTAAATTATAGCGCGCCTCGTACGTATACGCATCAGAAAAAATATTATGCTACAGATACGTGCATATGCTATTTAATTGCCCGGACGAGCAGCCACGGGACGGTGCTTATAACTTCATTGCTTCTGATTACTACTTTATGCCGATCCCTAAAGCCTTCGGGAGCGTGCCTGTACATCTCAAGTACCTCTTGCTCGATAGCGGTATCTGCTTGTTCGGCCGCACGCCATTTCTGAAACCATGCGGAGCGGTGCGGAATGATGATCGAATCAACGTGGCGAAAACCTGCTTTCACAAAAAGTGAGACAACCTGATCGCCGGTAAGAAACGGTGGGTGCGTGGGGTCGGTCATACGGACAAGCCGTGTGGGGATTTCCCGGTCCCGCGCATGAAGCACAATGGATTCGGCGGCAATTGCGATCCCTCCAAGGCGCGTCTTTTGATACATCGATTCAACGGCTTTTTGCGGCTCCGGACAGTGCTTCAAAAGATTCCGGCTGAACGCAAGATTAAATTGGTTGTCCATCAAAAACGGAAGTTCCTCCACTTCGGAGAGAATCTGAATTATCCCCTGCGGGCACTTCCCCAGCATATCTGCCGCTTCATCAATGCCCGCTATGCTGTAGCGGGGAAAGTGATGGAAGAGCGCTCCTGTGCCAATGCCGAAATACGCTGATGAGCGATATTTCTTGGTATGGAGCCGGACTCTGCGCTCCGATTGCCGGATAAAGTTTCCGATCACACCATTAAGCCACCGGGAACGAACCCATCCCTTCTGCTCCCACGTTGATGCAATCCTATTAAAATGGTTGAGCGTCGCCGCTTCGAGCATGGAATAGAAGAGTGATTCAAAGCTCTGCGAAATTCTGATATACCGCTCGTACAGGTATACCTCTGCCTTTTTGATATAACATAATCTTCAATTGTAAATTCGCCTGCATTTCATAAAAAACTATCCGCTACGTCAATTGCGCGAGCACATGATTTTCGATGTACAAGCGTGAATCCAAAGGAGATAAGATCTGGATTCTCCATAAGCAGTTTACCGCACCGTGGACAATAGGGAACATTATCAACGAGTAATTTACACATTTGAACTTCATCCTCCTCTCGAGGTAATCCTCTCACAATTTGTTTGTTCATATTTTCATGAGAACTGCCGAGACAATCAAAATGTCCTAATGCCCATGGTCCAGAAGGCCACAAATTTACATCTTTTTTCCCCAGGCATTTGCCACAAACAGGACAAAACGGACATATACTAAGGTGTAAGATTTAACCGCGTTGTTCACACTTTACCACTTGTCGGGTAAGGTGGGAAC
>CAYVXU010000017.1:16030-22857 GCA_964454705.1 uncultured Candidatus Saccharibacteria bacterium | reverse complement strand
TTCCCACCTTACCCGACAAGTGGTAAAGTGTGAACAACGCGGTTAAATCTTACATCTAGGTGTACTACACTCACCATATGACTCCGGGAGCGCGGATGAGAAAACAAATAGTGATCGCAAGTATCTATCTTGTTTTATGGGCTGTGTTGGGATCAGGTATTTATCTTCTCGCGCGGCCCGACGAGACGTGTTTTGACGGTGTACGGAATCAAAACGAGCAGGGAATTGATTGCGGGGGCATCTGCGCGCGGGCGTGTGCAATGCCTCCCCCTCGCGAGAAACTACAGGTAACAGAGAAGCATCTCCTTGCAGTCGGGGAAGGAACGTTCGACGCGGTAGCGCTCCTTGAAAATAAAAATCCCTACGATGGGATACGTGAGTTTGTCTACACGTGGCGTCTGCGACGCGGGGGAGAAATAATCGGTGAGCATCGCGGCCAGACATTTGTACTTCCGCGCAGCAAACGATATCTTATTGATCGGGTGAGCAGTAATGCGGAGGTGTCCCGCACTGACCGTATTGAAGTCGAGCTCGTCCGGCACTCCATTGAGTGGCAGCATGTGGCCGATGAATACGAGGAACCTTCGCTCACCGAACAGGCTCGTTTTGAAGCTACCCCCGGCGATCCTACGGGAAAGAGCCGGGTGATAGGCAGTGTCATCAATAATTCAGATTACGATCTTCAAGGGGTGCAGGTAAACGTAGTAATACGTACTACATCCGGCGATATCATTGCGGTGGGAAAGACGCAAATGAACACGGTAAAAGCAGGGGAACTGCGTGATTTTCGGATCACTTTCACCGAATCGTTGGAGGGAGTGGCTGCCGAGATATATAAGGAGGCGCTTACCAATGTGTTTGATAACAATAACTTTCTTAAGCGCTATGGTATGCGCGAAAAATTCACAGAATTTATAGAATGAATACGGTACTCCTCCAACTTCGACGCCTCGACTGGGCGCTCATCGCGTCCATTCTTTTTATTACTCTTATCGGGCTCTTAAGCCTCTATAGCATCGGAGCTCAGGACAATCACTTCTTTTTTAAGCGTCAGGTGCTATGGGTGGCGATAGGATTGCTCACAATGGGAATTGTCTCATTCTTTGATTACCGGTTGTGGCGGACTGCGTCCTTTGCGGTAATGCTCTTTTATCTTGCGGCTACCGCACTCCTTATTGTGCTCTTGGTGGTGGCTCCACGCATCAGGGGCATTACGGCGTGGTTTCGATTCGGATCGGTGAACTTTGCGCCGGTGGAGCTCATGAAAATCGCCGTGATTATTTTGCTCGCGAAGTATTTTTCCCAGCGGCATGTGGATCTGTACCGTCTGCGGCATCTGGTGATATCCGGAGTATACGTGGGCATCCCGGCATTCTTAGTGCTGCTACAACCCGACTTCGGATCGTTGATTGCGCTTGCGGGCGTGTGGTGTACGGTAATTCTGCTTGCCGGAATCCGGCGGAGAGAATTCTTTATTCTCCTTGCGGGCGGCGCGTTCCTCGCAACTTCGCTGTGGACATTTGCACTGCACGATTATCAGCGTACGCGCGTACTTGTGTTTCTAAATCCGCGCGAGGATCCGCTCGGAAGCGGCTACCAGGCAATACAGGCTCAAATTGCAGTGGGCGCAGGGGGGCTCCGGGGAAGCGGTCTCGGGCAGGGGTCGCAGGTGCAATATCGCTTCCTTCCCGAGGCGAAAACTGATTTTATGTTTGCCGCAGTTGCGGAAGAGTGGGGGTTTCTAGGAGTAGTGGGACTACTGGGAGCGTGCGCCTATATGTTCTGGCGCATGATGCAGACAGGGCTCCGCGCGGGAAATAATTTTGCACGTCTCTACGTAGGAGGACTTGTGGCGAGCTTATTCTTAAATGTAGTAATTCACACCGGAATGAATATGGGGCTTTTTCCTATTACCGGCATTCCGTTTCCTTTTCTTAGTTACGGAGGAAGCAGTATGCTTGCGTATTTTCTTGCAGTGGGAGTTCTGCAGAATATTTACCTCCACACCCGCCTGCAGGTGAAGGAAGAACAATTTGACGCCGAGTAATGTCTATCTGCATGAAGCGTTGTACTATCCGTATAGAAGTTGGATACACAGGCAAGAATGCCACCGCATACCTTACTCTCTCGACGGAGACAAAGAACGGGCGTGTAGCTTCGGTGCGGTGCGCGATAGGAGACGATCTTCTAAGAATGCTTGACAAATTAAGGCAGAAGAGTAAACTAAATTTCACGGAGTTTGCCGATGCGGTTTTTGTGTATTACGGAACGCCCGATACCCTTACGGAGCGCATCACTGCAACTCTCAATCAGGCGCTCTATTTCTTACGCAGTCAACGAAATTCCCGGTAATTTGCTCGTCCGGGAATATCATTATCATCATATCGACGCCCACAGTGATTCACGGGGGACGATATAAGTAAATACCCTTAGGACTAAAAACCAGGGCGTTTTTAGGACTTTTTCCATATGCCGCAAATAAAGCCGCGCAAAATTTTTTCTAACTTCATCGCTCCTAAGGTCTTTTCTCCGCCTCACCTCATCCAGGTGCAGCTGGACTCCTATGAGCGTTTTGTAAAAACCGGCCTGCGGAGTCTTTTTGACGAGATCTCACCGATTACTGATTTTACCGGAAAAGATCTTGAGCTTTCGTTTTTAGACTACTACCTCGATGAGCCGAAATTTGAAGAGGTGACCGTGCGCCAGCACGGGACATCCTATGAAGCTCCCTTACGAGTGAATGTCCGGCTCGAGAACAAGCGTACCGGGGAAATAAAAGAACAGGAGATCTATCTTGGAGATTTTCCTATCATGACAAAGCGAGGCACCTTTGTTGTAAATGGTGTAGAGCGGGTAATTGTCTCCCAGCTAATCCGCTCTTCCGGTGTCTTTTTTACCGCTGAATTTCTCAAAGGCCGTAAGCTCTTTGGCGCAAAGGTAATTCCCAACCGCGGTGCATGGCTTGAATTTGATACGGATACAGAAAATGTCATTAGTGTGAAAATTGATCGCAAACGCAAGGTACCGGTTACTACGCTCTTGTGCGCGTTTGGGATAGCAAAAGACGCCGAGATTCAAAGACTCTTCAAGAGCGTTGATACGCATCCGGACAACCACTACATCGAGGCAACTCTTGCTCGCGATACTACCAAGGATCAAAACGAGGCGTTTATTGAAATTTACAAACGTATCCGCCCCGGCGACCTTGCAACTGCGGATAACGCCCAACAGTTGATTGAAGGAATGTTTTTCCGATTCGACCGCTACGATCTTGCGCGGGTAGGAAGATATAAAATGAATCAGCGTCTTGGGCTTGAAACGCCTATTGACGACCCCAAATTCCGGATTTTCCGGCCCGAAGATCTCGTGAGTATCATCCGGGAGATTATCCGTCTCAATAACACCCCTCACGAACACCCCGATGACATTGATAACCTCGGCAATCGAAGAGTCCGCACCTTTGACGAGCTTCTCGAAAATAAACTTCGGGTGGGTCTCGCGCGCATGGAACGTATTGTGCGGGACCGCATGTCCACGCTTGATATCTACACCCTTACCCCCGCCCAGCTCGTAAATGCCCGTCCGATTATGGCGGCGGTAAAGGAGTTCTTTACCTCCTCACAGCTCTCCCAATTCATGGATCAGGTGAACCCGCTTTCCGAGCTTGAGCATAAGCGGAGGCTCTCGGCGATGGGTCCGGGCGGGCTTACCCGTGAGCGAGCAGGGTTTGATGTGCGCGATGTGCATGCCTCGCACTACGGGAGAATTTGCCCGATCCAGACTCCGGAAGGCCCCAACATTGGTTTAGTGGGACACCTTGCGATTTATGCCCGCATCAACGCATTCGGCTTCATCGAGACGCCCTACCGGCGGGTGAAAAATGGCAAAGTCACCGATGAAATTGCCTACCTCGACGCAGCGCGTGAGGCAAAGGAAAACATCGTGCACGCGGGTGAACCCTACGACAAAGACGGAAAATTTATAAACGAATTTGTTGAGGCGCGCATCAAAGGGGAACCAGGGATTATTGCGCGTGACGAAGTAACCTATATGGATGTAGCGCCCCAGCAGTTTATCAGCGTAGGGACAAGCCTTATCCCTTTTCTCGAAAACGATGATGCCACCCGCGCGCTCATGGGTTCGAATATGCAGCGGCAGGCAGTTGCCTGTATTCGTCCCCAGGCGCCGCTCGTCTCGACGGGTATCGAAGGACAGGCCGCACAGGATTCGGGGCAGGTAGTGATCGCAGACCATCACGGTACCATAACGGGAGTGGATGCACAGCACATCACCGTTGCAACCAACGAGACAGACGAAAAAAAGAGGCGCAAAACCGACCGGTATGAACTCCATGCTTTTGCTCGCACGAACCAGTATACTTCTATTACCCAGCGTCCGCGGGTACACATTGGTGATAAGGTAAAGAAGGGAGATGTGCTTGCCGACGGTTCGTCTACCGAAAATGGAGATCTTGCGCTTGGGCAGAATCTTCTTGTCGCATTTCTCTCGTGGGAAGGCGCCACGTTTGAAGATGCAATCGTGCTTTCAGAGCGATTGGTGAAGGATGATCGTTTTACCTCGGTGCACATTGAAGATTTCTCTGTCGATGTGCGCGATACGAAACTCGGCCCCGAAATCACTACCCCCGATATTCCGAATGTATCGGAGGAGAAGCTCAAAAATCTCGATGAAGAGGGAATTGTTCGTATTGGCGCGGAGGTACGATCGGGCGATATTTTGGTAGGCAAAATATCTCCCAAGGGAGAAATGGAGCTCACCGCAGAGGAACGTCTCCTGCGCGCGATCTTTGGCGAGAAAGCGCGCGATGTAAAAGATACCTCGCTTCACCTGCCGCACGGCAAGCGGGGCCGGGTGGTAGGAGTGCAGATATTCTCACGCGAGCGCGGTGATAAGCTGCCATCGGGGGTGATTAAAACGATCCGGGTGGAGGTGGCGCAGCTTCGTAAGGTAATGGTGGGTGACAAACTCGCGGGCCGCCACGGCAACAAGGGCGTTATCTCCAAAATTCTCCCTGAAGAAGACATGCCTCATCTTGCTGACGGCACGCCGGTAGATATTATCCTCAATCCCCTCGGGGTAGCTTCTCGTATGAACATTGGTCAGATTCTCGAAACCCATCTGGGGTGGGCGGCAGAGCGTCTTGGGTATCGGGCGATTACCCCCGCGCTTGCGGGGGCGCGCGAGGAGCAAATTAAGGAAGAGCTTCTCAAGGCCGGCCTTCCCGCAAGCGGAAAGGTGACGCTCTATGACGGCCGAATCGGTAAACAATTTGCCCAACCGGTCACGGTAGGGTATATCTACATGCTTAAACTCAACCACCTGGTGGAAGATAAAATCCACATGCGGTCTATCGGTCCTTACTCGCTCATTACTCAACAGCCGCTTGGCGGAAAAGCCCAGTTTGGTGGCCAGCGCTTTGGGGAAATGGAGGTATGGGCGCTTGAAGGATACGGGGCGGCGTATACTCTGCAGGAGATGCTTACCGTAAAATCAGACGATGTGCTCGGGCGTTCTGCGGCGTACGACGCGATTATTCGCGGAGAAAAGATAAAAAGTCCCAATATCCCTGCCTCCTTTCATGTGCTCGTGAGCGAGTTAAAGTCCCTGGGGCTTTCGGTGGAGCTCATCGGCAAGAAAATTAACGAGGAGCTTTCCCGGGTCGAGCATTTCGAAGATTCATTTACTCAAAGCGAACCGCGCAAACGGCTCGGCATGCCGGCGTCTTAGGAATCCCGCGGCATAACGCTTTTGCATATGCTTGAAAAAGTAGAAGATTTTAAGGCAATTCGCCTCAAACTAGCCTCTCCGGAGGAGGTATTGACGTGGTCACATGGAGAGGTGACAAAGCCCGAGACCATCAACTATCGCACGCAAAAACCAGAGCGCGATGGGCTTTTCTGTGAGCGTATTTTCGGCCCCACCAAAGACTGGGAGTGCTATTGCGGTAAATATCGGCGCATCCGCTACAAAGGCATTGTATGTGATAAGTGCGGCGTGGAAGTTACCCGCTCGGTCGTCCGCCGCGAACGGATGGGTCACATTCATCTTGCGGTACCCGTTTCACATATCTGGTTCCTGCGCGGTGTTCCGTCCAAAATGAGCCTCCTCATCGATGTGTCCGTAAGCGACATTGAACGCGTCATTTACTTTGCCGGGTACATCATTACCTCAGTAAACGAAGAGGCGAGGGCAAAAGCGCTTCAGGAAATCGAAAAGGAATATAAGACAAAAATGAAGGGCGAAACTGACCGCGCCAAGAAAGAAACGCTCAAAGAAGCCCGTGATAAGGCCAAAGAAGAGCTCCGATCCCTCGCACAATTACAGGTGCTTTCGGAGATCGATTATCAAAATTTATCGCTTAAGTACGGCCATGTATTTGAGGCCGGGCTCGGCGCAGAAAAGCTCCGTGAAATTTTTACAGGTATAAATCTCGATGCACTGGTCCGCGAACTTCGTGAATCTTTTAAAGAAGCTTCAGTCTCCAATAAGAAAAAGATTGTAAAGAGGCTGAAGCTCGTGGAGGGCATGCGCCGGGCAGGCGTGCGGCCTGAGTGGATGTTTATTACCGAATTGCCGGTGATGCCGCCCGATCTGCGCCCTATGGTACAGCTTGACGGAGGCAGATACGCCACTTCAGATCTCAACGATCTCTACCGTCGCGTTATTAACCGCAATAACCGTCTCAAGCGCCTCAAGGAGCTTAATGCTCCTGAAGTAATTACCCGCAACGAGAAACGCATGCTTCAGGAGGCGGTAGATGCGATTATCGATAACTCGATTCGCAGAGGCCAGCAGCCGGTGGCGGC
>CAYVXU010000017.1:1103-16020 GCA_964454705.1 uncultured Candidatus Saccharibacteria bacterium | reverse complement strand
GGGAAAGCGCGTGGATTACTCCGGGCGTTCGGTAATTGTCATCGGGCCGGAATTACGCCTTGATCAGTGCGGGCTTCCTAAAAAGATGGCGCTGGAACTCTTCAAGCCGTTTGTCATACGGAAACTGGTGGAAAGGGGCATTGCCCATAACATTCGCTCCGCAGGGCGGCTCATTGATGAAGAGCCCGATGAGGTGTGGGCGCTTCTGGAGGAAGCGACCCGGGAGGCGGCAGTGCTTCTCAACCGCGCGCCTACCCTGCACCGTCTTGGTATTCAGGCCTTCCGGCCGGTGCTCATTGAGGGTCTTGCGATTCAGGTGCATCCACTGGTATGTAAGGCATTCAACGCCGACTTCGACGGCGATCAGATGGCGGTGCATCTTCCTCTTTCGGAAGAGGCACAGAGAGAGGCAAGTGAACTTATGCTCTCAAGCCGCAATCTTCTCAAACCCGCTACCGGCGATCCCATCGCGGTACCCACGCAGGATATTGTTCTTGGCATCTACTGGATGACAAAAATAAGGGAGGGTTTGCAGGGGGAGGGGAAAATCTTCGGAAGTCCCGAAGAGGTGTTGCTTGCCTACGAAGCGGGTGACATTGATCTCAAGGCCAACATCAAGGTGCGCCTTACGGCGAAACGACCCGCAGACTCAAACGAAAAGTTCACCGAAACCTCTGCGGGACGGATTATTTTCAATGAAGCGCTTCCCGATAGCTTTCCCTACTTCAATAAAGAGATGAATTCAAAAGCGCTGGAGCAGGTAGTAGCAGGGCTTATCCGGCAGTACGGGATTGCTGAAGCAAGTAATGTCCTCGACAATATCAAACGTCTGGGCTTCCGCTATGCCACGGTTTCGGGGGTAAGCTGGAGCATGGACGATCTCACTGTTCCTCCCGAGAAGATCGCGCTCATCGAGGAAGCAGAGAAAGAGGTTCGTACCCTTAAAGAGCAGTATCAGGAAGGATTACTCACCGATGAAGAGCGGTACCACAGAGTAATAGAGGTATGGACACGGGTGAGGGAGAAAATCGGTAAAATTATCCCGCAATTTGTGGATCCGCACGGGTCGGTATCTACCATCATTGCGTCGGGAGCGCGCGGTTCATGGGCCCAGCCTACCCAGCTGATGGGCCTGAAGGGGCTTGTGGCGAATCCAGCGGGAGAGATTATTGAACTTCCCATCAAGAGCAGTTTTAAGGAGGGCTTCAATGTCCTTGAATATTTTATCTCCACACACGGCGCCCGAAAGGGTTCTGCCGATACCGCATTGCGCACTGCTACCGCGGGGTACCTCACACGGAGACTCGTGGATGTGGCTCAGGATGTAGTAATTCGTGAGGAAGACTGCGGCGATACGAAAGGGATGGTGCTCTATCGCAGCGACAGTGACGAGCTTGGACGGGCATTTGGTCCTCGCCTGTTTAGCCGGGTTATGCTTGAAGAGGTAGTGGATCCACGCGCACCGAAGAAGAAAACGGTGCTCGTGAAAAAAAACGAAATAGTAAGCCAGGCGCTCGCACAAGCCATTGAAGAGAGCGGTGCGCAATCAGTACGGGTGCGCTCACCGATGTCGTGCCTTGCGGTAACCGGCGTATGCCAGCGCTGCTACGGCTATGATCTTGGCAATAACGCGCTTATCCAGATCGGCGGTTCGATAGGCATTGTGGCCGCGCAGGCAATCGGAGAACCCGGTACCCAGCTTACGATGCGCACGTTCCATGTGGGAGGTGTGGCTACCGCAAGCGATATTACACAAGGTCTGCCGCGCGTAGAAGAAATTTTTGAGGCGCGTCCGCCAAAAGGAAAAGCGTTTCTTTCGGAGGTAGATGGTACGGTGGAGGAAATTACCTCGGAGGGCAGATATCAGGTGATACGAATTAAGCCGCAAGGGAAGAAGGGAGCCGCGGAGCCGGTGGAATACCGTATTCCCCCGCGTACGACGATATGGGTGCGGCGGGGAGATAAAGCGCTCGCAGGACAACAGCTCTCGGAGGGGCATTTGGATCTCAAAGAACTCTTTAAAGCAAGCGGCATTGAGACTGTTCAACGCTACATCATCAAAGAGGTACAGCGTATTTATACCTCCGAGGGCGCGTCAATTCACGATAAGCATGTGGAGGTAATGGTGCGTCAGATGTTTTCACGCGTACGCATCAAAGAGAGCGGGGGAACATGGCTCACTCCGGGGGATATTGTAGAGCGGTCAGTGCTTCATCAGGCGAACAGCGCAATGTCAGATAAATCCAAGCATGCAACTGCAAGTCCGGTTCTTCTTGGTATTACCAAAGTGGCGCTTACCGCCGACAGTTTCCTTGCTGCCGCCTCATTCCAGGAAACAGCACGTGTGCTCATCAACGCCGCCGTGGAAGGGAAGGAAGACCATCTCCACGGTCTTAAAGAAAACGTGATTATCGGGCGTCTCATACCTGCTGGTACCGGCTTTACTTCCCGCAAGGAGAAGTAGCACTTCTCCATAGGTAACAGGAACAGGCTGGCGAGATGCGTTTCCGCCAGCGTGTGTATATGGATACAGCATGACTTCGGAGTATACGGTTCGGGAGATTCACGAGAGGGGGGTATTCGATGCTCCGCATCTCGCTCGCACTCCAGTGCATTTCGTGCAGTCGTGGCAGTATGGCGTGTGGCACGGAGGGGCCGCACGCCATTATTTTATTGAGCGCGATCGTGCGGTAAAGGCAAAACTGCAGGTAATCATTCATAAGCTTCCATGGGGGATGAGTTACGGCTCAATCCCGCATGGCCCGGTGCTCTTTGAACCGCTGAACCAGACGCTTTTTGCCACACTCACTCATCTCTTTATGCGCATTGCTTCTCGTGAACACCTCGCGTTTCTTCGATTCGACGCATACCCGGTTTCCTCGATGCCTTCTATAGATAGCCGTATCGTAAAAACTCCTTCGCGCTATCGCATCGGAGGGACCGTACAGCCTCAATATGAGTGGTGGCTCAATCTTGCCTCCCCTCTCGAAGAGATGCGGTCGTGTATGCATCCGAAAATGCGCTATAACATCGGGATTGCGGAGCGAAACGGCGTGGAGGTTTCATTCATTGAACGCAATCACTCTGCCTATCTCGATGAATTTTATACCTTCCTTGCCGCAACCGCGGCGCGCAATCATTTCCAACTGCACGAACGATCATACTATGAACGGATACTTGGTGAGGGTACGGCAGGAAACGCCCTGCTTGCGATCGCAACGCTTCGCGGGATAACCCTCGCCATGCACTACGTGGTATGCTTTGACCGAGTTGCGCACTATGTGTTTGGTGCATCCGGCAATAGTATGCGCAACGTAATGGCGCCCCATCTCACGCAATGGAGGACGATCAGCGAGGCAAAACGCCGGGGATACCGCTATTACAGTTTTGGGGGCATCACACCACCCATCAATATCTATCCCACTCCTCCTTCGTGGAAAGGTTTTAGCGACTTTAAGAAAAAGTTCGGGGGGTTCATGGTGGGGTACGGTGAGAGCTACGAATATGTACATCTGCCGCTGCGCCGGTATCTCTATTATCTCCAGAAGCATAGTCGCTCGCTATGGAGTTCCTGAAAGCGCTTAAACGGCTCGTGCCGGAGCCGCTGCGGCTTCTCTATCACTACGCATTTGGACACTTTGCTGCATTCGTATACCGTTATCCCTCGCGGCATATGGTCGTAATTGGGGTCACCGGCACCAAAGGAAAAACCACCACGGCTAATTTTATATGGGCATGCCTTGAGGCGGCCGGCTGCCGCGCCGGCCTCATCGGCAGCGCTAATATCCGCATCCATAACCGTGAGATGCTCAATCCGTACCATATGACCATGCCGGGACGCTTTACTCTCCAGCACCTACTCGCCGATATGCGCAAAGCCGGCTGTACCCACTGTGTGGTGGAAACTACCTCGGAGGGCACCAAGCAGTGGCGTCACCTCGGTATCTGGTACGACGCGGCGGTTTTCACCAACCTTTTCCCGGAACATCTGGAGTCACACCGGGGGAGCATCGAGGTGTACCGCAGTATGAAGGAGCGGATGTTTGCACAGCTTGAGCGGTATCCGCACAAAAAAATAGGAGGCAAACCAGTGCAAAAAATTTTAGTCGTGAACGCCGATAGTCCCGAGGCGCCCCATTTCATCAAATACAAGGCAGATCGCGTAGCAACCTTCGGGTTTTCCGAGTGCGCGGATTATACAGTAGAGCGCATTGTGCAGGAAGGGTTTACCACACACTTTGAGGTGCGCGGCACACAGTATCGCATTCATCTTGCGGGCAGGGAAAATGCTGCGAATGCTGCGGCCGCAATTGCGCTCTGCGATGTACTGCAGATCCCGCAAGATGCAATGGTAAGGGGGCTCGATCGGCTGGGGGGCGTACCGGGGCGAATGGAGCGAATTGATGCGGGCCAACTCTTTACCGTAATAGTAGATCACGCCCATGAGCCGCAGAGCCTCACCTTTCTTCTTGAGACCGTGCGCCACCTACGCAGCACCGCAGCCGGAAAAATCATTATTGTATTCGGGGCGACAGGCGGGGGGCGTGATAAAGCCAAGCGCCCGGTGATGGGGAAGATTGCCGCGGAGCGCGCCGACGTCATCGTGCTTACGAATGAAGACCCCTACGATGACGACCCACAAGAGATTATGGAGCATATCGCACACGGCGCAGAAGAGGCCGGGAAGCAGCGGGGGCACACCCTGTATCTTATCGAGGACCGCCGAGAGGCAATTCGCAAAGCTTTGTCATGTGCAGATAAAGATGATATCGTAGTGGTAGCGGGAAAGGGAAGCGAGCAATCTATTATTATAAAAGGGAAACATATGCCATGGGACGATCGTTCAATCGTGCGGGAGGAACTTCGGGCCATGGGGTATCCTGTACTACCATGAACGATATTCCACCCTCTTTATCGGAGTCACTCACCAAAAAGGAGCGAAAGGAGCTTAAACGCCAGCAAAAAGAGGTGCAGGCGGTGAGCGAAGCACGTGCCCGAACCTGGAGACGGATTTTCACGATTGCGGTGTGGGTGATAGTGCTTATCGGGGTGGGGGGAGGACTCTATGCATTTTCGCGCAGAAGCAGTGCACCAGATGAAAGCGGCGTAGTAAGCAGAAGCGGATTGCACTGGCACTCTCAGCTTTCCCTGTTCATAAAAGGAAAGCGCCAGGAAATACCCGCTGATATCGGAATTGGCATCGTGCATCAGCCGATCCATACGCACGACACCTCCGGCGAAATTCATATGGAATTCGAAGGAGTAGTGCGGGAAGATGACCTCCGCTTGGGAGCGCTATTCCGTAACTGGGGGAAGCAGTTTCACTCACAGTGTGTTCTTGAACACTGCAATGGCACGGAGGGGTCGGTAAAGATGTTCGTCAACGGGAAAGAGAACGGCGAGTTCGAGCGGTATATCATGCGTGATAAAGACAAGATAGAGATACGGTTTGAATAAGCCCTTGAACTGAATTCCGCTCCCGGTGCGTCTCTCCAAAATAGAAACAGTAACGGCCAGTGAAGTACAGCGAAGCTGACTTCACGGCCATGAACCGAGCTTTGCTCTGGTTCATGGGGTTGACCCTCCCAGGCGAATCCTTATAATTGATATGTTATTCGCCACCTTTTTCGTTTCTCCCTAGAACTTCTTTTCATTTTGGTATGTCTACCCAAATTGAGGATATTAAGGCACGGCTTGATATCGCAGAGGTGGTGAGAGGCTACATTAAGGTAGAAAAGGCAGGAGTAAACTTTAAGGCGCTTTGCCCCTTTCATAACGAGAAAACACCCTCGTTTTTTATTTCGCCCTCACGGCAGACGTGGCACTGTTTCGGCTGCGGGGAGGGCGGTGATATATTTACCTTCATACAAAAAATCGAGGGAATCGAATTCGTTGATGCGCTCAAACTTCTCGCCGACAAAGCAGGTGTGGTGCTTGAGCGCATCAACCGGGAGCAATCAACGCAGCGCAGTATACTGCTTGAGATGCATGAGCGGGCCGCTGCTTTTTTTCAAGAACAGCTTGCGCGAAGCGAAAGAGGCCGTAAGGCCTATGCCTACCTTCACGAACGCGGCCTCACCACACAGACAATAGATGAGTTCCGTTTAGGGTACGCCCCGTACTCCTCAAGCGGGCTCCTCCAGTACCTCCTGCGCTTCTATAAACTTCCGCTCATTGAGCGCGCCGGCCTGGTGGCGCGGGGGCGCGGCGGATTTGCAGACCGTTTTCGCGGAAGGATCATATTTCCGATCGCCGATGTGCAGGGGCGGATCGTGGGATTCTCCGGCCGTCTCTTTGAATCTGAATCTTCCGATCCTCCGCAGGCCAAGTATCTCAACTCTCCGCAGACTCCACTCTTTGACAAAGGAAAACTGCTCTATGGGCTTGATCGCGCAAAGCTTGATATCCGAAAGGCAAATGCCTGTGTGCTTGTGGAGGGTCAGATGGACCTTCTGATGGCGCATCAAGCTGGAACCATACATACAGTGGCAACATCGGGTACCGCGCTTACCTCTGACCACCTCCGGATTCTGAAGCGTTACACACCGCGCATGGTAATTGCGTTTGATATGGATACGGCAGGGGATACTGCTACACAACGAGGCATTATTCTTGCGGTACAGGAGGGCTTTACGGTTAATGTGGTGCAGCTCCCGGAGGGAAAAGATCCTGCGGACCTCATCAAGAAGGATGCATCACAGTGGAACGCGGCGGTCGGAGCGGCAAAGTCCATTATAGATTTCCACATCGATGCCGCATTCGGCGTTCATTCAGCACAGAGCGCAGAGGGTAAGAAGCTTATATTGAAGCGGGTACTTCCCGCACTAAAGGCTATTCCGAATGCAGTTGAGCAGTCTCACTATGTTCAATTGCTCTCACGGCGGCTCGGAGCGCGTGAAGACGATGTCCGCAGGGAAATGACAAAAGAGACAGCAGCATATACGCACACATCAGGAGTGGCGGCATCCCCGCCTCCGGTAAAGACACGCCGGGATATGCTTGCCGAACGCCTCATCATGCTTCTCGCGGTTTTTCCGGATGCGCGGGGAGATATGGCAGTGGAGCCGCGGATCTGCGGTAACGAAGCATACGAGGAGGTAGTACGCTACCTTATTAGCCCGGAGAAAGAAGCCGCTGCGCTTGCGGATGCCGGCGCGATGCTTCTCTCCCGCCTCACTACCCAGTTTGAAGGAGAAATCGAAATGATGGGGAATACCTATACCCTTGCAGATGCTCAGCATGAAGTGGGGTTTGTGGTGCGGGAACTTCGCCGCATACAGCTGCAGGATGAGCTTCAGGAGGTGGCGAAGGCGATCAAAGATGCAGAATATCAAAACGATACTCCACAACTTTCCCGTCTCACCGAGCGATTCCGGGAACTCACACGCGAGCTCGCCCAGGCGGTGATGTAGTTTCATACTGTGAGAGGGTGCTTGTGTGAAAAATATGGCGCAAAAAAAGAAACAAACCTATCCATCAAATATGAAAAAGAAAACCGCTCTTCGGCCGCGGCGTGCTTCGCATATCGCTAAGAAAGTTTCTTCAAAAAAAGAGAAAGCCGCGTCAGGGCGCAAGGGCGGACTCGCACCAGCGATAGGGAAGAAAGAGCAGCTTCGCGAGGCGCGTATCGAGGGACTTATTACGCGGGGACGCCAGCGCGGATTTGTGACTGAATCAGAAATTCTGCAGTTTTTTCCTGATATTGAGCGGGATATTTTGGGGTTGGAAGAGTTGTACCGCCGTCTTGAAGCGGCAAATATCCGCGTGGAGACGGTAAAAGAGCTCATCGAATCACCTCCGGAAGAAAAAGAGGAGGGGCAGAAGCCAAAAGTCACTCCCCAGGAAGCATATGATGCCAGTTCCGACTCGGTACAGATGTACCTGCGGGATATTGGAAAGGTTCCGCTCCTTGTGGCAGAACAGGAACGCGAGCTCGCGCGCAAAATCGAAAAGGGTGATGAAGAGGCAAAACAGCGTCTCACCCAGGCGAACCTGCGCCTAGTAGTATCTATTGCAAAACGCTATGTAGGGCGCAGCCCTAATCTTACCCTTCTCGACCTTATTCAGGAGGGAAATATCGGGCTCTTTAAGGCAGTAGAGAAATTTGACTACCGCAAAGGTTATAAATTTTCCACCTATGCCACGTGGTGGATCCGCCAAGCCATCACCCGTGCGCTTGCGGACCAGGCGCGCACGATCCGCATTCCCGTGCACATGCACGAAACCATCTCAAAATTCCTGCAGGTGAAGCGCCGTCTTACCCAGGATCTTGGCCGCGAACCGCTCGCCGAAGAGATTGCATCAGAGATGGGCGTGGAAGTCGAAAAAATCCATCAGATTCAGAAAATTTCACAGGAGACTGTGTCGCTCGAAGCGCCCGTGGGGGAGGGTGATGAAGATTCACTTCTTGGGGAATTTATCGAAGATGAGAAACAGCCGCCGCCCTCACAGGTAGCAAGCCTCCGGCTCCTGCGCGACCAGATTCGGGAGATTCTTATTGATCTTTCGCCACGCGAACAGCGAATTTTACGCATGCGGTTTGGATTAGACGACAGTATAACCCATACTCTTGAAGAGGTAGGAAAAGAGTTCGGCGTCACCCGTGAGCGCATCCGCCAAATCGAAGCAAAAGCGCTCGATAAAATCAGACAACACAGAAATCTGGAAAAGTTAAAGGGGTATTAGTAGTTGCGCCATATACCAAGTTTTGGTAAAGTATCCGTCGTATTCTTTAGAGAAAAATATTCCGCGGTAGCTCAATGGTAGAGCGAGGCGCTGTTAACGCCGAGGTTGGAGGTTCGAATCCTCCCCGCGGAGCCAGTCAGAATTTGGCCGTGCCCATCCGTAGCTTTAGCGAAGGAGGGTAAAAGCGACTGTTGAAGCCAGCATACACTTGCTATACTTATAAATATGCGTAAAATGGTTTGGGCAGCCTTCGCCCTTCTGGTTTTGAGTTCCATGTTTTTTATTCTTAGCAGACAATTGGGGGGAGTTGATGAATCTACTACTGCGCAAATTGGCAAATGGGATTGGTTGCTAGGATACAGAAAGAAAGTAATCAATGTCCAAAAAGTTACTTGGGCCGGCCATCTCTTTGAAAGAGGTGTCCTTTCCACCAATCAATATAAAACTACTGGCAATAAGGATATTAAATTTACTAACAGCGGTTTTATGCTCCCAGCTGGTCTATGCCGCGATCGAAAATGATTGATGTTAATTTAAATCAAAAGGCGAAAGTAAAAATTATCGGAACGTTTGAGGGAGAAGTGAAAAATCTTAACAAGGATTGTACCGGCCGGTGCATTACTACTGAAAAGTATAATTTTTCCGAATTTGCCATTTACATAATTGATGAGAGCGGTAACGCGCAAGGAATAATGAATTTAGGAACTCGCGGCAATGTCATTTGCGGAAATACCAGAGATAAGCATGCATTCACCGCGCTGACGGTAGAAAACACCGGTCAAGAGATGGTGATTACCGACAGCAGAGGATTCAAGTTGGCGTATAGCTTAGATTTTAAATACATAGCCGCCAATGGAATAAAAGAAGAAAATAGAGGGGGATAGTATCCGGGTGGGGGAGATAATATGCACGCTTATTGAAACGCCCGGTCACACGAGCGACTCAATTTCTCTTGTTCTTACGGACGCAGTTTTTACCGGAAATACCCTGCTTATTCGTGGAACGGGGAGGACTGATTTTCAGGGAGGTTCAAGCGAGGATCTCTACAAAAGTATTTGGGAAAAGTTATTTTCGCTTGGTGAGGAAGTGATATTTTACCCGGCGCATCTCTATACCGATGAACCCTTCATCACGCTTGGCGAGGCAAAAACAATGAATCCACGCCTCCAGTTCTCAAGAGAGGAATTTATCCGCTTTATGGATGCGTACCATCCGCCCAAGCCGGAACTCTTCGATACCGCGCTTGCCGAGAACTCGCCTTAACACGAATGTTCCGGCGAGAGTTGCTGTGGTATACTGACACTATGATGGGATACGGATATGGGCCGATGATGGGGGGCGTGGGGTCGCTCTTGGGAATTATCACGTGGCTCGTGATAATCGTTGACCTCATACTCCTCGGCATTTGGCTCTCACAGCAAATTAAGCGATAGCAGTGAGAGGATAAACAATTGCACAAAGAAATCTGCTTACTCTTAAGAAGGGAATGCAGGGGTAATCTTTTATTTCAAAAAAGTCTCTGCGCTCCACCCCTCATGCGATATTTTTATCAATTAAAGAATGAATTTGTCGGACTTAACCCTTTCCAGAAGGTGTTTTTTATATGCGCGGTACTCATACTTCCCGGTTTCTTTTTTGTGCACCAGCTTTCTCACGCGGGTATTATAGTTTTTCCTGCGGCGCGTGCCCGCGATTGCGGTAGTGTTACCTTCACGACTCACGAAGTGATAATAAAAGACGGCATGTTTCACCCTCGCGAATTAACCGCAGCGGTGTGTGACCGCATACGGTTTGTGAATAGAGAATCGGTACCCCATGAACCCGCTGTGGGGTCGCATCCCGCGCATACCTCATATCCGGGGTTCGATGCCGAAAGTCCGCTCTGGGAGAATGAAATATTCGAATTTACGCTCAATCGCCCGGGCACCTATTCGTTCCATGATCACCTCAACGAATCGATGGTCGGCGCTCTTGTGATACAAGACCGCAAACTGCCGTGACTCGACAGAGCAGTTGAACTGTAGTATTTTGTCTCTGTACTTTTACAATCAGAATGAGAGGGTTACCAGATGATTCAGAACATGCTCGATCGATTGCGTCACCGCGCTGAGATTCCTCTTCCTGTTATCACCAACGAAGTGCCGTGGGAAATATATCTTTCCCGTTTGGCAGAGGCTGACCGTATAAATGTGGAGGAGGCATGCCGGCGGTTGGAAATATTTCACGAGGAGAGCGGGCTTTTGCTTGGGGTGATGGCGGTAGGATCGGTGCTCAATGGAGCGCTGGGCGCCTACCACGACGTTGACCTTCTCTTCTTGCCGCGCAGGAAGAGCGACATAGCATTGGCAGAAACTGCGTTTGAAGAATTCATTCTCTCGCAGCCGGAACTTATGTACGAGGAACGTGACGCTGCTACCGAGCAAACACCCCGTGAAAGAGAGTGGAAAGACTGGTGGTGCTACGATGTCTGTCGGTACTGGGATCTTCAATTTCCACTGGGTAAGCTGATTCAGCTGTTCGTCTGTACGGGGTGGCACAAAATGACACTCCGGCAAAAAATAGAAATGGAGGCCACGATCACCGCATTTTACGACCGGAAGTTTGCCTACCAGCTAATTCTGTAATTGAGGGTTTGGAAAGGTACAAGGAGGGTATATTCCATGTCTCATCGGCAGTGGTTTGGAGGTGATTATCACCAAGGCAGCGAGGGTTTGGGTTGGTCATCAGGAGATTCTTCTGACGCAGGCGGAGGAGAAGGAAGCTGATGTCTTCCTCCCATACTTATTGTTTTGGCTATAGTCGGCTGCTTCGCAGTTGCCCCTCCTAGTTTCTTTATAAAGGGGAAAGTAGTGGAACCAATGGATGAGTTAACTCGCTGTGTGGAGTGTGAAGAAATTGGGTGTCCTACAGAGGGATATACCGTTGCGTGTCGGGAGGTCTCATGCGGCAAAATATACTGCTACGGTCATTCAAGTAGGCACAATGCGAAACATAGTCGCTGCTTTTGCGGAGAAAAACAACCGTGCAGCGTGCATAGGGGTGGATGATGATATAGCCATCTATGGGGATAATGTCCATCTCCACCCACCCACACACTATTACCGTCACACGCGTACTCGCTTTTGTCACGCCGGACAAGGCGGACTCGTGAGGGGCATCGAACATCTGCGGAAGTATCCCATTTTTCCACCCCGCACCCATCGTGGGTAGTTCTTATTCCTAGAGCTCGATCCGCATCACCGCGCCTCGGGCTCTTTTCTTTGCCATCCCCTGTTGCCCGCAACGTTTGAGGTATGGTAACGATGAAGAGAATAGGAAAGGTCGAAGCTACATAATACATAAAAGATGATTATGAGGAGCAAAATAAATGTGTATATAGGGGCATGTGCCCTTGTGGGCATTGCCTTGCTTGTGGTGGCGTTCCGAAATGTACCACAAGACATTCACGCGTCTCCGGCGGTTGATATGTTTCTCAAGATTTCCGGAATCCCGGGCGAATCGGTTGACACACGGCACAGGGGCGAAATCGATATCGATTCTTTCAAGTGGGGCATGGAACAGCCGCGGGAACTGCGGCCGGGCGCCTCGAGGGCAGGCAAGGTAACTCCGAGCGATATCATCATCACGAAAAAAGTTGACAAAGCCTCCCCTGATCTTATGCTCATGTGCGCACAGGGCAAGCACGCGCAAGAAGCAGTAATTACCGTACGCAGGAGAGAAACCGGTGATGACTACATTACCCTCACGTTTTCGGATATCCTCTGTTCGTCGTTTACCCAGCAGGGTTCATCCGGAGGCGAGGTGAACGAGCAGATAAGCCTTAATTTTGCGAAAGTAGAAATAGAATACAAGATTCAGCAGGGAGACGGCGCGGGACAGAAAAAGGGATCATTCTGGGACTTTGTGCGCCAGAGAGGAGGCATTGTAGAGATGAGCACTCCCACACCGACTCCAAGCCCCACGCCAACTACCACATCCACTCCCGGAGCCTGACATTGAGGTGCGCTGATCTCTCTTCAGAGTGTGACGGAGAGCTGTGTTGTGGTATAATAAAGGCATAGACTACTTTTAATTTGTACATATGCCTCTTATTGCAATCACAGCCGGTATTGATGCGGTCTTTGCGCTTGCGTCGTGGTTCGTACTCGCTTCACGGCGGACCGATCTAGAAAATAAAGGAGAGGGGGTTGCGCGAAGGGTCACATTCTTTTCGCGATACCTTCTTTTTTCATTTCTCTTCCTTGCGCTTATCGCGGTGAGCATGGGCTACCTGGAGGGGCAAATGCAGATGGCTACGGTCTTTATTGCTGATATTGCGTTGTGGATCTCTCTCTTCTATATTCTTAAACTTACTCTTGCGCAGAGATCATCCGCGGTGCAGGGGATTGCGGTGGTGTTGCTTGTCGTATTAGCAGGCCTGGGAAGCATCTATCAACTGCTCGGTCTCTTCAGTGTTGCTTTGTCTCTCGGCGAAGCTGCTGCCACCATCCTTTCCCAGATGGCGGCGATCTTAATGTACGCCGTATGGGTGCCGTGCGGCATTCTGATGCTCCTTACGGTGTTCCGATCCGATAACGCGTTTGTGCGTGTGCGCTCACTCATGTTCGGTGCGGGTCTACTCTTCATCACCTTCTCATGGGCACTTCGTCTGCAGCTTGGGATTGATAATATTTACATCATCAGCATCTCTTCAGTAGCAGGTTTCGTACTTCTCCTTGGCGGGATTCTGTATCGGCAAGAGGAGAGCACTCCAAGCTTCCCGTCACCGGTTGCGTCCGTCTAGCACAGAACCCAAACATTCGCGCAAAGCCTCGACACCTACGGCGGGCGGTGCTTTATATTGTATTTTCACGCGCACCCATTTTATACTTCGGGGTGATGAACCAGCGTTTCCGCGATCAGTGGCGCGTTAAACAGGATATCGAGTTCGCCGCGGCATTCATTGGTATTGTCGCAGTGTACTTTATTGCCGGTAAACTCGGCCTGCAGCTTGCGTTTGTGCATGCGAGCGCAACGGCGATATGGGCACCTACGGGCATCGCCATTGCCGCCTTTCTTCTCTTTGGATACTACGTATGGCCATCCATTTTTCTCGGTGCGTTTCTCGTCAATATCACTACAGAAGGCTCGTTTCTTACCTCGCTTGGCATTGCTACGGGTAACACGCTTGAAGGAGTTGTGGGTGCATATCTTACGTACGCACTTGCGGGCGGAAGAGAAGTATTCAACCGATCCCGCACCATTTTTACATTTGTGTTCGTGGTAATGGTAAGTGCAACCGTAAGTGCGACCGCGGGGGTCACCAGCCTCGCGAGTACCGGGTTTGCGGAATGGCAGCGCTATGGGGCGGTATGGTTTACCTGGTGGTTGGGCGATGTAGCGGGGGCGCTGCTTGTAACCCCCTTTATTGTTTTGTTGACGCTTAATCGCGGCACCCGTCTCACCCGCCGACAGATTTTAGAAGGGCTTGTCTTGTTTTGTGTAATCGTCTTGGTAAGCACCGCAGTGTTTGTGCGATTTCCAATAAGGCGCATTCAGAACTACCCCACCGAATTTATCACCATTCCGGTACTGGTGTGGGCCGCTTTCCGGTTTGGGCAGCGTGGCACGATTACCGCAAGTCTCCTTGTATCCGGAATTGCGCTGTGGGGGACCTTGCAGGAACAAGGACCGTTTGCGCGCCCGGATCCCAATGAGTCACTGATTTTTCTACAAGCATTCATGGCAACCCTTACTGTTACCACCCTTGCCACCACAGCGGTGGTGCTTGAGCGTAAACGTGAAGAAGAATATGCGAAAGCGCTCCTCGAAAGTATTGGCGACGGGATTATCGCGACCGATCGGAGGGGAGTGATGGTGCTCGTCAATGCCGTATTCGAGAGTCTCACGGGATGGAAATCAGCGGAGGTGATAGGGAAAAATGTATATGATCTTTTTACCCTATATATGCCCCGAGAGCCACTGTCACTTCTCCCCCAGAGCAGTGGCCGCTTTCCCGTGCAATTACTGATGCCAAGAAAGTGGGAGAGCTCACATATTGGACGCGCAGAGATGGAAGTCAATTTCCAGCGGCGGTGACCGCGAGTCCGGTCACCATCGGAAACAGAGCAGTGGGCGCAGTTGAAGTGATTCGCGATATCACAAGAGAACAGGCGGTGGATCGCGCAAAAACTGAATTTATCGCACTTGCCTCACATCAGCTTCGTACTCCGCTTACTGCGATGAGCTGGCA
>CAYVXU010000017.1:0-1093 GCA_964454705.1 uncultured Candidatus Saccharibacteria bacterium | reverse complement strand
CATGTGGAGCGTCTCCTTGAAAAAGCACCGCAATTACATCCGCACGAAAGCCGCTACATTGAAGAAGCACAGAAAGCCGCCCAGCGTATGAGCAAGTTTGTGGATGTGCTTCTTGACGTATCACGGCTTGAGTTGGGCACCCTACAGCTTGCTCCTGCGTCGGTTGATGTGCGGGAGCTTGCGGAAAAAATCACCAGAGACATAGAACCCACACTTAGTGTGAAGCATATTACGCTTGAGCAGCAGTTTTCAGGTGATGTGAGTATAGTCTCCTGCGATCCGAGACTTATCCGGGTGGTCATTCAAAATCTGCTCGAAAATGCAGTAAGATACTCATACAAGGAGAGTACGGTGACACTTCTTGTTGCAGCCCGGACGCAAGGAAAAACGGTACTTACGATTGAGGTAAGAGATACCGGCATGGGCATTCCGCACGAAGGACGCAACTATATCTTCACAAAGTTCTATCGGGCAAAAAATGCCCAGGTACAGGAACCTGAAGGGAGTGGGCTCGGGCTCTACATCGTAAAATCACTTGTAGAACTTGCGGGGGGGTTCGATCGCATTTGAGTCAGAAGAGCATAAAGGAACAACCTTTACCGTAGAAATTCCCATTACCGTTTCTTCGTCATGAAAAAGAAAATTCTTATTATAGAAGACGAGCCGGCGCTGCGGTATATTCTTGCGGAGGCATTTAGTGACCTCGCCTTTGAGGTACACGAGGCGCAGGACGGAGATGAGGGACTCGCAATCGCACTCCGGGAGAAACCCGATCTCGTTATCGCAGACGCTCTTATGCCCCATACTGACGGGATCACTATGATTCAGGATCTTCGTGATGATGCATGGGGGAAGTCCGTGCCAGTACTCCTCTTTACAAATCTTCCCTACGACGCGCACACCGCACGCGAATTGCACACGAAGCTGGGGGTTGAATATATTGGAAAATCAGAGAGTTCGGTGAAACAAATTACGAAGCGGGTACAGGGGATGCTTGCCGCGTAATACACTTCGTGCGCTGTTTTTTGCTATACTATATTGTAGGAATTGAACGCGTTGTTCACAGTTCCTGCGGATAAAAGTAATTGATTAA
>CAYVXU010000016.1:4244-23095 GCA_964454705.1 uncultured Candidatus Saccharibacteria bacterium | reverse complement strand
AAACCCTTCGCTGTTTTTCCACACAATGATATCTCCTACCTTGAGATTCTCGCGCCCCGCGTCCTCGATAAATACGAGATCGCCGGTATGGAGCGCAGGCCACATTGATCCGGAGGTAATCGCGGCCATGGGGTATTGGGTTCCCAGATACCACGAGAGGAATCGGGGCGCGCCGAAGAGGGTGAGGCCAACGACCGCCGCGTATATTCCAATATGCAGGATAAACTTTGCAAGCGTACGCATTACCATGGCTTGGGAATCTTGAAAATATACACCCGGCCGGAATATGTTTTTCCCTTTTCTGCGGAGGCAGGCATAAATACGGTAAATTCAAGTTTCTTGGTATCACGCGGCCGGAGGGTAAAGTTATTTTCGTTTAATTTCGTAAGGCTGCTGATATCACCGAACCGCACTACCGCAACGTACACCGGAAAAAAAGTCTGGTTTGAGAGCGTCACAGTGCGCACTGCCGCTGTTCCTGGAGAGAGATCTCCAAAGTCCAGCTTCTCTCCAGTGGGGTTCACCCCCACCCTGCCCTGCCCCTCAATTGCGCGTACCTGCGCGGAATATTTATTCGCATCGAGTGCCACATAGAACACAAATAAAAACACCGCAAGGAGCAGAACCCCGAGCATCTTTTCTCCCCGGGATAATTTTTCGCTCCGCATCCGCTGCCATAGTCCCCGTCGGGAAGCGGCATCTTCTTGTGATGTGTATTCGTTCATGGTTGCGCCGTACAATCTCTCGCCCTCCCCCACTTTCAAAAGTGAGGGACGGGCCAAAGATCGCTAATAGATTTTCGTCACTTCCACCCAAAGATCGCAGCCGAACACTTGATGTTCAAGATCGGGGGGAAGTTGGAATTCTGTGGTGCTCGTCGCGGCAGGGTTATGCCCCTGCACGAACGCATCCCAGTCCTGTGCGCACGAGCCACGGAAACACGGTACCGCAAGATCCACGGTCCATGTGTCCGACGGATCATTTCCAATGGTCGTGCCGTTTGCATTGAATTTTACAAGGGTCCCTGTAGCGTGCTCCGACTCCGGGTTATGGAAGGCAGGAAGCCCGTGGTCATTCAATGCGTTTGGCCCCCTAGCGGGAAGATTATCGGGATGCTTGGAGAGGTACGGGCACAGGGTGGGGTAACAGTTCGTAAGAAACTCCTGCCAGGCAGGATCACTCGCGCTATATCCGCGGTAGAGCGGATCGGGAACATGCGTATGACACCAGTCACGCGCCTGTTCGATACCGAGCGCCTCTCTGAACTCCTCCCGCGGCTTTGGCTTCTGCTCAATCACGTAACCCACCTTCCCCACCCGCTTCTGCTTCGCCTCGGAAAACGACTGGCTGAAGGCAATGAAGAAGGAGGATTCGAAATACTCCTGTGGGAACACCGTTCCGAACTCAAGCGACTCCGGGTGTACGAAGAGTGCGTTCTCGATCTTTGCCGTTACGTTCACTACATGCGCTTCAAACGCGGCAAAAAGCGGCAGCATCGCAAGCGATGCCCCGAACACCACAAGACCAAGAAACAATTTCTTCTTCATAACGCGTGTGTAAGAGCAGATCAAAAACTTAAGTAATTGGAGACGGTATAGGCGTAGGAATCGGTTCACCCGCCTCACTTACCCCTGACACCTCAACCCATAGGTCGCACCCGAAAATCTTATGTTCGTTTGCAAGCGGCTGGATGAACTCGGTAGAACTTGCCGTCGGATTGATGTGCGCCACAAAATCGGCCCAGTCCTGTGCGCAGTGGCCGCCAAAGCATGGCACCGCAAGATCAATGGTCCAGATATCATCAATGTCCTGCTCTGACTTCGCAAGCCGGCCGGGCGTATCAAGCCACGATACCGACGACGTGCTCACCGTGAAGGGATGGTGGAATGAGGCAAGACTGCCGTCGTTGTCAGGCAAGAGATCTTCCTCTTTTGAGATGTACTCACACAGTGAAGGAAGCACGCCCCATGTCTCACCCTCTTCCAGATTGCGGGGCGGCTCGCCGCAGTCAATCCGGTATCCGCCCTGCCCGTCAGGGATCACATGACCCGTGCGGGTATTTGCGCGGTCAAGCACGGTACCGTTATTCGACGTAATACCGCACTTCGGCTTCTGGCGGATAAAATACTCCACATCATCCACGCGGTCTTCAGCGAGAAATGATTCGGAAAGCCCCACTCCAAGACGCTGGGCGAGATGCTCCTGCGGGAACACCGTACCGAAATCAAGCTCCTGGGCGCTCACCCGAAGGGCATTCTCGATCCGCGCGGTCACATTAATGACATGCGCCTCGAATGCGGCAAAGAGCGGCAGAGTTGCAAGCGCCACTCCGAGCACACCAAGGTTCCAAAGAATCTTTTTTCTCATAGGTATTTACTTAATAAATAGCTACTGCTCCTGCGTTAAACCCCCACCGATGAGGAGGTATCCCAGTGTATGCGGGATATCGCCCCCGTGTACGGGGGCTTAGGGCAGGAGCCTTATTCTCGACCTTTATTTTGGTCAACCTCCTTTGAGTATGGCCAAAATCGGAGCTCTGACTCTTTCAGAGCTCCTATTTAGCCACGCCTACTCTTCGCACGCAGCAATTCCTTTGAGGATATTCTCAAGATCGTCAAAGTTTGCCGCAGAGAAGTAGTGAGAGGCATCATCAGCAATTTCGGTCTTCAGATAGTCCTCATCGACGCCGGCTCCCACACCCACCACAAACACTTCAATGCCTGCAGCCCGTGCGGCATCCGCCGCGGCCGCGGCTGCATCTTCAGGATCGCACCCTCCGCCATTACACACATTCGGTTGGCCATCGGTAATGATTACCATGAAATCCGGCGAGGTGCCGTCTGGGCGATCGTGCCCGTCACCGGGATTGGCAAGTTCTCCGTTTGCGGTAAGAATTCCGTCTTCCAGATCGGTGGTTCCCCCGATCACTAGCGCATCAATCGCGTCCTTGAGATCCTGTGCAACATTGGTGAGATGCTCGTCGAGGGTAGCTGAAGAAGAGAAGCTCGCAAGGCCCGCATGCACTCCGTCGAGCGCGAGTGCGTCAACAAATGCCTTCGCGGCATTTTTCATTGTATCTGCATCACTTCCAATGCTTCCGGATCGGTCAAGCACAAGCATAATATCCGCCTGTTCGCGGCATCCAAGCCCGCCGCGGAGACTCACGCCGGTTACCTCCACCCACAAATCACAACCGAACACTTTATGTTCATTCTCGAGCGGCTGGATAAAAGCGGTGGAGCTCGCCGAGGGATTAATACGCCGCACAAATTCTTCCCAATCTTGGGCGCAGTGGCCGCCGAAACAGGGTACCTTAAGGTCGATGTTCCAGTTGTCCACCGTATCCTGCTGGGACTTCGCAAGGTGCCCCTTCACATCATTCCATACCCACACGCCCGTCTGCTCATCCGCAAAGCCAATGGGGTGAAACGCATCGAGTACACCGTCGTTCTGGCTCGAATCCTCCTCGGTGCGGATGGGATGCTTAGAAAGATACGGGCACAAGAGTGGAAGCACTCCCCATGTCTCTCCTTCCTGCAGTGCGCGGGGCGGATTGCCACAATCGATGACAAGGTCATCGGTCCCTTCCGGATGCACCGGCTTCCCTTCTGCATCAAGCACCACATGCCCTGTCGCAGTACTTGACTCATCGAGCACCGTACCGTTTTGCGAGGTAATCCCGCACTTCGGCTTCTGGCGGATGATGTAGTCCACATCGTCAACCCTATCCTCCTCGAGGAACGATTGCGAGAGAGAAATATCAAGTCTCTTATCGAGCTCCTCCTGCGGGAACACCGTGCCGAATCCGAGATGCTCAAGCGGCACCGAAAGCGCGTTCTCGATTCGCGCGGTTACGTTGATTACGTGCGCTTCGAATGCGGCAAAGAGCGGCAACGTGGCCACCACCACTGCCCCGAGACCAAGTACAGTCAAAATCTTTTTCTTCATGTAAGAAACTTATTTATTCCTTACCCGACCTTTATTCAATCTCTCCGTATTTTATGAAACTCCACAACTCTATCACGCGAACCGGAGTGCGGACAAACTGTCTCGGGGAAAAACACGGGATAAGCTGTGGAGAATTTATCTGCTGTATTTTGGAGCCGGTACAGCGTGACCCCCCCACTTACCATCCACGATAGGATGATTCCGTACCCAGCCCCCGTGCGGGAGGACCACCCTCATTATCCATTTTCGCAAAGAGTAAGTGGGGGGGGCGGCGCAGTGCCGTATCAACTCCAAACAACAGGAGACAAAAAGAGCGCAGAAAAAGAGCGGGATAAATTTTCTGCGCCATCTGAAAAAAAAATAATCCATCGTGATCCCCTCCGCTGTGTTTTTTTAAAATTCACGTGAGGCTGATGGATGTGAATGCGCCTCAACCCTAGCAACGCGTACCTGTCATGTCAAGAAAAAATCTACAAAGATATCCACAGGAGCGATCAATATCGCGTGCCGAGAGCGTTCGGCCCGGCAAGAGACTGGTATATCGTCTCCGGATTCCATGATGCGGCGTCTCGCTGCAGAGAGGGAATGCGCTCGGGAGAAAATTCTGATTGTGCCGCATACTTCTGTACCGCCTCTTCATTTACCTTATAGAGTACGCTTCCGCTATTTGCGGCAACGGGAAGGTAGTATGTCTGAAACTCCTTTGAGCCGGCCCACCGCCGTGCAACCGCCTCGTTTTCACGCTGTAGAGACGTATACACCGGATACTCGGGATTAATCATCACCACCCATCGTGCAAAAAGCCATGGCTGCTCAAGCGCCTGATCAAAGTATCGGTAATTACTCTCATGGATATAGTGTTTAAGCCCGATCCCCGCGTTCACGATAGTAAAGTCGTGCAATGCCCTTGTAATAAGAATCTTGCCGCCATCGTAGTGTGTGCGCAGGAATTGCGCCATCTGTAGTTGATTCGGATACTCCTGGGCAGAATTGCGTATCACGGCATATGCTTCTCCCCACACAGTAGAGGAGAAAAAAACACCCTGCGAGAAAAAGAGTATTGTTAATCCCGCGATGGTAAGCGCGCGTGCACTGCGCGCGATCACTCCTGATCCATACGCACGGAACCATACTGCATACGCCGCGAGAAACGGCACGACACTTGAAAGAAGGATGAGTGAGAGGCCGTACCGCTCGTTAAAGAAGTCCTCGTGGGGGGGAAGATCAGGTACATATACCACGGTAGCACCCGTATAGAGAGAGATCACGTTAAAAAGAAAGGGACTTGCGATGATAAGCACGAGCGCCCCGGTAAGAAAGCGATACCCGCCTCTCGTGAAGGTAATGAGCACGCCAAGAGAAAGCACAGTGAGAAGAAGCTGCGGCATGCCTACCATGTAGCGTGCCGCGTAGAGGAGATACCGGAACGATTCAAAAAGGTTACCATATGCAGGAAGGAAGTAATCACGCTGCTGGACCGGCGAAGCCCAGTCGCTCGAGAGAAATGCGAGGGGAGTATCGGCATATACCCAGCCGTAGGCGAACACCACACCAAGCCCCGCCACCGCGGCAAGGAGAAAGAGAATGAGGAACGATTCAACCTCTTCAAAGCGCTTACGCAGTTGCCGCAACCGCATGAAGGTGAGTATGCCGCAGAGCGGAATCAGCAAAAATCCCTCGAACCGTGCGAGGCTCGCAAGTGTAATCAGCCCTCCGGCAAGAACGAGATACCGGAGCTTCCCGTTCACCATCCACAGCGAATACACGTAGGCGCAAGAGGCGAGCATCGCAAAATAGAGCACCTCCATCATAGGAGTAGAGGAGTAATAGAGAATGTAGGGATTGGAGATAAAGAACAGCGAACCGAGCACCGAAAGTCCGCGGTGATCAGTATAGAGATAAAGAAGCTTATAGAGCACGAGCCCGGCGAGCGCAAGAAAGGGTATGAGCACAAACGCACCCGCAAGGCCGCTGTAATACAGCGGATCGATTGCGGCAAAAGGAGTCATTGCAAGATGCAGGAGCGGCGGCCAGAAGCCAAGCTGGCTTATCCCTGGTGTGATGCTGTCTACTACCTCCCGGGCAAAGTTAAGGTGAGCGTTCTGGTCAAGAAGAATTTTCACAAGGCCGGCGGAATAAATATGCATGGCGCTCCCCACGCCAAAAAGAACGGCGGTCAAAGTGACCAGCCGTTCCGGAGTCGCATACGCGAAGAGTGTGTGAACCCGCGTGCGCATGGGTTATGCAAGGTGAGTGCCGTGTTTTGTTTTTTCCCAGTGATGAGGGTGGGTCGCAAATTGAACGCTCGCGCGCACCGTTGCGATCGCAAGGAGAATCCAGTACAGCGGCGAGAGGAGACAGTACTTTACAAGGCTGTAGCGGCCACGCTGGTGCACGCCGATGAGATTGAGATAGGTGAAAATGAAATTCCCTACCACAAAGGTAAACACCGAGAAGTAAAGAATCGGACCAGGGAAGAGAGTTTGGATCCACCTGGCGTGAGTAAACATCCACGTCACAAGGAGAATCCAGTAGAAAAGATTAAAGACATTCACGAGCACGGTGCCGGGCACAGTCATGAAGAACGCTACAAAGTTTTCCCATCCGCCGATTTCACGTGCGAAGCGGAAAGGATGGCGTACGTGCACGACACTGGTCTGGATAAATCCCTTCATCCACCGCGTGCGCTGGAGGATCCACGCACCCGCATCAGCGGTTGCCTCCTCCCTGCTTATCGACTGCAGAATCGCCGTGCGATACCCTTGCCGGCTTATGCGCATTCCCACGTCACAGTCTTCTGTCACATTGTACGGATCCCATCCGCCTATGCGGCGTAGTACACCGGTGCGGAAATGCGTGCTGTGCCCGGAGAGCGGAATGGGATATCCCAATTTTTGCAGGCCGGGGAGAAAGAGATCGTAGTAAAAGGAAAACTCCGCGTTAAAGAGGCGGGTAAGCAGGCTTTGGTTGGTGTTGTAGTGGTCAAGCATCGGCTGGAGCACCGCGATCTCGGGATGTGCGCGGAAGGCACAGTATGCTTTCTTAAGCTGGTCAGGATCGGGAATAATCTCTGCATCGTAGACGACGAGGTACTCGCCCTTCGCTTCGTTGAGCGCGACATTCAGCGCCTTTGGCTTTGTTTTCGGGTTTACATTCGGGAGAATAAGCGTTTTAAAGTGTGCGGGAGGATTTTCTTTATGAATCGCCTCGATCGTAGGATGATCGTACTCTTCGAGGGTAATAATGATATCGAGTTTATCGGTGGGGTAATCAATCGCAGTCATTGCCTTAAGAATCTGCCTGATAACCCTTTCCTCGCGGTAGAGCGGAATAAGGATGGTGTAGAGAGGAAGTTCGTCGTCAGTAATCGCCTGCACCTCTTTTCGGGAGATGTTGATGATGGGAGCGTTGAGCGATTGGTACACCACCCACAGCTTGAACACCATAAGCACAAAGTAGAAAAGGGCAATAGCACCGGAGATAATCACCAAAGGGGAAGCCGCAAAAACGCTGTATGCTGTGGCAAGCACCCCCGCAAGAAGAAGCGCAAGGGCTGCAGCAAATGATGTGGTTTCAGGAACTATTTGTCTCTTCGCGCTGAAAATATCCTGCAGAAATAAGTAGTCAATTTTATTGTCAAACGCGAGCGGCTTTGATTCAGAAATATGCGGATAAAAGAGAAAAGGAAGCCAAGCTTTGGCCGTTTGCTTAAGACGAAACCACGCCACTCTCAAGGCTTTTCTGATTTCTTCGGGTGAGAGGATAATGTATTCGATAAATTGGTTTATTTTTTCCATAACTATTAGATAAAGGTAACAAAAAACTCTGCCATAGCAGAGCAAATGAGCATACTCTCTCATAGCATACGACTATACACTTGTCAATAGCTAGAGAAAGAGTGGGAAAGAAAGACGAGGTTTTTCCTCCTCCCTATCTTCAGGATAACGAATTGCGTATTAACTCAAGAGCATAGTCAAGCCAGAACTTTCCCGGCGGAGGCCCGCCGTTGCAGCTGCCGTCAGACTCTCCCGGCGGCTTGATCCATAGATATGCATCCAGAAACGGCTCACCCGTAACGCGCGATGGCGATGCCCCCAGAGCCCTTCCTCGCGGGTTACACCATTCTCCCCCACGGGGACCGTTGCCGTTACGGCTGGTATCCACGACAAAATGTTTGCCGCCCACGAGCACAGAAAGAGCATTCCCGTATTTTATCTCCTCGGAGAGGGCGCGGAAGTTCGCAACATTAGTGAAAAAACCATCTGCATCCTCTATGCCAGAAGAGCGCAGATACGCGGCTTGATCGGAAGCACGGCGCCATGTGCTGTGGCCGCCATCAAGGTATACGCGCGCCGCGGGAGTTTCTTTCCGAAAGATACGCGCGGCTTCGCGTAAATGTCTGAACCTTACCTCACGTTCGTCGGCCGGATAGTTAAATGCGAGCGAAATAGAGTCAGGCTCAAGCATTATCCAGGCTTCACTCCCTCCGATGCCCTCCGCGGCGGCCTGTATCCACGCCCCATACCCTTCTTCCTGTACACCGCTCCCCCACTTCGCCCGGGTGTGATCAGGAATGTTGTAGAGCACAAGGACCGGAATTTTACCGGAACCTCGCGCTTTTTTTACTATGACAGCTATTCGTTCCTTCACGCTCAAGACCGTCCCCCCCGTAATCCATATGGCCTGCGGCTCGCAGGAAATTATTTTGAGGAGCTCTACCTCACCTTTCCTTCCCTGCGAGGAAAGCTCTCGTACAACTCTCAATGCCTGCAGCGAATCATCGCGGTAAAATGAAGAGGAGGCCAGCCTGGCGGCACAGTCAGTGTGAGAGAACGCTGATGGAGCAGCGGGAGGAGCAGGAGTGCGGCGAGAAGGGTTCGGAGATGAAACGACTGCGGGGTTCCGCCGGGATGGAGGTTTTGCCAGCGTGGAAGGAGTGGATCGTGGAGAAAGGCGGGGGTACGGTGTATTCGGCAGAGCTGCAGAAGTAGGGATGGGAGAGGGCGTGAAGATTATAGCAAGAGGCGAGGAGGTAAAAAGTGAGCCCGCAGCCGCAGCCGGAAGTGGCTCTTCGCCGAGAGAACCCTCCTCTTCATACTGGAGAGATTCCTGCCATACCGGGCGGGACTGCGGAGGCGGGGTACGGAAGAGAAAAAAACTTAGAGAAAGGAAAAAAAACCCGACAGCTATAGAAAGCAACAGTACAGGAACCGAGCCTTGACAAAATAATTTATACCTCGCATACATACCGATCGCGTACCCATTATACCAAAATTTGAACCCCGAAGATGAAAGATATCCACAAACAAAAAATCCGTCCCCGCGAGGACGGATTTTTTGTTCATACTGATTATTAATTGATACGAATCGAGTCGAGATAGAATGGAGCTTCTGTATTGCCGGCCGCACCCTGCACCGCAAATCCGGTAATCACTTTGGATTGGGTCTGGAGCGCAGAAAGAGGCACTGTAACCGTCGCCCATGCAGTTGCAGGTATCCCGGTAGACGGTAAATAAGGAGTGAGGTTCACCGGTATGAGTGCGTTTGTTGCCGAATCAAACATCACTATCTGCAGCTGTTGATTTCCTGTTTGTCCACCATGCACCGCAAAGGCAAGAGATGACCTTCCGGTGGTATCGAGTGAATCGATATGGAAGTAGGCTCCTGCCCACGGCGTATTGAAGGTTACCTTCATGGATGCTCCGCCTTCATACGCGGCATCGCTCGAAGAAAGCACAACGGCAGTATCCCACGACCAGTTCTCCCACGTAGGGTCCAATGCATCACCGTATATTGCTACTGCTCCAGATGAGCCCGGCGGGGTATCAGAAACAGTGGTACGCACACTCTCCCCTACCCACTCGTACAGCCCATTCCATCCCGGTTGAAAGAGACCGATCGCGACCCCATAATTACCCGCGCTCGGGGGTGTCCAGTTAAAGGTAAAACTCTTTGTTTCGCCGCTCGCGAAGGCAACGTTATCAAAAAATAACTGTGCTACCTTTGTCGAACTTTTATATACCTCAATATCCACGAGCATCGTGCCTTCCCCTCCTTCATTTTTAACCGTAGTGGTAATCGCAAGCGGCTCTCCGGTAAGAGAAGGGCGTGACGAAATGGTGGTTGCAAGGTGTCGGGGAGAAAATGCCTGTGGCGGAGGCGAGGGCGCCCCATCGCCTACCGTGAGCGCAAGTGCGTCATTCGTCCATTCATACACCCCACCCCAGCCGGGTCTCATGAGGCCAACTGCAATCCGGTAATTCCCTGCGGATTGCGGCATCCACGAGAGCGTAAAGTTCCGGACAGCGCCGGTCGCAATCGTTTCATTATCGTAAAACATCTGTACAACCTTCACGCTGTCTTTGTATGCCTCGATATCAACAAGAATCGGCTCCGCCGTACCCATGTTCGTGATGTCTGCAGTAATTACGATGGCCTCTCCTGCTATGGGAGACGTAGGTGATAGATGAATTCCCGCAAGATGCGGCTCCACGCCGGTTCCCCCTGCGGGAGATACCCGTTCCCACCGGAGCGTAAGCAGCGCGTTTCCGTAACGTTCGTAGTATTCCACAGTAACCCGGTGTAAACCGCTCGTAATAGGAAATGTGGCCGTATATTCTGTCGCGGGTTGATCTATCCACTTATCAACGAGGAGAGCTCCGTCGAGATAGAGACGAACTCCATCATCTCCCGAGAGAAAAAAGGTGTGCTCGCCTTCGGCGAAGGAAAAATCGCCCGTAAAACGCGCAGAATAGAGATCGTTGGAAAGGGGTGATCCCGGGCCTCCACCACCCCACTGAAAGTTAATAACCGGATCATACCGGAGTATCGCAGGATCGCCGGTTAAGCCGGGATTGCCAAAGTATTCGGCGCGATAGGTATCTGCACGAACAGGAAGATCTAAGAAGAGCTCAATGCGATCAGTGTGAGCAAGATTAATATCGTCCGTTACGGTAAGCTCAATTTCCAAGTGCACATCTGTCGCATTGTGATCGGGAGCGGGAAAGGTGATTGACTCGCCTGTGCGCTCTTCGAGCACATGGATATGGGTATCGTGATGGAGAATAATCCTCCAGCGCATATTGCTTGCGGGAATTGGACCAGTCTCTGGATCGCTACCGGATCCGGTAACGATAATGGAGCTGCCTGGCTCGTACGAAGAGCCTTCGGCGGGGCTTGTAATAACTGCGGTAGGCGCCTCATTACCCGCCACTACCCGGAGATTGCGCGATGCCATACCGCCTCGCCCGTCTCGTACCGTAAGCTGTGCGGTATAGTCTCCGTTCGCAGCGTATACGTACCGGGGGTTTGCTTCTGTAGTCGTAGCTGAACCGTCTCCAAAATCCCATTCGTAGCTCAACGGATCCCCGTCCGGATCATATGAACCGATACTCGTGAATTGCACGTCGAGCGGCGCAAGACCAGACCCGGGAGTTGCCGTTGCCGCCGCAATCGGCTGCCGGTTTCCGAGCGTATAAGTGATTGTTCTTACCTCACCCGAATAAATCGAAATATAATAAATATTCCCCTCCGGGCCCGCCTGAATATCCACGGGCCCGCCCGCATCATCCATAAATGGCACTACCGCAAGGAGATTATCATTTTCATCCACCACAAGGCGCTTAATAAAGTTCTGGGAGAAATCTCCAAAAAAGAGATTCCCCTGGTATTCTCCCGGATAACCTGTATCGATATAAAATGCTCCCATCGTTACTGCGCCGGTACCGGTGGGTTCGTGCGAGTATGCATAGAGCGGGTCCGTGTAACCGGGTGTAGTACAGTTGTATGCAGGAGCAGGCTCAAACCCTTCACGGCATGGCCAGCCAAGATTCGCCCCGGCACGACCGAGACTAATCTCCTCCCATGTATACCACCCTACATCACCGAGGTACGGCATGCCATTTGCGGGCCGAAAGGTAAACCGGTATGCGTTGCGCAATCCATATGCCCATACCTTTGAGCGATTCGCCTGCGGATCTCCGTTGTAGAAGGGATTGTCAGCCGGTGCGGTACCGTCGGTGTTAATACGAATTAGTTTACCCGCAAGGCTGTCGATATTGAGCGCCCGCATTGCCCGCGGATCCATGTAGTCGAAATGCGCACCGTCTCCAAGCGTAGCGTAGAGTTTTCCGTCAGGACCAAAACGAAGTCCCCCTACACTGTGACTCGGAGAGTCGGTAGGGATACAGTCGGCAGTCACCGGGTAATCATCGCAGGAGGGCTGTTGAGGGGTTCCTGCGACTGACCCCGCGAGAATAGTGATACTCGAGAGATCGGCGATGTCGCCGTGTGCGGTAACGCGCACGATCCTTCCCGTTTTCGGTCCCTGATAGTTTGCAGGAGAGTTTTCATGGGTGTAAAGAAGATAGACGTATCCGTTCTCTCCAAAGTTGGGATCGAGCGCGAGGCCGAGTAAACCGTGGTCGGCAAAATCGTTTACGTTCTCGAGTTGGATAAAGGAAGTGGGGAGAAGTGCTCCGTCTTTGAAAATGCGCACGGTACCGTTCTTTTCTGCAATAAATATCCTCCCTTCGGGACTAAATGCCAGGGTAGTAGGAAGGTTGAGCCCCCCCACTACGGTTTGTACTTCAAAACCGGCAGGAAGCGCCGCATTTGCCGCAAAGGGAACTGACAGCATCCCAAGTATGAAAAACACACCCACTCCCAGGAGGTTTTGTATTATTCGGTTCGCAAACATAAAAAGAGGCTTTTACCCTCCTTATTTTCTCATTACTTTACTAGCACGTTATCAAAACTTTGGCAAGAGCCAACACAGATAAAGCCCCTACGCTATTCAACGTAGGGGCTTGCGGACAAAAGATCAGTAAGGGTTACACACAATCCGGCACGCGACCTGCGCGCACTTGCTGCAGACTTCGAGCGGAATCTTCTTCTCCCTGCACCACGGAGGATCCACCCTCTTCATCATGAGGAGCTTCTTGCAGACCGTATCGCAATTCGGGTGCTTCACGGGAGGGCATTGTACGCATCCATCCGCCCTGTTCACCTCGAACGGAATTTCGGCCGGTTGCGGATACATCCTGCAGAAATCCCGTGTTGCTACGAGAAGAAGTGCGAGCACGTACTTTCCCGCAACCGCGTTTTGCCACGCATGCGAAACAGGCTTCTCTGCCCCTGCCGCGAGTATCATCATCGGGGTGTTGTGTGCAGGAATGGGTTGATTTCCCATCCCCTGCTCGTGCACACGGAATTGTACGATAAGATTCTTCGGCGAGGCCGTCGTGTTCTTCAAGACCACTTTGAAGATGAGATTATCTCCCTCCAGGCTCGGCGAGGGGGTGATCTCATGGCTGAGTACCACCACGCCGCTCACCTCTTGTGGGACACACTGATCGCCAGTTGCAAACGCGGTGGGAGCACCTGCGAGATGCAGAACAAAAATGGAAAGTGCCACGATCTTTACTCTACCCATCTTTCTCTTCTCCTTTCTTCTCTCGTACTGAATTGCGTTCCATGCTCCTGCCTCCTCGCAAGGAATAAACTCATAGTTAGGTCATAGATGCAAAAAAGTCAAGAGTTGGAACAAACTCCTGACTTCTTTGTATTCCCCGTGATGCAAACTATTAGGGAAGGTTATGCGCAAGATACGAACTCATCGCTACGATAATTACAAGGAGGATTACCGCTGACGCGAAGAGAAAGGTAGTGATCACAAGATGCCGGTGGTGCATATAAAGTAATACTATGCGGCAGATGGCTGGAAGTCCACCGTAAGATCGCTCGAGAGCCTAAACCACGGCAAGAAGTGTTCGCGTGCGCGCGGGGGGCGTACCGGTGCGCTTTGCACAAAGATAACCGTGATGCCCTGTCGTGCCGCGGATTTACTCAAGTCCAGTATACTGCGCAGTGCCCGCCGCGCCTCTTCGAGTGAGATACGCTCATCGTAGAACGATTTCAGCGCGTCTCCGCATACCAGAATCCGCGGTCGCGGGTGAAGCTGGACCTCCTGGATATGGCGCCGGATCTCCTTTTCAAGCTCTCTGCAGTCATTCACCCGTCGTACATCCTGTGAAAAAAGTTTTCCTACATACTTGCCCACGGGAGAGGTGAGGTCATGAGCAAGTGCGGTAGAGATGTTCGCAGTCTGCAGTAATGCGCATGAGGCCGCTTGCGGAACCTTTTTTAACACCACGTGGGTCACCGCCTCAAAGAGTGATGCAGGGCCGGAAAGCAGGAGCACCGCTCCTTTCCACGGATGAGGCGCGGGCAATACCTGCTCGCGTATGATGCGCCGCATCCGGGTAGTTGCCTGGCGCACATTTGCGGGAAGAGAAAACTTTACTGTTTTGGAGGGGACTTTCATGAATGAAGGGTTCGTGAGATAGTTCGACCTTTATTGTTATAACAGTTTTCGAATAACCGCCCGCACCACGCCGCGAGTCACCGGATTCCTGGTATAGATAGGACGCAATTTACGGTTTGCAGGTTGCAGACGTATACGATTTGCCTCACGGTAAAATCGTTTGAGCGTGGCGTATTCATTTTCAAGAATGGCCACCACCACATCGCCGTTCTTAGGGTAGTGATCCCGTTCCACAATCACAAAATCCCCGTCGAAAATGCCGTATTCGATCATGGAGTTTCCGCGCACCCGCAGGACATACGACTGTGCGGGGTCGCGCACGAGGTCAATCGGCACCGTCATTGTCTCTGCGTCTTCAATCGTCTCAATGGGCGCTCCCGCCGCGATCTCCCCGGCAAGCGGCAGCGCAATCGCACCCCGCTCCTGCAGTTCATCCTCCACCACCTTAAGCGATCTCGCCTCTCCTCCTTCGAGCGTGAGGTACCCCTTTTGTTGAAGCGTTTGGATGTGCTGGTGTATGGTGGCCGCCGATGAGAGCCCGAACTCCTCCGCAATTTCGCGGTAAGAAGGCGCGTAGCCGTTTTTCTTCTTGAAGTTGCTCACAAAATCAAGAATGGCCTTTTGTTTGACAGTAAGATTTTTACGCACCATAATAATAAATTTCAAACTCCAAATTCCAAACCACAAATAAATCCTAATTATCAAATAACCCAATGACCAAAACGTTTGGAATTTGGTGCTTGGGATTTTGAATTTTCCCTTAAAGGGATTATATGCCGAACAAAAACCGAACGTCAAGTCGCCGCCTGTGGATAACGCAAAAGCGGCCACAAGGCCGCTTTTGCGTACTTACTTTTCCCGCTCGTTATCGGAGTTCTGCGCCAAGTATATAAGACTGAAATTCTACCTGATTGATCGGGGCGACATCCGCAAAGTTGTAGCCGTACTTACGGAATACCTCGAGTGAAGGAATTGGCCGGACGGTTGTTCCTTCAATAAGATACACCCGCTCTTCATTTTCTACCCGTACTAACTGTACCGGCAGGTATGAAGCGAGTTCGTAGTCACTCACCGCCATCACATCCTCCGTGCGATTGCCGTAAGAGTTGAAGACGGCGTCGGAGAGCATCGGCCGGATAAACCCCTGTTCGGTAAGGTAGAAGATGCGCGGATTTGCCTCGGTGCGCAGAAGCTTCACTCGCTCATAGCGTGCAAGCTCTTCGGGTGAAATCACTTGCACATCTTCCGTGCGGTATCCCAGTGCGCGGAACACCTCAATCGTGGGAATCCAGTGTCTCTTTCCATTCACAAGTTCATAGACGCGCGAGGAATCTGAGGCGCGTACAAGACGTCTCGCGCCCGTGAGGTCTCCCGGCGGATCCACCCACCAGAATTTAATGCGCGCCTTCGAATGGCCCTCAAACCATTTCACGGTTACATTCCGATAGCCGGAGAGCTTCACCGCGCGCGATTTATTGTGGGTAGCCGGGTGATTCGTCCAGTTCGATATCACATCCCCGTAACCTTCTACGTTCACCATAACACCGTCATCAGAGATAGTGTGGAAGGTGTAGAAGCCGTTTTGGAAGTGTATGCGGCCTCTCCAGACTGCGGAAACATTATCGGATCTTCCTGTAGCATTCACCGGCCCAAAACCCCAGTCATGGTCAAATGCGGTATACGAACCTACCGGTGAAGGCACGGCGGGATAATCTCCCTCGGCAAGCACCGGCTCTAATCCCATCGGCGCGTGCGTGCCTTTGAAGTAACAGACGTGGAAGATATTTTGTTTGTAGGAAGTAGTGCAGTGCGATACCGGCGAGGGTGTAGGAGTGGGAGAGAATGTCGGCGTGGGAGTGGGGGAAGCCTGCGGCTCAAAATCCCACCACGCTTTTATTCGTGCGTTACCGGCGCGCTCATACCACCGGATCGTCACATCATGATAGCCGGAGAGGTATATGCGTGAGGAGTCATTCTGCACCAGCGCGTGGTCAGTAAGATTCGAGATAATATTCCCCTGCCCCTGTACCTCTACCGCAACGCCGTCATCGGAGAGCGTGTGGAACACATAGTGCCCGGATTTAAAGTTCACGCGCCCAAACCAGATGCCAGCTACGTTATCGTGCCGTCCGGTTCCATTCACAACCCCTTCTCCCCAACTCTCATCAACGGCAGTATAGGAACCCACCGGAGAGGGAGGAAACGCGTAGTGAAACTGATTGAGCACCGGCCGGGCGGAGAGTGTAGTATCCACCCCGTCAAAGTAGCAGACGTGGATATGATCCTGCCGGTATGCGGTGTCACATACGTTGGAAGGAGTTGGCGTCGGAGTGGGGGTTGCAAGCGCCATCACGGTAATAGGCACATTCGGCGTATACTCCCCAAACCACTCAATATGCTCCTGCACCATTCTCCACTGGAAGTTATAGGTGCCTGGAGTGTGGGGAGCGGTAATATCGAATGTGAAGGTCACCTGTTGGCCGGGAGAGACAGAAAACGGCATATCAACCCGGTTGAGCCCCCATGTAATGTCATCCTGTGGATTTTGGGAACCGAGCCGGTAGGGATTCGCACCGCCGCGCACCCATGATTTGAGGCTGCTGCAATTTCCATTCGGCCGGCAATTTTTCATGGTCACGCTTACTTGGCGACGTTCCCCCACCTTAAGCATCGTAGGAACATTGAGATCAATAAAGCGCGAACGATTTTTCAGCGTAGGTACCGGCATAGGGGTAGGAATCGGCGTGGGCATCACCACAAGCGGCGGTGTCGGGGATGGAGCCATCGCTACTCCAATCACAGAGTAATTGCAGGTTGCGACCTCACCAAAGCGTGTAGCCTTTACCGTCACGGACGCAACACCGGGACTGGTGAACATAATATCGCCCCAGGTGCATGTTCCCGATTCAGGAGGACATGCGGGTAATCCACCAGGACCGATTGCCGTTCCCGGGCGCTTGCCGGGACCGTCATCATGCGTGCGCACTACCGGTCCTTGCCATCCGAACGATTCGAGAGTGGAAAGAGAATCTTTATTGTGGTGCCACCTCACATTGAACTTCTCTCCGACCCATACTTTTGAAGGGCCGCTGATCCAGCACTTCACGGGAACCGGCGAAGGACTGGGAACAACCGGTACCGGACTGAACCGGAACCATGTATCGGTAAAGTTATTGGCTACCACATCCACCATCGCGGTATTTCCCGCGTGCCAGGCGTGATTATCATGACATACGCCAATGTGCCCGGGAGGACATACATTCCACTCGGGTTGGGTATAGCCGGCGGGTGTAGCAACTGCGGACACCGAATGCCACCCCACGCTTACATCCGTAAACTGGAACGATCCGGGAATACACGATCCACTGGGATATCGTACGCATCCGGGATACGAGTCGCTTGTCGAAGTGGTAACCGATCTCCCGTCATCCAGCACTACGGTAGCCGAAAGCGGACGAAATCGATTCGTTTTATCGTATAGTAATCCTTGAATTGATCCCTTTGCTGGACGGATAGGAAAGGTAGCAAGCGCTTCAGCGTTCTCGACCCCTGCCAAAAATGGCGAGACAAGCACAGCCATAAATACGAGCAGAGGCATGACCCTCCCCCGTTTGATCCAAGAGAAAATTAATTTCTCCATATTGTGTTATCAGTCCTATATGAGCTTGAGTGTTATTCCACCCTCCCTACATCCCAAAACACAATACAGGCACACTTAGCAAATAATGTGTACTTATATAGGATTGAATTTATTTTGTCAACCCCTCCCGGGGCTGTTTTCTCTACAGGTTTTACAATCCCACTTGGGAATCGTAATACTACGCAACACTGTCACGTAAAAAGGTGCCGGAAAAGAACACAAAAAGAGCTACACGGAAGGCCTCCCAAGGCCTTAAAGAGCGCATTGAACCACAATTCTGTAAGACCAAATAGGCACATTCTTGTTACATAGTGTGTAACGTACCTTCTCTGCGATTCTTACACTGCTCTTACCGGGAACTCACCCGAAGGTAAAGGTAAACGCGCGCAGATTCGAAGCTTCGATGATTATCTCCAGGGTATGCTCGCCGTAGCCCGCGGGATCTTCAATAAGTTTATAAAGCCGCGCCTCCCTGATACGAACTATACTTGTACCGTCATCGGTGCGCACTACATCGTCCCCCGCCTCGGCCCCCAGCGGTTTGCCATCGCGTAGAACCCGGATGGGCACTTCAGATGCCCCGCTTGCGACAAAGTACACACTTTTTGCTTTATAGCGGAACACAATGCGCGCCCCGCGCTGGGTATTTTGCGCAAATTCATCCTGCACATCCCACATCCCTCCTAAATACAGCTTGTGCTGCCCGGGTGCCGCCGGCACCACAAATGCCTGCGTACCTTTTTGTAAGGGCGTTCCGTTTCCCAAATTCGTATTTCGCTTTGCGCCAAAATATGTTTCCGGGCTCCCTACCTGGGAAAAATCTACTGGGGGAGCGGATACTCCTGATCCCTTTTGGGTAGGAATACCCGCTTTTACTCCAAGCGCCTCCTCCCGCTCCCGGAGCAACTCGCGGATTTTTGCCTCGGTCTCCTCATATGC
>CAYVXU010000016.1:0-4234 GCA_964454705.1 uncultured Candidatus Saccharibacteria bacterium | reverse complement strand
GGCCAGTACTGATTTTTATAGGCAAACCATGTGGAATAGTCGTTGTCGAGCACCACAGGATAGCGGATGTTAAATTTCTCTACTGCCGCCGCAACATTTTCATACTTTTCCTCAAAATCAAATTCAGGGGTATGAATGCCGATAATGACAAGCCCCTGGTCTTTGTACTGCTCATACCAGCTATTGAGATGCGGCAGGGTACGCTGGCAATTAATACAGCTGTATGTCCAGAAATCAACAAGCACTACCTTCTTTCCAATAAATTCCGAGATGGTAACTTCTTTGGTGTTGAGATAGCCGTCGGGAGAGCTAATCTCTTTTGCGGGCTCAAACTTTTTTGCTTTTTCGCCTTTGCTCAAGAACACCCCTTGCGCAACTTCGTTTGATTGCCCGCTCCTCTCCGGGCGCACCCGGGCAGGGTACCACGTCTCAAGCACATACAGAATTGCGCCGATCACGAGCACTGCGGCCGCAAGCGCGAGGGTACGGGAGTTTGTCATTGCAAAAGAAGACGATTGAGAAACTCAAAATTCGCAATCCGGCTCAACCGATCTACAAATATAAGTATGCCGAACGCAACAAGGAGCAGTCCGAATGCGATATTCACATAATGAATCGCATGCGCGTAGCGGTTAATGAGCGCAGACGCAGGCGCCGCAAAAAGTCCCACGAGAAGAAACGGAAGTCCAAGCCCCAATGCATAGGCTAAGAGAAGATAGAACGCAGTGCCCGGTTGGGCGGCCGCAAGCCCAAGAATAGCGCCTAGCGCAGCGCCCACACACGGAGTCCACCCCGCCGCAAATGCGGCCCCGAATACTACAGAGGAGAGATAGCGTGACTGAAACCGCTGGTGCACGCGTATTTTATGTTCCCGTTCAAGATAAGGAATCCGAATAAGCTCCGTCAGATAGAGGCCAAAGAAAATAATCAGTCCGCCGCCAATCCGATTAAGCCATTGTCGTGCCTCAAATCCCCTCTCGGAGAGCACCGTGTTTAAGAGTACTCCCACCGCCGCAAATACAAGTGAAAATCCAAGTACAAAGCACAGGCTATTGAGAAACACCTCTCTGCGCTTCGAGCCCGATTCTGCTACCGATGTGCCGGCAAGATACGCAAGGAATCCGGGGATAATCGGCAGCACGCATGGCGCAAGAAATGAAACAAGGCCTGCGGTGAAAGCGAGCGCAATACCTACCTCTGAAAACATTGTTAGTATTTGTTAATTTCGCTAAGATATCGGCTTTTCTCCCAAGACTCGGGAGATTTCAACGCCTGCCTGCCGTTTTTGATGAAGACTTTTGTATGCTGGTAGGCAACGCCAAATTGACGCGCGAGATTTTCTTCATCGCGGTCAGTCTCACCATCGTTGTAGTTTACCCTAAACCCTACTACATCGCCGCGCGAGAGATCATCGAAGGCCGGGATGAGCGCATTGGGTACCTCCTCACGGCAGATTGGGCACCAGTTCGCATAAAAGTAGAGCACCACCAGCTTATCTGAACTCACTGCCTTTTCATAATCCGATTTCGTATACACGAGAAGCGGCGAAGCCGAGCCTGCGAGCCTCTGCCCTGCGTACTTCACCGTCGTATCACCATCATTCTTCATCATCCCTCCGTCTTTTTTCGCGGAACCATCCATCATCTTCCCGTCCTTTTTCATATCATCCTCTTTTCCCATCATGGTGTCGTCCGGCTTCATGACCGTCCCATCGGGTTTTATCACGGTGCCATCAGGTTTAATCATAGCGCCATCCGGTTTTACGATGGTGCCGTCTTCAAGTACCCTGTCAGCTCCACTCTCCCCCGCGGGAGACGTCTCAATAGCAGGGCTTGGGCTTGCAATTTGGAGTGCGCTGCGGCTTACAAACCACCCCGCCCCGGCAAGCACCGCCACTACAAGTACTACAATAAGAATGGCCGCCGCGCTTACGCCCGGAGAGCCGGTAAAACGAGATGGGGATCTGCGAGGAAGAGAAATCATACGTAGATTCATACGTGATATTTTAGTTGCTATATGCTTTTTAAGTGTAGCGGCTCGGTATCGAATGTCAAGTAAACTTTACATACACCTGTGGACAATTTTGGTGTGTCAGAGTTTCCTTCTGCTGTAGATCTGTGCTCCCACCTTCACCAAAATCATGCCGGCGAGTGCCCCGATGAGCCACGGGTCGAGCGCATGCTGATAGCTCTGCACCACTACCGCGAGGAGTAGCATGCACGAGCCCGCGAGGAATGCGAGGCGTCCGGAGAGGGCGGCGTGGTAAGATTCCCGTTCATCACGGGGCCGCTCCCGCCACACAAGGCTTGCAAATAGTACAAACACCGCAACTACTCCGATGAGCAGCATCATGGAGAGAGAGTCCGGCATCCACAACCCAAACGGATTCGCGACAAGCGCAAGGAGTATAAGCAAAATGATAGCGATAAGAAATTCGTGCATGTTCAGATAGTTTTGGAGGTAATAAAAAAAACCTTTTCAACAGAGGTTTTGAAAAAACGGGCTATTTTGATCGCAAGTAGCACCGAGGGCGTGTAGTTCCCTTTCTCGATAGCAATAATAGTTTGGCGCGTTACCCCGACTGCGTCTGCAAGCGCCTCTTGCGTAATCTGTGTTCCCGTGCGGAGTTCGTGCACACGGTTTCCGATACTCTCATGCATGAGATCTATCGTATGCTCCGCGCAGCTGTTATGTCAAGTTTACTTTACTAACTACCGGAGCACCTCTGCAAGCGGTTTTCCCTCTATGCGTATATCAAACTCAAGATCAGTATTACCCCCGATAGCCGTAGTTGCATCGAACATCCGCTGGGCAATTTGCGCGAGCGCATCATCGAATATCGCTTGTCCCCTGGAAACAATCTCTTTGCTAAAATCAATTTTGATGGTTGCGCCTTGGAGCATGAGCGCAAGCAGGCGAGTTCCCTTTGGAATGGGCTGATGCCCTTCAGGAGTAGGGGCGCCGAGCGCTTCGGCAACCGCGCGCCGCATCGCATCCTCAACCTGCTCAACCGTGGGTGAGGGTGTAGGGATAAACGACTCGAGCGGAAAACCGGTGATCGCGGGTGTGGCGGCAGGCGACGGACTCGGCGTGACAGGCCCTTTCACAAATGAATAAATGCCAATACCGGCAGCAATGAGCGCAATAGCCCCCGCCGCAAGAAATCCAATAAGCGTTTTTTGATTCATAGAAAAATGGAAAGCCGCCTTCCGTATTTATTATACCGCAAAAATTCCCAAAGGGGTGTGCATAACTTAGGTAGGTGTGTTGGAGATGATTTGCCCCGAGCAAGCTCCGAGCGAGGCAACCAATCAACTTTGGTAGCCTCCATCGGCGTTAGTTTGAACTCTTGAATGGAAATCTTATGACTTTGACAAAACACTATTTAAGAATTGTCTCCAGAAGTTCAGGAAATTTTTCTGTTTTCATTTCTTCAAAGGTAAGGTGACCCATACCTTTAAAAGTACGAATTTTTGCAGAAGATAAAATTTTAGAGATTACATCCACCGATTCTTTAACTCCCTCAACTGACTCATTATCGGAATAAAAAATGTGTAATTCTTTAATTCGTTCTTGAATGGTTTTGTCTATCTGGAAATCTAAAAATCCTTTTCTATTTTTTATTGGATCAAGCCAAGGAGCAACTAAAATCAGTTTATCAACTTCAATTCTATTCTCTCCTAGCCAACGAAGTAAGAAGCCTGCGCCACAGCTATGTCCAACGAGAGTAGTGTCGGAGGTAATTGAAAATTGATCAAATACTCTTTTCCATTCCATATAATCAGGACTATACGGAACTGGTATTTCAGGAGTTTGGGTTTCTATGCCCTCCTTGATTAGCTGTTTCTGTAACCAAGGAAACCAGTGGCTATTTGATCCTGATGGATATTGATCGCTAAAAAACTCATTTTTATTGCAGCAGCCGTGTACTAAAATCGCTCCACTTCTTTAATTCCGAACAAGTTTCGTATGGTGGTGTTTGTTTGAAAAAGTCAGAACCCATTTTGCGGAGAACCCCGACTAAAGAAGCCGCCCCGCCGCCGCTCGCTAACTCTCGCCACACCACAAAAAAGTTTTCTTTACTTTTCCTGATTTGCGCGCGCCCGATTTTTTCTTCTAAAGGGAAAAGAAAACTTTTTTGTGGTGCTCTGCTCTGAACGAGCAGGGCGGCGGGGCTAGCCTCTTTTTTATTCGCTCGGGCGCGGCGGGATTCCTCCCCCCAACCCCCTCCTCC
>CAYVXU010000015.1:11618-23913 GCA_964454705.1 uncultured Candidatus Saccharibacteria bacterium | reverse complement strand
GATATCATTACCTTACAAACCTAGGCGTCGGATATGTATCCGGACCTGGACACCCTCCGTAATGGTTCATTAGATTGGCAACACCTAAGGTGCTACCTGCCCTTAAAAAACCGTTTTTTGAAGAGTTCGAGCAGTATGATTTCGACCAGGCTTACGGCGACAATGATAAGCCACTCGCTGTAGCCCAGTGGTGTGGTGCCGAGCAGGGCAGAAACTACTGACACATAGATTGCGGCCCACAGGAGCGCGAGGCCAATTCCAATCGCTCCCATGAGATAGTAGTTTGAAAAAATGTCCCTGCGCATGATGGGGCGGTAAAAGGAACGCACGCTCAACGAAAAAATGAGTGAATCGAGCGCCATCATCGCAAATACCATGGTGCGGGTTTTGGTAATATCACCGCTCACGTAGTACGCACCGGCAAAAACAAGAAATGCCGCAATGCCGGTTACAAAAAATATCGCCGCCATCCACTTCTTAAGCGGCCGGTTGAGGATGGGCTCATCCGGATGGCGCGGTTTTTGATCCATAACCCCCCTCGTCTCCTGTTCAGTAGTGAGCGCAATATTCGGGAAGCCGTCCTCGACAAAGTTAATCCACAGAATCTGCGCAGGGAGGAGCGGCAGCGGCATGCCGGCAAGCATGCTCCCGAAAAAAAGAAAGAGTTCGGAAAAGTCATCAGCCACGAGATATACAAATACCTTCCGTACATTTTCAAATATCACCCTTCCCTGTTCAACCGCTTTTAAGATGGTGGTGAAGCTGTCGTCGAGGAGGACGATATCGGCTACTCCCTTAGCGACATCCGTGCCCGAGCCGACCGCAACACCGATGTGCGCTGCTTTGAGCGCGGGAGCGTCATTCACGCCATCCCCCACCATGGCGACTACTTCTCCATTTGCCGAAAGCGCGTTCACAATGCGCACTTTATGGCGAGGTGAGACGCGTGCGTAGACAACCGTAGCCTTTGCCCGCGCGGCAAGCTCTTCGTCGCGCATACCCTCTAGTGCTTTGCCTTCAAGAATCCACTCGTCACGTATGGAGAGGCCGGCTTCTGCGGCAATCGTGCGGGCGGTGTTACGGTGGTCGCCGGTGATAATGACGGTTCGAATTCCGGCGCGCTGTGCCGTTGCCACCGCCTCGCGCACCTGCGGCCGCAGCGGATCCTTTAACGCGATGAATCCCACAAGGCGGAGATGGTGTACGAGTTCGGCAAGGTGGGTATACGAAGTGCGCTCCGGATACGTAGTGTAGGCACAGGCGATCACCCGCAGTCCTTTTGCGGTAAGCTCCTCAAGCTTGGCGAGAAGCTGGTGAGCCTCGGAAGAATGGAGCGTCTTATGGCTTCCGTCTACATCAAGCGTGGATGAGCGCCGGATCAGCTCCTCCGGCTCTCCCACTACAAAGAGCGTGTGGGTAGCATCAGGCGAGCGGTGGAGCGTTGCCGCGTAGCGAAGATCAGCATCAAACCCAAGAGAGTCCGCCACTGGGTAACGGGCAAGCAGTTCGCGTTTATCAAGGCCCGCATGCACACCAGCAAGAAGGAGCGCGCGCTCGGTAGCCCTGCCGCGCACTACCCACTGTTCGAGCTCGTCATCGGGGTTTTCGATGAATGCTTCGTTGGTAAGCGCGGCAATTTTTAGTGCAAGAATATGCGAGGCGAGGCCGTTTACTTCGGGTGCGGCAGCCACACCTTTCAGCGACTCTCCCAGCAGCTCGCGGGTACTTGTGAGAATATGGCTTACCTGCATGTTCCCTTCAGTGAGCGTACCCGTTTTATCGGTACAGATTACCGTAACGCTTCCCAGTGTTTCGGTGGCAACCAACTGCCGCACAAGCCCTTTCTGGGTGAGGATCCGGCGCATGCCAAGTACAAGTATCACCGTAATTGCAGGGAGAAGGCCTTCGGGTATTGCGGACACCGCAAGCGCGAGCGCGGCCACAAAGATCTCCACAAAGGCCTGCTCCCGCGAGTAGCCGATTACAATAAGAATAAAGACAAAGCCAAGGATCATCGCCCCGACAAGCCGCGAAAGCGATGCGATTTTCTTCTGCAGAGGCGTTGCCCGTTCAGGCGTTTCCTGCACGAGAGAGACAATTTCCCCAATTTGCGTGGAAAGCCCCGTTGCCACTACAAGCGCCTTGCCATGCCCGCTCTCACACATCGTTCCCATAAAGAGCATGTTGGTCCGCTCGGCTGCCGGAGTTGGCGCAGGTACCACGCCGGGCGTCTTTGCTACCGGTAACGACTCCCCGGTAAGGGGCGCCTCGTCGGTTTTTATGTTGCTCCCCTCCAGTATGCGGCAATCAGCGGGTATTTTATCTCCCGCACGCACCAGTATGACATCACCCGCAACAAGCTCCTCGCTGTCTACCTCTTTTACAAGGCCATCCCGGATCACCCGTGCCCTTACCCGCACCATTTTTTTTAAGTACGTGAGCGAACGGTTTGCCTTGCGCTCCTGATAGAACCCTACAAGCGTGTTAATGAGGATAACAATAAGGATGAATACCGCATCGGTGTAGTGCCCGAAGAGGAGCGAGAGCGCCACCGCGCTCAACACGAGGTAGATAAGCGGGCTCGCAAGCTGTCGAAGAAAAAGTCGCAGTGAAGAATACGGTTTCTCACGGGGGATTTCGTTGCGCCCGAACTCGTGCAGACGACGACGCACGTCATGTTCCGAAAGCCCGTTCGGACTCGCCTGGAGTGTTGCGTAGAGCTCCTCCATGGAATGTGCGTGCCATGCGTGCTGCATATCAGCCGAGATGCGCGAGGTCATTCCACGTAAGTAGTTTCCACCGTCCGTCTGCGAGCTGTTTGCAAACAGTGATACCGGTATTTTTCATATTGGTAAAACGAAGAAACTTATCGTATTCAACCGGAGTCATTTCCTCCCCAAAGAGAAGATATGCCACCACTGTTTTCGTGACTCCGCTGTGGGTGGCAAGCAGAATATGTTCATAGGGCAGTGCGTTAATTGCAGTAAGAATGTCGTGGGCGCGGCGTTTACGGTCGCTGAAATTCTCCTCATCTGAATAGCGCCAGTCCGGCTCAAGCCGGCGCGCATGGATGAGTTCCCAGATTCGGATTGCCTCCGGGTCCTCCATGCGTTTTCCCTCAATTTCAGTAGGATGTTTTACCTCCCGCAAGAGATCGGTATATTCGATGGGTTTGTGCAGCATCTGGTTGATGATATTCGCGGTCTCGCGTGCCCGTGCGTAGGAGCTTGCGAGAATAAAATCGACGGGAAGATTCGTAAACCGTTTCGCAAGCGCTTCCGCCTGCCGCACACCCGCTTTTGAAAGTGGCGCCTCCGGCACGTTAAAGATGTTCTCCGCCGCATACGTGCTCTCGCCATGGCGGATAAAATAGGCGGTTTTTACTACTTCCTTAGCGTGCAGCCCCATAAGCTAAAAATGCTTTCAGTTGATTCACTGCCATGCGCCGCATGCTAATTTTATTTTTTTCTTCAATACCCATTTCGGCAAACGTATGATCGTACCCTACCGGTTTAAATATCGGATCCCATCCGAATTGTGTTGCCCCACGGGGAGGGTCGACGAAGGTTGCGGCGGGACTCCGCTTATTTTCTGTGATACGGAGCATTAATGAGCCCGCACTTTTTATATTTATACACCTCGCCGGTTGCAGGATTAATCGCTCCGCACGGACACGGATCATTTCTGCCTATCCGTTCACCGCTTGCAGATGACGCCACCTGTGGCGGTGCCGCGTGACTGTATTGCATGGCGGGTACAGGCTCTCTTCGCGGAGCCTGCGTGCGCGATGTTGGCGCAACCTCAACTTTAAATATCGTACTCACCACTCCCTGCTCAATGGCGTCCAGCAGCTCGGTGAAAAGCCGGTGACCTTCGTTTTTGTACTCTACCAACGGGTCGCGCTGGCCGTAGGCGCGCAGCCGCACGGAGTCGCGCAGGTGCTCCATATTTTCGAGGTGATCCATCCATAGCATGTCGATAGTGCGCAGCATTACCATCCGCTCGATTGCGCGCATCGCATCCACTCCTGTAGACTCTTCTTTTGTGTGGTACGCATTATCTGCTACCGTTACCAAATATTCGCGCACTTGTTCCGGGTAAGTGAGCGATTTCAACTTTTCTTTAAAGTCGGGAGGGGTGGGAATAACAGATGGGAACACCTTTTCAATCTCACCGATATTCACCGTGCCATCTTCCACGGTATGGAGCGTTACCAAACGCCCAATCTCATTCTCTACCATCGCGAGTATCTTTTCTGTGAGCGGTTCCTCGGAAAAAAGGATTTCCCGCCGGCGGCGGTACATCACTTCGCGATGTTTGTTCATCACATCGTCAAACTCAAGGACGTGTTTGCGTAAATCAAAGTTGTAGCCCTCGATCTTGCTCTGCGCCGCTTCGATGGTTTTAGAGATAAGCCCGTGTTCGATCGGCTGATCATCGGGGATACCAAGCCGTTCCATCATATTCTGCACGCGTTCGCCTCCGAAGATACGCATCACCTCGTCTTCAAGCGAGAGAAAAAACTGCGTGGAACCGGGGTCTCCCTGCCGGCCGGAACGGCCGCGAAGCTGATTATCAATGCGGCGCGCCTCATGCCGTTCGGTACCGATCACATGCAACCCCCCTGCCGCGCGTACCTCCTGTGCTTCAGCCGCATCAGGCGGATTGCCTCCTAAGATAATATCTACGCCGCGCCCGGCGACGTTTGTGGCGATAGTCACCGCACCCCGTTTCCCTGCTTGTGCAATCACCCCTCCCTCACGGTCGTGTTGTTTGGCATTTAACACCTCGTGGGGAATTCCTTCGCGCGCAAGGAGTGCGCTCACGTGCTCATTTTTCTCAATCGAAACTGTGCCTACCAGTACCGGCTGACCCTTCTCGTGCCGTGCACGAATCTCGCGTACCAGAGCCTGGAATTTCCCCTGCTCGTTTTTATACACGCTATCGGACAGGTCCTTGCGAACAGTAGGTTGGTTAGTAGGGATTACCACAACGTCCAGTTTGTATACCTTATGGAACTCCTCCGCGTTCGTGGCAGCCGTACCGGTCATACCCGCGAGCTTCGCGTAGAGGCGGAAATAATTCTGGAAGGTAATAGTAGCAAGTGTGCGTGATTCGCGCTGTACCGTTACCCCCTCTTTTGCCTCAATTGCCTGATGCAGGCCCTCAGAGTAGCGGCGGCCGGGCATGAGACGGCCGGTAAACTCGTCTACAATGATCACCTCGCCGTTTTTTACTACATAGTCTTTATCTTTTTTGAAGAGCGCCTGTGCCCGGAGCGCCTGCTCAAGGTGGTGCACGAGCCGGAGGCTGGAGGTGCCAGTTTGGGACACATCGTAGATATTATCCACCCCCAGCATCTTCTCCACCTCGCTGATCCCCTCTTCGGTAAGCGATACCGCGCGGTATTTTTCATCGACGGTGTAGTGCGCCTCCTTTTGCAGGCGCGGCACCAAACGCGCAAACTGCGCGTACATTTTCGTAGATTCGGCATCGGGTGCAGAGATAATAAGAGGTGTGCGCGCCTCATCAATGAGAATACTGTCCACCTCATCAATTACCGCGAAGTGGAGTTCGCGCTGCACAATTTCCTGCGGATCCTGTGCCATATTGTCGCGCAGATAGTCAAAGCCAAATTCGTTGTTCGTGCCATAAAGAATATCAGCCGCATATGCTTCACGGCGCGTTACAGGACGGAGAAAGCTTTCTACCACCCGGAAGCTCCCCAGTAAGTCGCGCTCCTCATCGAGCTTCTTGCGCTCCTCTTCGCTTACTTGGAACGTAGGATCATAGAGGAACGCCTGCTCGTGGTTGATACAGCCGATTGACATCCCGAGTGCGTAGTAAATCTGCCCCATCCATACCACATCTCTTCGGGCAAGATAGTCGTTTACCGTCACCACATGCGCTCCCTTTCCCGCAAGCGCGTTCACGTACACCGCGAGTGTGGCGGTGAGTGTCTTCCCTTCTCCCGTGCGCATCTCTGCAATTTTCCCCTGATGGAGCACCATGCCGCCGATAAGCTGTACATCAAAGTGCCGCTGTTTGAGGGTGCGTTTTGAGGCTTCGCGTACTGCGGCAAACGCCTCCGGGAGGAGGTCATCGAGCGTTGCTCCCTTCTTAAGCCGCTCACGGAATTCAGCGGTTTTCCCCTTGAGGTCAGCATCAGAAAGAGCCTCGAATGCGGATTCGAGGCTGTTTATTTTATCCACAATGGGACGAAGTTTATTTACGACGCGTTCATTCGCATCGCCGAATATCTTTCCGAACAACGCCATACAAGTCCCCCTATTCTATGCACAAATATGTTGAAAAGCAATGTCCCGCAGGCTATAGAACTCTGTTTTGAAACCGACCTGCTTTTCTAGCGAATCATCATGGAGAAGTCCGCTTCCTTGCCGGAACGGCAAATACAGAAGTGAGGCTCCACAGACCCCGCGCTTCCCCTGCCACCCAGTCTCGAAAACCCACGGTTTTCGACAGCTTTCCTTCACAGGGGAAGCCGCTTGCTCATCCAAAAGATGAGCAGCTGATTCGTCTGAAAAGCAGGTGGGTTTTCGTCTATTCCCCTTCTTCTCTTATCCTCCCCCTGCGCCAGAAGCGGGCGAGCTTGGAGAGACGGAGAAATTTTTTTGCGATGCGCGCGCCGCGCCGGCCAATGCTTATCTCCCTTTCTTTTTGCGAGGTAAGCTCCCGTTGGAGTTCGTCGTGCAGGCGATCAACTCCGGCATACACATCTTCCTCTTCTACTTCGGCATGGAGCGTCTCGCCGTTATAGGAGAGAAGAGCGGTTACGCGGTATACCGGCCCCTGCTTGTGGTGGTAGGTGGTGCGGGCAACGCGCACATCAACACTGGCGGATTCTGCGGTATGCGGAAGATATTTTGCGAGCACACCAATTTTCTCCTCGATATAGGTTTTGATCGGCTCGGTAAGATCAAAATGCGACGCACGGATGGAAATGGAAAAAACGATATTCGCCATGCTTTATTGGATTATACCTTTCGGTAAGTTATAGAAGTATGTATCTGAAAAAACTTGTCTTATAATTTCAAATGTCCAAATCCAAATTTCAAATAAAATCCAAAATCAAAAATCCCAAAGCGCTACCCATTTGGTCATTTGGCATTGAGATTTTGACATTGATTTATGGTGAGCTAGTCGAACCATTTGACATTTGGATTTTGAAATTGGAAATTCGCATCGACGCGATGCGTCAGAAGCCTACCATCTGCACTTCTTCATCAAGAAAAAGGCCGTAGCGGTTACGGACGCGCTGTTTGATGATGCTTGCAAGAATCCGCATTTCCTCGGCGCTGCCTCCGCCGTGGTTTACGAGAAAGTTTGCATGCAGATCGCTTACCCCTACGTTTCCCATACGGTATCCTTTGAGGCCCGCGTGTTCAATGAGATAGCCGGCGGGCAGACGCGTGTCCTTCATGTGTGCGCGCAGTTCGGGGTAAAGGCGGTACGCCCGTGCTATTTGCAGAGGCTGGGCGAGCGCTTCAATGTTTTTAAACATACAGCCCTCGGTGCGGATACCAGACGGTTGCCCGCTCATACGGCTACGGAGCACCTCTCGTGCAGAGTGCCCGACGGCACGTGCGGGGACAAGCGCGAGCTCCGCGGAGAGAATAATACCGCCCCCCGATTTGAAACGGCTTGTACGATAGCCAAAGCCAGCTTGGCGTGCAGGAATGAGACGCACCCTACCGTGGGAGTCGAGCACTCTTACCGTCCGTATCACATCTTTTGTTTCACCCCCGAAGCATCCCGCGTTCCCGTAAATAGCGCCTCCGAGCGTGCCGGGTAGCCCTGCCGCCCACGCAAGGCCAGCGAGCTTCGCCTGCTCGCTATATGCAATAAGAGTTCCCATCGGCGTACCGGCCGCCACGTGAATATATTGGCCGCGTGGCACAATCTCGTGATAGGCAGTACGGATGATAAGACCGGAGAAACCCGCATCGGCGACAAGTACATTCGTGCCCCCGCCGATTACCCGAAAGGGTATTGTGTGCCGCCGCGCAAACCGCACCGCACGGACAAGCTCCCGCTCACTCTTTGCCTCGGTGAAAAATCTCGCTGGCCCTCCGATATGAAATGATGTATAGGGCGCAAGTGGCTCGTGTTCACGGATGTACGCGGGAAGCTTCATGATGCGGCAAGAGGAGCTCCGGTTTGGTAAAACGCAAATTCGAGATTGTTTACCAGATATATCATATCCCATTTGCGGCCCGAAGCAATGAACTGCGCGGGGGTCATATTGATCCATCGCTTCACCGAGCCGTCGCGAATTTCAAACACGCGCTTATCATCCGGAGTTCGTATAAGCGTGGAGGTGACGTAGTAATCGCGCACTTCGGGAGATACCTCCACCACCTTATCAAATGAGAGGTGCCCGTACATCCGGAAAACCTTTGGTGAAACGATGTGCCGTTTGTAGGCTCCCTGCACGATATAGATGTTGGTGTCCCCTTGTGCGCGAATGAGCGTACCATTGGGGTAGAGCTTTTCGTATGTCACCTGCTGGGGCAGTGTGACTGAAGTGCCATTGGGGTGCACTACTCGTACCGATACTGTGCCCGGAGTGCGGGAGGGCGCTTCCGCCTGCAGTGAGTTCCCGCTGGTAAAAGTTACTTTTGGAGACGCGGCCTCGCCAAAAAACACCTTCATGCCTTCTACAAAACCTGATCCAGTAATCTCCGTTTGCACGCCCGCGCGGAAGATGCGCGAGGGAGAGATGGAAAGGAGCACAAACGGCTCCTCATTCACCACCTTTGCCGTAAGCTCGAAATGTTCATAGTTTTCTGTGTTAAACTCGTCGGTACGCTCCTGCAGAGAGGGAATAACAAGCACTGATTTTACCGATGAGCCGAAGCGGGGAATAAGTGCAGTGCCTCTGCCGCTTGCCACCGGAATTTCGCTCACTACGAACGCGCCATCGCCGCTGCGCATCACATACGGAACTTTGAATGTTCGTGCGGTGTTCGGGGAGGCAAATGTAAGTGAGAGGGTCCCGTCTTCCACCCCGCTTGGAATATAGTTATACCAGCGCGGAGACCAGCTTTTCATCGAAGAGGTATATACAAACTGTGAAGTGCCGATGGGAAACGTGGCATTGGGCGAGACTTTCAGTGAACGCAGGTGAGGATTTTGATAGCCGTACATCGTGCCGGAGGCGGTGGAGTTTACTGCATTTGCCACGCTCCAGCTGGTAAAGACCTGGGAAAACGTTTCGCTCTTTCCCTGCATGCGAAGCGCATCTTCAATACTCGCTATGCTCACCCGTGATGAGGTAAGCATATCGCCAAAAATGCGCCCGCCGAACTGATCTCGCAGGTACTGCGCAAATATATTCACCGTACCGTAGTCCGCGGAAGCGTTGTTCCACTCGGCAAGAGGATCTGTGGGGTCATCAAGAAAACTCCGCATCCGAAACCAAAGGTTGCTTCCCTGAAGGGTGTCGTCGTAGCCAAGGAGCGTAGGCGCTGATTCGGACCGTGCTTCGTTGAGCCACACGTCGTCGCTCGCATGGCGCAGATGCTCTTTGTGATTAAACGAAATGAGGTGCTGGAATTCGTGCGCGAGGAACGCCTTCATGCGGCTGTTTGCAAGCTGTAACGCCGAGAGGTATACCATTTCACGTTCATTGGATGCAGAAATGGAAGATTTGGAAAACTCGTTCGCCGAGTCGAAGTATCCCCCGGTATCGGATTTAAGTTCGGTGAGGAAAATGGTCACGCGCGGGTCGTTTTCAATGCCCGGAATCCATTCGGAGCCATAGAGTGCGCGCATACGCGGAGCGATCGTTTCGTCAAATTCTTTTGCGAGCGAAGCAATGCGCGCGAGCGTGTTTTGCTGCTCAAATGCGGGGAGAGCATTCCACCAGCCATCCTCCACATAGAAATAGCTCTCTTTGCCGATGTGGCGGAGTGTCGCCTCCACTTTCGATTTCGCCCGCCGATGGAGCAGTGGATCTACAAAAAAACTTTGCGCCTCTCCGATATCGGCGCGCATCGCTGAAGGAGCGATCCCGGCTGGCTCCGCCGAGCCTCGGTGAGATAACTTGTTATTGAAATGGGCCGACTCCCTCTCTATCGAAACGGTCTTTACCTCTGCGAAGGCAGGAATGGTGATCGCGAGCGAAAAGAGAAAAAACGCCGCATACCATGCCGCGTATACCCTCATTCTCCGTGTATATAGAAGAGGCATCTCTTTATCTGTGGAGCAACGCATAGCCGGAACTGTTTCAGAGCCGTCTGGCCACGGGGGCCGACCGAGCCTCACAAATTCATTGCGGGCCATCTAAACAAGTGGGCCGGCTCTGCCGAGCCTCGGTTCAATTACATTGAAACGGGCCGGCTTGAGTGAACCCCAACGTAGAAAAATAAGTGGGTACTCACATCACCGACCCGCTTGTATTGTAGCACGACCCAATTTGAAAGTACAAATCAGGCCATCCTCGTATTCTCTGGTTCTCTGGATCACAAAGTCAGGCGATAGTAGAAAGTTGTGACCCGCTCTTACTCACATATGCAATCCTCCCAGAATAAAGCAGAAAACCCCGCGGAAACGGGGTTATCTACTCTACGTTTGGGTTGGTAACCACTTATTACCTCCATAGTATCGTGAAGCATGCTCCTTGTCAACTTTTTGTGTCCCCTCAAAGACTCCTAATACTGAGGGACGCTTTAGCGCGCTCGTCGTCTTAGGGATTTCGGAGGGGTACTTTTTGTACGAGAAACAGAACGTTGTTTTCTCTGTAGATTATTATTGAGCCTTTTTACGGTGCGCAGAAGAACCATATCCTGATTTTTTGATCGCCCGAAATGAATGAGTGTATCGAGATCCTTCGGGAGGCACTTGCCGCCGAACCCGCGGTACCCTTTATGCCACACCATAAGGTGTGAAGGCGCAATCATCGGATCGTGCTCCACGCATTCACGAATACTATCATAGTCTGCCCCCATGCGCTGTACTACATCGTAAAACTGGTTTACGAATACCACCTTGGTTGCATAAAACGTATTGGAGAAATACTTTACAAACTCTGCTTCGGTGGCAGGAAGCACGCGGGTAAACTTCGCGCGTGGAAAAATCGCCTGTATCTTTGCCGCAATGTGCTTACTCTTTTTGGTGTACCCAAGGAGCAGCCGCGCAGGATGGCGGGTATCGTAATCTGCTTTGGATTCGGTAAGAAATTCGGGCACAAAAAGAAAGCGATGCATGGGGTATTTCTTCTGGAGCTTTTCGGTAGTCCCGGGCAACACCGTAGAGCGGATCACTACTACTTTTGGCGATTGAAGCAGTCTCACGCTCTTCTCTACCGCAGAGAGATCGCACCCTTCTTTTTTGGAGTACGGTGTGGGTACGCACACAAAGACTATTTTCGCTTTATTGACCTCGGCGGGAGACCCTAGCGCCTTATGGTTGTCATAGATATACACACGGAATGCGCGCGCGCGAAAGTACCGTTCGAGCGCTCCTCCCACCATCCCGATACCAATAATACCAAGCAGAATGGATTGTTTTGCAGTTACGGGTTTGGGCATACGGGGTTATGCATAAACTGCTGTATGTCGCGAGTAAACTCCGGGTACGCGGCAATAAATTTTGATAATACCTCGTCTGCCTTCTCTGTATCGCCAATGCAGACGTAGATCACGGCAAGCTGGGTAAAGTATGCGGGCTGCCTCTCCCCTTTCGCGATGCGCGCTTCAAGGAGGGGAAGCGCATCGTGGTAGCGCTTGAGCGGAAGGTAGATATTGAGAAGCCGTTCGATGCTCTCGCGTGTGGTGAGGTCAACGCCGTAGGTGCGTTCGAGCGTGGCGAACTCTTCGCGCGCGCGCGTTTCGTTCCCGGCAACAAGATACGCGGCGGCAAGCTGCCAGCGCGATTCGATGACAGAATCACGAAGCGCAAGCGAGCGCTCAAACTCCGCAATGGCTTTCTTATACCAAACCTCTGCATCACTCTTCAACCCCTTTCCCTCGGCAATACGGCCTTTGAGAAGGTAGGTATGGCCGATGAGCTGGTATACCTGCGGCCGCGTAGGACTTAGCTCTGCGGCCCGCGCACCAAGGGTAATCACCTCATTGAGTTTGGCTTCATCCGCCTGGTACGCGTTGTTAAAAAGCGACATTAGATAAAGATAATTTCTCGCATCGTAGGGCGAAGCCGCAAGCGATCGGCGCAGCTCTTGTTCGGCAGTATCAGCGAGCGTTTGGCGAGATTCAACGGGAAATCTTCGGGCATGATTGATCACAAATTCAGCCAATTTCTGTACAATCTCTTC
>CAYVXU010000015.1:10848-11608 GCA_964454705.1 uncultured Candidatus Saccharibacteria bacterium | reverse complement strand
TCGCGCTGAAAACCGGCTCCGGCGAGGCTTGCTTCGTACTCCTGCCAGGCCCGCTCCACGTCTCCTGATGACTCGCGCATGAGCGCGCGTGCAGTATGCTGATTTGCCGGGATGAACCGAAGCGTGAGCATATACGCAAGCACAACCACGCTCACACATGCGAGCGCAACAAGAAGGGAAGGAAGGGTTCGTCGGGATGCACTTACCAGATCATCTCCCGCTCCTTCCCTCGGCGCAAGGCTATGGGGAGTTTCGCTTCGCGAAAGAAATTCAATAAATGAAAGGAGGGAGAAAAAACCAATATAGGATGAGGTGGTATCGAACACAAAGAGATTTTGCGTAAGATACACCACAAGCCCCACCCCGCCCACGAGCGCGTAGAGAATATGGGTTCGGTGTTCCCGGTATATGCGCCCCACACACCACAAAGCGGCCCCGAATATCGTAACGTATGCCGCCACGCCCATGAATCCGCTTGCAGCCCCTACATCAAAAAACACATTATGTGCGCGATCAAACCATATTTGCGAACCCGGATCATCGTAAATCTGGACGGGGAAGTATTTGTTGAAAGGAATGTTGAAGTTCTCGTACCCGTAGCCGAGAATCGGCCGCTCTTTCCATCCTTTCCAGGCTGCTTCCCATGTGAGCAAGCGGTTGCGCGTGGTAATGTCATTGCGCGAGATTGAGACAAGACGGGAGATCCCGGGAAGCCGCTGTACCAACGGGTGGGAACGGTTTACCCAAATTATTACTACAC
>CAYVXU010000015.1:0-10838 GCA_964454705.1 uncultured Candidatus Saccharibacteria bacterium | reverse complement strand
ACACCGAGCACACTGCCGAGGAGAACCGCTCCGGCAGCTATTTTCATAAGCTTCGTGCGCCCTTGCCATGCCACCCCCCCCGCAAGAAGTATCACGCCCCCAGCAAGCGCAAAGAGCGCCCCGCGCGTCTCGGTACGGAAGAGCATGAACACATGCAGTGCGAGCACTGCGGCAAGGAGAAGCTGAATCTCCCAGCGCTTGCGCCGCAGGAGCAGTACTGCACAAAAAAAGATTTGCAATAAAAGGTAAGCGGCAAAAAATGACGGATTCCCGAGCGTGGACGCAAACCGCACTCCCACGCGGGTAAGGTTGGCTGCGCCAAGAAAGGTAAACAGGCTTGCGGCGGTGCTCACTCCTACCGCAACCGCAAGCAATCGCTCCCAGGCGAGCCAAGTACGGACGCGTGCGGCGAGCAGAAAAAAGAAGAGTGCCAAATGCCACAGGGCAAGAAGCCCCTCTCCCCGCTCGACCGTGCCCCAGATGCTTTTTGCGGGATTCACACCCGCAAGCCCCGCGATTGTCGCCACGGCGACGTATGCAAGCACTGCCAAGCCGATTAACCCCGGCCTGAGACGGTACCGCTTAAAGCGCCACGCGAGCAGCACCCACACAAAAAGAGCGGCTGCCACCACGGTCCTGAAGAAAACAAACTTTGTAAATATAAAGGGGAAGAAAAACCCTTGGTATACCCATAGTGGTGTAGTGAGCGCGAGCGCGAGCAGTATGAAAAGCGTATTGGAAAGTATCCGTTCCCGCGCCTGATCGCGTTCCGCTATGCGCACCTTGGCCTCTGCTGTTCTATGCCTCTCCTTCCGTCCCCAACGGTCGGGAGTTGTTGGATTGCGCATGAGTGATTGATTAATCCGATTTTCTCTGCATACAATATGCTCATCTCTTTATGCAATATATTATCTCGAGAATCAAGCGCTGGCTCCTCCTCGGTGGAGACGTCATGGTATTTTACCTGTCGCTTTATGTGACGTTCGCCCTCCGGGGACTCCCGGCAGAGTTGTGGCGTCCGCACTTCCTTTCGTTCACCGGCATTCTCGCGATCTGGCTTTTTGTATTCTATCTCTACGGTCTCTATGACCCGCCGAGCATCCGGGCCGACGTGCGGTTTCTTGCAAAATTTCTCAATGCGCTTCTCATCAATGTCGCGGCGGCAGCGCTCTTCTTCTATTTCTTCTCCGGCCGTCTTATTGATATCAGGCCTCAGCGAGTGCTCTTTATTTACGCGCTTATTTTCTTTGTGATTGCCCTTCTGTGGCGCAGATTTGTGGCATACCTCTTTTCACGAAGTGAGCTGCGCACCAAGATTGTGGTGGTGGGGCTTACCCCGCAAACGCAGGAGGTGGTGGAGATGACACTCAAAAATCCATGGCTTGGTTACTCGGTTGTCGCGGTGATCCGGGAGAGACCCGATCCCGATATACATATTCCTGAAGTCGAAGTGTGCGATTTCCCTAATGATCTCCTGGATTTTCTCAATGGCCGAAGAGCCAGCGCGGTGGTGAGCGGAATAAACTTCCACACCCAGCCAGAGATGGCAAAGCGCCTCGCACAGAGCATATGGCTTGGAATCCGCTTCTTTGATCTCCCAAAATTTTACGAGCACATCACCGGAAAAGTGCCAGTCACCACAATCGAACAGTCGTGGTTTCTTGAAAATCTCACCGAGGGTGAAAAGAGCGCATACGAAGTGATTAAGCGCATTGCCGATATTATCTTGAGTCTCGTTATTGGTATTATCGCATTGCCGCTCATTCCGCTTATCGTATTTGGCATCCGCTGGTCTTCTCCGGGCAGCATCTTTTTTACCCAAACCCGTATCGGAAAGCATGGCCGGCCCTTCCGCGCCATCAAATTCCGCACCATGTTTGAAAATTCGGAAGCAAACGGCCCCCAATGGACTCGCACAAACGATCCGCGTGTGACGCGATTCGGAAAGTTTTTGCGCAAAACACGCCTCGATGAGATTCCGCAATTGTGGAATATCTTCAGGGGAGAGATGAGTTTCGTGGGCCCGCGGCCGGAGCAGCCTGAATTTGTAAAAAATCTCCTTCCCCACATTCCCTTCTATAGCGAACGGCTGCTCGTAAAACCCGGGCTTACCGGATGGGCACAAATCAATGATCCCCTGGGAAGCGCCTCGTATGAGGATTCACTTGAAAAACTCCAGTACGATCTGTACTACATCAAGCACCGCTCGTTTCTCTTTGATCTGGGCATCATCCTCAAAACGCTCGATATCGTCTTAAGCGGCCGCGGCAGGTGAAGCTTCGCCTCCGACGTTAGTAAAATCCGCCCCGTTTGGGCGAATCATCGAGGAGAAGTCTATTTTGCCGGAACGGCAAATATCAAAGTGGAGTCCCACGGCAGTGCCCGCCATAGCTTTCTTCGACCTTCCGAAGCCTTGCGCGAAGGAGGTAGCGAAGGCGGGGCCGATTCGCCTCAAATGTGGGTAGATTTTAAACTATGCTCATTTCCTCTTACGGCGCGCGTTGCGTGACTCTATTTGCGCCGCAAGCATATTTGCCCGCAGAAGCGACGGGAATGTTCCCGCATCGGTCCAGGCGCCCTTAATAATTTGATACGACATCTCGCCGCGGCGGATATACGCGTTATTTACATCGGTAATCTCAAGCTCTCCCCGCTTCGAAGGTTTGAGTCCCTTGATAATATGGAATACCCGATTATCGTAGAGGTAGAGCCCCGTTACTGCATAGTTTGTCGGCGGCTTTTTCGGTTTCTCAAGAATCCGGCTCACCTTACTATCACGCACCACCGCAACCCCAAAGCGATTCGCATCCGGCACCGGCTTCAAAAAAATTTTCGCGCCATGTTGGCTTTCAAATCCCCGAATCCCTCTTGCGACTTCCCGATTCTGCTGAAAAATGTTATCCCCGAGTACCACCGCGATATTACCTTCATCGGCAAAATCCTCCGCAAGCCCCAGCGCCTGTGCAATGCCTCCCGCTTCATCCTGTACGTCGTATGAAAAGCGCGCGCCGAACTCTTTTCCTGAACCAAGGAGATCCAAAAAGTGGCCAGCGTGCCCCCTGCCAGAGACGATCAGAATATCCCGAATACCCGCAGCACAGAGCGTCTCGATGGGATAATAAATCATCGGCTTGCGGTATACCGGAAGAAGGTGTTTATTGGTAACTTTGGTGAGCGGATGCAGCCGGGTGCCGTTGCCGCCTGCGAGAACAATTCCTTTCATAGATACTATGTATACAGATGGCGCCCGCCCCTTTTCAGCGAATCATCGTGGAGAAGTCCTTCACGCGCCGGAACGGCAAGTAAAGAAGTGAGGCTCCACGGACAGATTCGTCTGGAAAGGGGCGGGCGCCGCATAGCGATTTGTATATTTAACGATTTCGTTCGCGGGAGAGCGTAAATGTTTTCTCACGTTTGATATAGTGAGTCTGGTAGTAATTCCGATAGTCTCCCTGTTTAATACGCCCCCACCACTGTGGATTATTGCGGTACCATTGCACTGTTTCGGCGAGCGCTTCCTTCATACGATACCGGGGGTTCCAGCCAAGCGCGCGAATCTTGGCAGTAGAGAGCGCGTAGCGCATATCGTGCCCGGGCCTGTCGGCCACATAGTCAATCCATGAGTCGTCTTTGCCTAACAGTTTTAGAATACCGCCTGCGAGTTCGCGGTTCGCCATCCGCTCGGCGCTTCCAATGTTGTAGATCTCGCCCGGTTTCCCTTTATGCAGTACGGTGTCTACCGCCGCGGCGTGATCCACCACATACAGCCATTCGCGTACATGCTCTCCGCGTCCGTAGAGGGGAATTTTTTTCTCCTCAAGGAGATTGGTAATAAAAAGCGGGATGGCCTTTTCCGGATACTGATTCGGGCCATAGTTATTGGTGGCACGGGTCACGAGCACCGGAATTCCCCACGTGCGGCCGTGGGCAAGCGCGAGCGCATCTGCCGCTGCCTTCGACACTGAATAGGGATTTGAGGGATTCACCGGGTGGTCTTCCCGGAAGCTCCCCTTCTCGCGACTGCCGTACACCTCATCGGTGGAAATCTGTACATACCGCTTCACCCCTTCCGCGTGTGCCGCAGTAAGAAGCGTGTGTGTGCCCATAATTTGCGCGTGTACAAACGGCGAGATATCAACAAGCGAGCGGTCCACATGTGATTCGGCGGCGAAGTTCACCACCGCATCCACCCCTTTAACTGCTGATCGTACTATCTTCGGATCGGCAATATCCCCGCGTATAAACCGGTAGCGGGAGGAATAGCGCGCCTCAATATCCCGGAGATTCTCCGGATTCCCTGCATAGGTAAGTTTGTCGAGATTCACCACGTAATAGCGAGGATACAGCTCGAGAAGTCTGCGAATAAAGTGACTTCCCATGAATCCTGCCCCGCCAGTGACCAGAACCGTGCGCATAGAATGCTCCTATCGTATCCTATACTCTCTCAAAAATACAAGGGTTTTCAATCAACTCTTCTCTTTACCAATGAATAAATTGCTGGCATAATAAGGTATTATGCTTTCGGTGATTATCCCCCTCCATAATGAACGGGAAAACGTCCTCCCCCTCGTGGAGCGTCTTCGTGCTACCCTCAAAAAGGGAGAATACGAAATTGTGCTCGTAGACGATGGCTCTACCGACGGTACGCTTGAAAAAGTCCGGGAAGCGGCGCGCACGCACGAACACGTAAAGACGATAATCCTGCAAAAAAACTACGGGCAAACCGCCGCGCTCTCTGCGGGGGTTGATCACGCCTCCGGAGATATTCTCATTCCGATGGATGGCGATCTTGAAAACGATCCCGCCGATATACCGCGCCTCATCGAAAAAATCACAGAAGGGTACGACCTTGTTTCAGGGTGGAGAGTCGCGCGCTGGAACAACCAGCTCCTCTCCCGGAGGATTCCCTCCGCGTTCGCCAACAGGCTCATTTCTGCAATCTCCGGGCTTTCCCTCCATGACTATGGCTGCACCCTGAAAGCCTACCGGCGGGAGGTGCTCAAGGGAATCCGGCTCTACGGCGATATGCACCGTTTTATCGCCGCATACGCGCACTGGAATGGAGCCCGCATTACCGAAATACCGGTGCGCTACGAGCCCCGCACCTACGGCAAAACGCACTATGGCCTCTCCCGCACCTGGAAGGTGCTCCTTGATCTTATTACCCTTAAATTCCTCTCCGGATACGCCACCAAACCGATTCACGTCTTTGGTGCGACGGGCCTTATCTCCATTTTCTTCGGCATAGTTGCCGGCGCCGCCGCTCTCTTTTTCAAACTCTCAACAGCGTATCACAAAGATTTCATCCAGACTCCTCTCCCTGTCTTGATGGCAATGCTTACCGTTGTGGGCATCCTCCTTATTATGATGGGGCTTCTTGCCGAAATCCTTGTACGCACCTATCATGAATCACAAGGCAAAACAACCTATACGGTAAAGGAGAAGATTAACTTATAATAAAGTAAAATTCCAAACTCCAAATCCCAAATTCCAAACAAATTCTAATTACCGAATGATCCATTGACCGAAACATTTGGAATTTGGTGCTTGGGATTTGGAATTTACGAAATGGTATGTGTGGCATTGCAGGTTTTACCGGCGAGCACAATCCGGCATTGCTTAAGCGAATGACGGATACTATCAGGTATCGAGGCCCCGACGATGAGGGGTTTTTTTCGGATGGGGAGATAAACCTCGGTATGCGGCGTCTCTCCATTATTGATCTAACTGGCGGGCGCCAGCCTCTTTTTTCTGAAGACAGGAACATTGCCACAGTGGTAAACGGTGAAATATATAATTTCAAAGAGGTGCGAAGCGAACTTGAAAAACGCGGACATGCCTTTGCCTCTCGTACCGACGTGGAGGTTATTGCGCACGGATATGAAGAGTTTGGCACCGGCATTTTCCCCCGCATCAAAGGCATGTTTGCGGTTGCGCTCTGGGATGCAGAAAAACACGCGCTCATACTCGCGCGCGACCGAATGGGCGAGAAACCCCTTTTTTATGCCAAGGCGGGAGACAATCTTATTTTCGGTTCCGAAATAAAAGCGCTCCTTGCGCACCCCGCTATCAGGAAAGAAATCAATCCGGAAGCGCTCTCGCTCTATATGACATATGAATATGTTCCGGCGCCGCTTACCATGTATAAAAATATCTTTAAACTCAAAGCAGGGCATGTGCTTACATTTCAGAACGGCTCCCTTGCCGCCGTGCCCTATTGGGAATTTCCGCCCGCTCCCCAAGGCACTATCCGCTTCGACGACGCCGCGCATACGCTCGATACACTCCTCGAAAACGCCGTGCGTACCCAACTCGTAGCTGATGTTCCTCTTGGGGTATTTCTCTCGGGAGGTATCGACTCTTCCACTATCGCCTACTACGCCCGGAAGCACTTCTCCGGCCCCTTGCAGACGTTTTCGATTGGCTTCTCTGATCGCTCGTTCGATGAATCTGCCTATGCGCGCGCAGTAGCGCAGCACCTCGGCACTGAACACCACGAGGCGATATTTAGTGAGCACGAATTGCTTGATCTTATACCATCCCTGCAAACCCGGCTCGATGAACCGTTCGCAGATCCATCGTTGTTCCCCACCTATCTCCTTGCGTCATTTGCCAAAACAAAAGTCACCGTAGCACTTGCAGGAGATGGAGGAGATGAACTTCTGCTGGGGTACCCGACTTTTCAGGCGCGACGGCTCTTTGGGTGGTATTTTCACCTTCCCCGGCCGATCCGGCACTACCTTATGCACCCTCTCATCCAGCGCCTGCCCACATCCTTTGCCAATATCACATTCGAGTACGGATTGAAACGCCTTGATCTCTCTGCAGCGTATCCCTCGCTCATGCGGGATCTTATTTGGATAGGCGCCTTCACGCCGCAGGAAAAAAGAAATCTCTTTGCGGAAGGATTTTTTCCGCCCCGCATGCCTGATAATACGTTTGCCCCGCTTGAACGCATTTTTGCGGCACACAGCCCTCACCCCCTCTTCAACCAAATCAGCATGGGCTATCTCGGCACCTATCTTACTGACGATATTCTCGTAAAAACTGATCGCGCAAGCATGTATACTTCGCTCGAGGCACGTAATCCCTTCCTTGACCCCGCGGTGGTGGAATATATCCTTTCTCTTCCTCCCTCCTATAAAATGAGAGGTGTCACCACAAAATATATCCTGAAAAAAATAATGGAAAACCGCCTCCCCTACGCGGTACTCCACCGCAAGAAAAAGGGGTTCGGCATACCCGTCGCACATTGGCTGCTCACCGAACTCCGGCCGCTTGTGCAGGAACTCCTTCTCGACTCACACGCGATTCAGCGTCAGGGAATATTTAATTCTGCCTTCATTCAAAAGGTGTGGCGTGAGCATGAGGCACGCACACGCAATAACCGTAAACCGCTCTGGACTCTTATCATGTTCCAACTTTGGTATAAAAACTGGTTTCGAGCATGAAGCCGCGATTACTCCAGTTTCTTGTCTGCATTTCCTGCAAGGCTCTACTCTCGCTTACTACGGAGAGCCGCGAAGGAGAGGAGATTATCACCGGCATGTTGCATTGCACGCGGTGCGACTCCCGTTTTCCCATCACGAATGGCATCCCCCGTTTCCTCCCCTCCGCAATTCCCAGCCACATCCAGGCAACCTCCGAAGGATTCGGGTATGAATGGACCCACTTTTCTGAACTTCGAAATGAATATCGCGAGCAGTTTCTTGACTGGGTGCATCCTCTCACTCCCGATGATTTTAAAGGGAAGCTTGTGCTTGATGCGGGCTGCGGAAAAGGACGGCATATCTACTGGGCAAGCCAGTTTGGCGCTCGTGAGGTGATTGGCATGGATATATCCCGTGCGGTGGAGGCGGCCTATGCCAATACCAGGCGCCTGCCGAATGTCCATATCGTGCAGGCCGATATTCATCACCTCCCGTTTGCCGCACGCACCTTCGATCTCGCGTACAGCATAGGAGTGCTCCATCATCTTCCCGACCCGCGGAGAGGATTTTCCGCACTGCTGCCGCTTATCAAACGAGGCGGGAGCATTACCATTTGGGTGTATGGCCGTGAAAACAACGGTTGGATTGTACGTATAGTGAATCCTCTGCGTAGTATGGTCACCTCCCGCCTTCCGCTTCCGTTCGTGCGCATCATCGCGGCAATAATCACCGTTCCTCTTTATATAACCCTGCAGCTTGTGTACCGCCCCCTTGCCCGGTACGCTCCCGCGCTTAGTCGGCATCTCTTTTATCACGCATACCTTACCTACATCTCGCGGTTTCCGTTCCGGGAGGTATACTCGATCGTATTCGATCACCTCCTTGCTCCCACGGCGTTCTATCTCACCCGCCAGGAAATTGAGCAGTGGTTCAACGATTCCCATCTCTCCCATCCGATCATCTCGTGGCACAATCAAAATAGTTGGAGAGCTATCGTCACCATAAAATAAATCAAAAATCAAATCTCAAATATCAAAATGAAAAAGTAAAGCGCAAAAAGAACCACTTAAGAGACGTACTGTAGCTCTCCTTTTTCTATTTTGATTTTTCATTTTGACTTTTGATTTTTGCATTTTGATATAGAAAGAAGCCCTGACCTTAAAAGGACAGGGCTTCATCGAAAAAAGGTGCCGTTTGTGGGTTAGGCGACCGCTTTGGTTGCCTGGGACTGTTTTGCGGACTCGACTCTTCGTTCGAGCATCTGGATCCGCGATGCATCTTCCTGCGCGATCGCTCCGTAATAGTTTGCCTTATTGCGAAGCCACAGAAGCTCGAACTCATTTGCGAGAAGCACCCGCGCATCCATTCCCTCCCGTGTGAGCTTCTCGGGCGCCGGAAAGACAACTTTCCTCGTTTCAAAGCGGTCAATGAGACTCTCTTCGATCAGGCGTTGAATGAACGAGAGCGACTCAACTGCGATTCCTCCGCCAAGCGTGGTCTCGAATCCGGCGCTCTTTGCGCTCGCGAAGAGTTCTCGGACGATCCCGAACACTTCGTCACAGTTGATGTCATCCCTGTTGCGGCCGAGTGAACCGCACAGATCCACACGCCCCGCCGTGATCCAGTCGAGGGAGTCCGCAAAGGGGCTCGCAAGAATTTGAGCGGCGTGCGTGGTAGCAAACTTGGTCTCGACATTGATGCCGAACCGCACATCTTCGCGGGCATCGTCGTTAAAGACATGTTGCGCCGCCTGCACATACTTCTGGAGCGCGTACGGCGTCTCGATCATCGGCGCCACGATGCCGTTTGCGCCGATGAGCTGGGCATCGCGCATATCCCGGATCGCTTCTCCCCCGCCGATCTTGATGATAAGGCCGATCCCGGCGCTGGACGCAACATCCTTCAAGCGCAGGAACTCGTCTTTTCGCGTTCCTTCCGACTCAAACTCTCCTTTTACGAGCTCCACTCCAAAGGTATCGCGGAGGTCCCGGAGGAGTGAAACCATTTTCCGTTCGATAGAATTCATCATACCCCCCACGTGTTAGTTATGAATGAACATCCGGCCATGATTTTTGAGCCTAGAATAAAGAATTCGCCGCGTCAAGATGAAATTCGCGCAAGAATATGTTTGCGCAGATCCGTAAAGTCTCTCGCCACCACGTCTGCATGGCGCAAGAATTGTTTCCCGAGCGTGGTAGAGATTGCAATACATGGTATGCCTGCCCCCCGCGCCGAGGCGACCCCCAATGGTGAATTTTCAACCACAAGGGCTTCGTGCGGGGGAAGACCTAGCTTGTGAAGCGCGCGTGTATACGGCTCTGCATGCGGCTTGGTATGGCGCACATCATCTGCGGTAATTACCGTATGAAACTGCCGCAGAAACGCAGGGGAAAGTGATTGGAGAAGACGATTTCTGGACGCACCCGAGATAATAGCAAGACGTACCCTGCGCTTCCCAAGCTCGCGTATGAGCGCGCGAGTGCCGGGATAAAACCTCATCCCGCGATACCTGCGAAGGTATAGCGCCTCTTTCTCTTGAATCATCTGTGCAATAAGCTTTTGGGTGAGCGGCACGCGGTATTCGCGGGCAAGGATCGTTACCACCTCGCTCATGCGCCGGCCTTCAAGCTGCATATACGCATCCCGGTCAAGCGCAATACCATGGTGCCGGCGGAATACCGCGCGCCACGCCCGGTAATTATCCTCCATCGAGTCTGCAAGTACGCCGTCGTAATCAAAGAGCACCGCCCGCACCGGAGCACGGGATGTCTTTATACCGAGGAGTTTCTTTAACTCATATATCCCCCTTACAAATTCGATGTCGGTGAGGTCGGCAGTGAGCATAAGACGGTTGGCGCTCGTACGGAGTACAAGAGGAAGCTCTTTTCTCACCCGCTTCTTATCCATTTTTACTGCGGCAAGGAGTTTTTGATGATTCAGATAGCGGGCAATGTATATCGCATTTCCCGCTTCAAGAAGAGGGCGGTATATATGTTCGTAGGCGTGCTGCGAGAGTTCCTCGCGAAGGATATTTCGGTCTCGCGCAATGATATCGGCAAAGATCATTCCCACAACCACCGCAAGACCATGAGAGACGCGAAAACGTGACACCGATTCAAGCGCGTGTCCAAATTCATGCCCGTAATTCAGGAGTCGCCTCTTCCCTTCGTCAAATTCATCTGCCTCAACAAAAGGCTTTTTTATAGAGAGACTCTCCCGAATAAGCGGGAGAAGGTCGCGCGGGGAACCGGTAAGGATGCGCGTGACGGCTTCTTCGACGCTTTTAAGACCTCTGCTACCACGTGCTCCTGTGATAAGCAGTTTAGCGATCTCCCCAAGCCCGCTCACCACATCCTCCCGCGGGAGGGTCGTAAGAAATGCGGAGCTTACCAGCACTTTCTCGGGAGC
>CAYVXU010000014.1:22771-24465 GCA_964454705.1 uncultured Candidatus Saccharibacteria bacterium | reverse complement strand
CATAGCGGATCCCCCTTCCGCCCGCCTCGCCTTGCCTGCCCCACCGAAACTCTTGAGTGAAGGCGGGAACCGGAGCGGAAAGGCAAACTGCCAAAGAACCTGTTAAAAATGTCGGCTCGAACTTTATGAAGGCCAGAAGCGGGCTTTTCTTTTCTGAATTGAAATAAATCATAAAATTTGATAGTATGATAATGAAAGTATATCAAATCACTTTCATACTATCAATATACTGCAAGTATGGCAACTGAATCAAGTATTGGCAAAAACATAAAGAAACGCAGAACAAAGTTAGGACTTTCGCAGGAGGATTTTGCCCAAAAGTCTGGCGTAAAATATACGACACTTACCAAGATTGAAACTGGGATTATTAAAACACCCTCGGTGCTTATTATGGCAAAAATTGCGAAAGCCCTAGATGTTTATATTGAGGAATTACTATGAAATCAAACGATTACAATTACAAACATTTCGGATTTAAACCTTATTTGGAAGAATCAACGGGGCGGTTTTTATTAGAACGCCTTGAGGGTCCTGAAATTGGAACTGTAGCCCCAGATTTTACAGCAACGACTCTCGATAAAAAGATGGTCAAGTTGAGCGATTTTCGAGGAAAGATTGTAGTACTTGAAGCCGGAAGTAGTACCTGCCCAGCCACCATTGGAACAACGAGCGATATGCAAAAGCTTGTTCGAAAATATCCAGACATCGCGTTTCTTCTGCTGTATGTTCGAGAAGCGCACCCGGGAGAACGAGTGCCCGCACATATTTCTTTTGATGAAAAATTACGTTGTGCCCGAAAATTTCGTGAGGACGAACAGGACAATAGAATAATCATTGTTGATGATTTAGAAGGAACGGTGCATAAGCAATACGGTCTCTTCCCGAATTTCATCTATGTGATTAATCCACAGGGGCAAGTTGCATGGAGAATCCCGTGGAATGTGCCAAGACGACTTGAAGAAGTGCTTGTTTCCATTACCAAAAACCTCAACGCTCAATTTTCCGATGAATACCTGCTTCCCGATATCAAGCATGTTGGATTCGCGCACTTAGAAGAGCGGGTTGGAAGGCTATCGTAGATGTGATACGTAATATTCCGCGTGGCATCTTGACCCGCCACCGCTTAAAAAAATTAGCCGTTAATAGTAAGAGTTAAGAATTTGCCGCCAAAGATTAAATCAATAAAAATAGGATCATGGAAACTTCAATTTTTCTTGCACAGCTGATGGGGATTTTTTCGTTAGTCATGGGATTTTCCATGTTGGCGAAACAAAAAATGCTTATAAGCATTTTTCATGAGCTTTCAAAAAGCCGGGCATTATCCTACATTTTGGGTACTCTCGAATTTCTTCTGGGACTTTTAGTAGTTCTTAATCATAATGTTTGGGAATTAAGCCCGCGGATAATCATCACTATTGTCGGTTGGACAATTTTAATTGAAGGTGGGAGCTTTCTGTTTGTCTCTAAAGAAACTTTGAGGAAATATCTGGTATTTCTTAACAACCGCAAAATCTATTACATTATTGCCACTGGGTATTTAATTTTAGGTTTTTACCTTGCCTATTTCGGACTCTGACCTTTACTATCAAAAAGAATTTGCCGCCAAAGAAAAACTTGAAATCGTCCTTTCCGCTCCGGTTCCCGCCTATTCGTCGGGCAGGCAAGGCGAGGCGGGCGGAAGGGGGGTGTGGGGG
>CAYVXU010000014.1:19255-22761 GCA_964454705.1 uncultured Candidatus Saccharibacteria bacterium | reverse complement strand
GCCCAGAGAGTTCCGTTCGGATATTTTCAAACAGACACCGCCTTCGCCCGCCATAGCGGGCTTCGGCCGTGCGTCGCTATAGGCTCTGCCGGCGGCATGCGGACACAGTCTGCTAGAAGGTTGTGAAGGAGACTTCGTATTATGAATTATTTTGTTTACATTCTAAGGTGTGCCGATGGGAAGTCATACACCGGTTGTACAGAAAATTTAGAAGAAAGACTGAAGCGGCACCAAAATGGATACGTGCCAGCAACAGAAAGTCGCTGTCCAGTAAAACTTATTGCGCATGTAGTATTCAATGACAAATACAAAGCCTTTGAGTTCGAGAAGTACCTTAAATCAGGTTCAGGCAGAGCATTCGTAAAAAATCACTTTTTATAGTACTCTGGTGGGTTGGCCGAGTGGTTGAACGGCAGAAGCAATGATGCTATAATACGTTATGCAGTCTACGTGTCGATTCTGTAAACAAATCTTCATTAAGAATTATCCAACACATATCTTCTGTTCGTTGTTATGCTCAAATCGCTTCAATTTAAACAATAAAAATTCAGTAGTTCTTCCAAAATCTTTCTCAACTGATCTTGCTGAACTATTTGGGATTCTTTTAGGTGATGGAAGTATGACACGATACTTTGTAAAGGTTTATTTGAATGCCGTTGCCGATGCAAAATACGTTCCATACGTAAGACAACTGATGAGCAATTTATTTACTGGGGTACCGGTAACGTGCCAACAGAGACCGGCAAGAGGCACTACCGAAATACAGGTCTCCTCAAGAGATGTGTGCGAGTATCTAAAAGTTATTGGCTTTGATCCTAAACACAGATATATACCCAAATGGGTATTGAAAAATGAAGCATTCTCAAAGGCTGTTGTGAAAGGACTTTTCGATACAGAAGGTTCTGTAGGTATTAAATATTTTATAGGTAAAAGAGGAAACTACCTTTACAAACAATTAACAGTGACGAACAGAAACAAAAATATATTACGTTTTCTCGAGACTTCTCTATCAAAATTCGGATATAGACCCACAAAAAACTCCAGAAAAAATATTTACCTAAGCAATGAGGTGGATATAAAAAAATATATGGACGATATTGGATCCAATAATCCAAAACTTATCAAAAAAATTAAGGTTGAAGAACTTAATGGATTTATATACGGTGGGTTGCGCCGAATTGGTAAGGCACCAGTCTTGAAAACTGGGACCCTGTAAGGGGTTTGCAGGTTCGAGTCCTGCACCCACCGCATTTTATGAACACCATGCCAATAATTGATTCTTCATCTCCCGAGAGCATTTCGTGGGATATTTATATATCTCCCCGTGAGAGGTTTTTTCCTTCGATGCGCGTCATGCTTATGGGAACAGCGCTTATTATCGGATTGGCAATATGGACCCGCAATATTTTAGGGATTGCATTGCTTGTAGTTGCGATAGTGAGTTATCTTGTGGTACAACGGTACGGTAAAACACGCTACCATATTCTGTTTGATAGCGATGGATTACGCATCGATCACAAAGACTACTCATTCGAAGATTTCGACTCGTTCTGGATATTCTACGATCCGCCAGAGGTAAAGGAACTCTCACTGCGGGGGAAAAATATACTGTCATCCGCATCACTTACACTTCCCCTCGATGATGTTGATCCGGTAACCCTGCGCGAATATCTCATCCGGTTTATTCCTGAAAAAAAACAGGCAGAAACACTGGTGCAAGCGCTGGTGAGAATGTTCCAGTAGCGAGAACTCTCGTACCGTGGCAAAAGACTTGCGCGTACCATTTCGCGCCCGTAGCTCAGCGGATAGAGCGCTTCCCTGCGGAGGAAGAGGTCACAGGTTCAATTCCTGTCGGGCGCGCCCCACACCAGATCAAGATCGGTTCGGGGCTGTCCAGAACCGAATTTATTCTGGTTCTGGGCGCCTCATGCCAAAATAATATTTGATTCTAGGTTGTGAAAAACATTGTGCAATCCGATAAAAAACCCGTACCATGTGCGGAGTTTTTGTAATTACCGCCGGCCCGCAACTGCAACAGCCCAGATCGATTTGGGTTTCGCCGCGCGCAGTGCACGGGCACACTCCGTAATAGTTGCGCCGGTGGTCATCACGTCATCGATGAGTAAAATATTTTCTCCCTTGATTTTTTCTGGAGCAATGCACCGAAAGACTCCCAAGACATTTTTTACCCGCTCTGCGTCGTGTGCAAATGAAGTTTGAGAAGCAGTTTGGCGTATGCGCTGAAGCGCGGAAGCAATGACGCTCATGCCGGTTGCCGCTGCAAGATGTGCGGTAATTTCTTCTGCGTGATTAAACCCCCGTTCGCGCATGCGGACCCGGGAAATGGGAACAGGCATGAGAGAGAAGCGCTCAAAAGGAAAATTCTGCAGCACAAGATGCTGTGTAAGTATTGCCGCAAAAATTTCAGCAATTCCGCGCACTCCTGAATACTTGAGATGATGCACAAGCGCCTGTATAATTGAGTCATTATAAAAGGTAGCTACCGAAGTGCTGTTGCAAAGGCTCTCTCGGCGACAATCTCGATGGGATTCGCTACTGTACAGGAATCGACTGTTGCAGAACACACAGTAAAATGCGGAGTTAATCTCAATCCTATGGAAACAATCCGGACAAAGCCAAAGAAATTTTCCATCCATAAAGAGGCGTGAATACTCTGAACTTACGCCACATCCGAGACAAAAAGAGGGGAAAATGGTATCAAGAATAGTTTCAGTCTGGAAAATTCTCATATAAGGTTAATAGACATTACTAACTTCAGCGAAAAATATGGGTGGAGAAGCTAGAAAATATATTACTGTGAAGCAAGCAGCTGTACTTCTCGGAGTAACGCCGCTTACGCTACGGAATTGGGATCGTCTTGGAAAACTTCCGGCCTATCGCAATCCCATCAATAATTACCGGCTTTACAGACTTGATCATATTGAAGTTTTGCTTCGCAATATTGAGCAGGGGCGCTCAAAGAGGTCGAGGAGAAAACTTGATGCCTTCTAATCCGAATATCATAACTTCTTGAGTATATAGCATACAGGGCTGTTGAGTAAAATTTTGGGCTTCCTCTTAATAATCGCGAGCTATTTTTAAGGGATAAACTGCGCAGCTTAAGTTCGATATTTTAGCCTTTAAAATTTTCGACTGTGGATAAGTAGATTCTTCAAAATTATCAAATAATCACTTACAGCGTTTTCCGATATATTAAATGGCTCTAAAAAGCCATTTTTTGTTTACTAGTATCAAAGCGTTATATGTATATATTTTTATAAATATAGTTATTCTTTCAGAGCGGAAAATATGGTAAAATAAAGAGATTGGATAACCGATATCAATCCGATATATCGGTTATCCATTTTATTTACCGAAAATTTCTATCGGATCCATCTCTATGCGAGAGGAGATGCACGAAGATTCTATCCAGTATATATCGCTTACCGAGGCCGCGAAAAAATGTGAGTATTCGCAGGAATATTTAAGTTTGCGTGCACGGCAAG
>CAYVXU010000014.1:17639-19245 GCA_964454705.1 uncultured Candidatus Saccharibacteria bacterium | reverse complement strand
AGTATCTCGCAAAAAACCAGCCCATTCTTCCTTCACAAACCGCAGTTGCAAGAAGATCAAAAGTCGCGATTGCTGGCGCAGTGATCATGCTGGTTGGTATACTCAATTTTCTTGCGACACCCGCGGGCGAGAAGCTGGTTACTGACCTTCTTGGCGGGAGCGCACGGTGGGAGCAATCATTGCCGGCAGGCATTGCGCATCAGTTTAAAAATTTTTTGCGCGGCACGCATACCCAACTCCGGAATCTTTATAGCACCTTGCGTAATGCGCCAACCCCGCCTTCACGTGAGGAAGGAGAGCGCGAGGTTGCCTATGTGCGATGGAGAGAATTACCCAGGAAAGAGAGTGCTCCGATTGCAGGTAGTGTCCCGTCATCAAAAAGTCCTGCGCCGCAGCAGCCAGGCGCTCCCGGTGTCCGGCAGCCCGGGACAGGCATTGCGCGGGGCACCGGTACGCCCACAGGGGGCCGCGCTTCCGGGCAGAACGGAAAGGAGATTGTGCGCGAGGTGGTGCGGCAGGAAAAGCGCGTAGAGGTGCAGAAACATACCGAAAAGGTGAGAGAGGTGATTAAATCGGCCGATCTGAGCCAGTTCGAAAAAAAACTTTCTGAAATTGACCTGCGGCTCGTGGGAGCAACCGGAAGGATAGACGGCTTCTCCGGTACCATCGCCAACATTTCCTCACAAGTAGCGAACATGCGCGGCGTGCACTACACTCCCGGTGGTATTTTTGTATCGGGCGGTCCGAGTATGGGAGATATTCAGAGCGCAATGGCAAACGGAACGATTGTGCCAAGTACGTTCAAAGTGGGCAATCTTGTGGTGTCGGGTTCTTGTACGGGCTGCGGCGGAGGCGGGGGTGGTGACAGTCTTTTCACCGACGGAGGTGCATTTGCGTATCTCACGACCGTGGGCGATGATCTTACCATTGGTTCTGCCACGCTCGATATCGCACGTCTTGGGGTGATTGGCGACTCCGATGAAATCCAACTTGGCGTGCGCGCGCATTCCACCCAAAATGCAAATCTTTTTGAACTGCAAAACTCGAGTGGCACATTTCTCTCTGGTTTTACCGGCGCAGGAGGACTTTTGATGAATATAGCTTCTGATACTGCGCTCGCAATCCAGCGCTCCGGGACGAATGTGCTTACCGTGGATACCAATCTTTCCGGAGGAGATGCGGTCGCCTCGACTACTAACGCCGCGAGTCTTGTGGTGGATACCACGACACTCGTGGTAAATGCCAACGAAGACCGGGTGGGAATCGGTACCGCAAGTCCGAGTACTACGCTTGGTGTACTTGGAGCTTCACGCTTCAACGGCAATGTTACCATTACCGGAAATCTCACGTTTGATGGGAGTTGTGCAAGTTGTTCAAGTGCTGCCGGCTGGCAGGATGACGGTACGATCGTAAGACTTGTTGCGACTACCGATAATGTGAACATCGGAGGAACTACCGATATTGCGAAGCTGGGAATAGTGGGGGATGCAAACGAACTCCAAGCCGCAATTCGCGCGAATAGCACACAAGGAGCAAATCTTTTTGAACTGCAGAACTCCTCAGGCGCGTTCCTTGCCGGCTTCACCGGGGCAGGGGGCCTCCTGAT
>CAYVXU010000014.1:15506-17539 GCA_964454705.1 uncultured Candidatus Saccharibacteria bacterium | reverse complement strand
GCGTGGGGGTGGGGACCGCCTCGCCCACCGCGACCCTCAACGTGGTGGGGAACGCGCGGATCGTGGGCAACGAGACGGTGACCGGCAACCTCACCGTGGACGGCGCCATCACCGGATCCACCGCCTTCACCTGCGCCGACTGCATCGACTTCGACGACCTCGAGGACACCCTTGACGTCGATGCGGCAACGAACATCCAGCTGGGCGCAAACGCCCTCACCGTGACGCCGAACTCAAGCGCCAACCTCACCGTGAACCTCTCTTCCACCGGCGACTTCGTGATCCAGGACAACGGCGCCGCGTTTGTGACCTTCGCCGACACCGGGGCAACGACGATTGACCTCGGGAGCGACGTCACCGGCCTCACCGTACAGGCGAACAGTACCCAGAACGCGAACCTCCTCGCGTTCGAGAACTCCTCAGGCGCGTTCCTTGCCGGCTTCACCGGGGCAGGGGGCCTCCTGATGAATCTCGCCTCCGACACCGCGCTCGTGATCCAGCGCTCGGGCACCAATGAGCTCGTCGTGGACACCTCTCTCGCCGCGGGCGACCAGGTCGCGACCACCACCCTCGCCGGCTCCTTGGTCGCGGACACCTCCACCTTGGTGGTGAACGCGAACGAGAACCGCGTGGGGGTGGGGACCGCCTCGCCCACCGCGACCCTCAACGTGGTGGGGAACGCAAGTGATAATAAAGCCATCAGTATTTACGCGAGCGGCGCTCTGGGTAACACCTACAACGGTCTCTATACACAAATCGACAATACAAATGACGGCGGTATAACATATGGCATCAATCAAAATATTTCAACAGGTGGAGGAAATATCTTTGATTTTGCGTATGGCGTGAACCAGATGATCACCTCTGATTCAGCGGGTTTTGGAATAAATCAAAGTATAATTAATAAAGGTGGTTTCGTTATTACCAGTTACGGAGTATACACAGATTTAAAAAACTCCGCAGGAACGCAAAGCGCGATTGCTTATTATGCGTCTGACAGCGGCAACTTCGGTACCTACTACGGACTGTATGTACGATTTGATAACACCTCCTCCTCTTCATATCCCATCTTTTTAACCGATGACGGCAGTAATCCTGACTGGGCAGTGGATAAAAACTTTAATGCAACCTCAACCGGAAACTTCATTTTCACTGGCACGCCCGCTTCCGTAACGGATCGCGCGCATATGCTTTTCGATTGGGATACCACCTCGGTGCTTTCAGGATCGTCAAACGGAACCGTGCTTGGCATGAATGCGCCAAGCGCGTTTAGCGGCAACTATCTCGATATCCGGAAAGGAGCAGTTTCGCTTCTCTCTGTAAGCGCGACTACCACATCCGGACAGGTCTCTACGACAACACTCTCCGGCTCGATGAGCCTTGTGGTCGACGCGTCAACACTTGTCGTGAATTCAAACGAGAACCGGGTGGGGGTGGGGACCGCCTCGCCTACGGCGACACTTAATATCGTCGGTGGATCGGATGCGAGTAGTCTAAGCATCTATGAAACATCTGCTGCGGCTGATATTGAATATGGAATCTACACCGTGCTTACTGTTACCGGAGCTGGAGATGCGACTGGACTAATGAATACAATCGATGCGCAGGGTTCTAATGCTGCCGCGACAGGGCTGGAGAATCAAATCACTGCTGATAGTACCGCGAGTGGTGTTGTATCCACTCTTACGGCAAGTAATACTGGTATATCTGGAAACTTGTACGGATACCAAGCTCTTTTGACCAACGACTCTGATGGTGATATTGCCTACGGTGTAACTGTTTCCGATGTAGCAGGAAATATAGGAGAATATCGAGGCTTCTACACCAGTCTAGATTCTACCGGCTCCACTCTCCGTCCGATTCTTATTGATGGTACCGGTCTGGAACTTTTCACGATGGATGGCCAGGTAAACGCCACTACCACCGGCACGTTTACCTTCTCTGCTGCTCCGGACTCACAAGCGACGCTTGCGAATCTCCACATGGACTGGGATTCTACGTCGAACCTCAACGGCTCTTCGAGTGGGCATGCA
>CAYVXU010000014.1:14548-15496 GCA_964454705.1 uncultured Candidatus Saccharibacteria bacterium | reverse complement strand
CAATAGGCGTCAACGCCGCGAGCGCATTTGCAGGAAATATTTTTGAGTTCGATAAAGGCGGCAATTCGATGTTGCAACTCGCCGCTTCCACGACTGCATTTTCGGCTACTTTTACGACCGCAAATGCTAGCTGGTCAGGATACGCAACTACCACCGCTGCCTCTACAACCAACATACTCCTCACCGGTAATAAACTGCCGTCACATGCAGATTACGCACGATTCCGAATCGGCAACCAGATTTCAGGAGGCGCTTCGTACGGGACCGCGATTGGGGTAAACGTTGAGTGCTCGGCGAATTCGCCCACTAATGATTGTGCGCTCGCTGATTTACAGATCGGAGGTACCAGACGGTTTCAGGTGCTCGGGGGCGCAACCGCGACGAGCACCCTTGCCACCGGTCTTACTGTCGATGCGGACACACTTGTGGTAAATGCAAATGAAAACAGGGTCGAGCTCGTGGGCGATCTCGTAGTGGGAAGGGGTACCAGCCAGAGTACGGCGAATATAGGAGGTACTGGCATTGTCGCCTATGGAGCAATCTGCGCGGACGATTCGCTTGATACTGCTGATGATTGTATTGACGCTTCCCGTTCTGCGGGCACCGTCTATGGAATCGCATCTGATTTTACGATTGATGACCTTGCTGAAAACTTTCCGACCTATGATCTAGCGCTTGAGCGAGGAGATGTCGTAATGCTCGCTCCAGACACAAATGGCCATATACAGCGGGACGAATATGATGTAACAAAAGCTTCTCTTGTAAAAGCCAACACGCCTTACGATCATTTGTTGCTCGGTGTTGTTTCAGAAAGACCGGGGGTACTACTCGGAAGAGAAAATGGAATTGATGTATACGGACGTAGGCATGTTCCCGTCGCCCTTTCCGGACGCGTGCCGGTGAAGGTATCAACCGAGAATGGCACGATCGCACTTGGGGATCCGCTCA
>CAYVXU010000014.1:0-14538 GCA_964454705.1 uncultured Candidatus Saccharibacteria bacterium | reverse complement strand
CTTCAGTTGCGGGGCATGCGATGAAAGCGACAAAAAAAGGCGCAATCATTGGCGTGGCACTCGAACCGTTTGATGGCTCTTCAGGCTCTACGGGAAAAATACTCGTATTCGTAAATCTTTCCCACGGTAAGCTCGATGGCGCAGTCGCGCAGGGTGGAGGATCGGATGAGACAGGTCTCTATGCCAACCTTCAGACGGGCAGGGTATATGTGGCGGGAGACTTTGATATGGGAGGTGGAGCGATTATCAATTTGAAGTCGCTCGCGGGCATAGATGGAAAGTGGCAGATTGATGAAAACGGGAAGTTAATAGCGATGAGCGTAGAAACCGAAGGAGTTGCCATACGTAAACGGGCGTTGCCGCAGGATGGAGTGGAGGTTTCCACAATCGGAAGCGGGATAGTACCCGCAGGACATCAAGAGGCACGTATCCAGAACAATGCGCTTGTAGATGCTTCAAAAATATTTGTGACGTTTAGGACCGATCTTGAGGGAAAAAGCTGGCATGTAGCAGAGGTGCGGGGACCGGTAGAAGATGCGGATGGAGTTACGATCGTCCAGCCGGGTTACTTCCTACTTCGCCTCTCGGGGCCGCTTAGCCAGAGCGCCCAGTTTGATTACTGGATCATCGGGATAACGGAGCCAACCTCTTTACCCGCCCCACCTTCTTCGCAGAACACAGGAGACAATAACCCTGATACTTCGCTTCCTGCCTCGTCACCCGAGAGCACCGCATCTCCTGCAGCGAGCACAGAACCGCCGCAGAGTGAGCCGATTCCAGAATCCCCGCCCGTCAAAAGTGCGCCACCAACTTCAGAAGGAGGAGCGCCTGTAGTCTCTCCTTCGAATGAGGTATCGCAACAGTAAAGGGAAAGCCGCGCAATCACACGATTGCGCGGCTCTGGGAAAAGGTACTAAAGTTGGGGTATTCCGCAGTTGAGGTCGCGCTGGGCTTTCCGTACCGCATCCAGGCGTTCTTCTCTTGTGTAGATGCCGGAAAGGAAGAACTCTCGTGCGCCATTGCGCACGCAGGAGACGAATTCAGCCCTGCTCTTCCAACTCACGCGGCCATGCGGGCTAAAACAGCGGCAGATCTGATCCAGAGTACATCCTTTCGCATTCAGTTTGGAAATCCGCACCACATTCCTTTGGGCTAACGGGAGGCAAACCGTGTCTTCAGCAGTGTCCACGATGCCATCCCCATCTACGTCCTCATCACATGCATCTCCGACTTGGTCGCCGTCGCGATCGGCTTGGGTGGGGTTTGCGATGGTTGGGCAGTTATCCTGGAAGTTGGGGACCCCGTCCTCGTCATCATCCGCAAACGCAACCGCGAATTCAGAGAAACTGCTCACATCGCCGCATACCCGCTTATTAGCGGTATCCACCGGGAGATTGGTTCTGTCCTGGAACGTTCCTTCCTCGCTATGCCCTAGACGCAGATCAGTTGCGGGGATCGCAGGGTCGGTGTTGTCGACGTATCCATTGCTATCCGCGTCTGTGTAGGAGAGGCAAGTGGTGATCGTGCCGGAGTGTGCCGCAGTGGTGGAGATGTCGACGTAGGGAGAGTTCGGGAGCCCGTTCAGCCTGAACTCGAAGCCCGTGGCGGTGTTTGAGGTAGCGGTGATTGTAGTGAAGCCTGCGGTGGAGACAGTTTGGAAAGTAATAGCGACGGTGATCGAACGTTCGGTTTGGGAGCCTGTATGGAAAAAGGTAGCGGTACTTGAAATCGAGACATTCGAGCCTGCGGGCGTACTGACTGGTTGGAAGGCGTTGAGCGCAAAGTTCTCTTCGAATTGGGGGGTAACAGTGTTGCAGAGAGCGATGCAACGTGCGCGGCCGTCAAGGAGGTAGACCAAGCCAGACGGAAGACCGATCTGCTGCTGAAGTCCGGACACGATTGCAGTGAAATTCACCCAGTTTCCCGAGACTGTTTCTCCAAGTGTAGCGTATACGCCTCCGTTGAACGACAAGTTCAATTTGGGATTTCCGTTCATTGTCTGCTGGGATACCACGGTGCCTGAAAACGGGATAGGATACGCGTTCGGATCTCCGGATGAAGCGGTGAAATCAAGCGGCCCCGCGCTTGAAAGGTTTACCGAGGAACCGAAGACGCTCTTTGTTTGGTTGTCCGCGGTCCCGGAGCCCGAAACCACTCCTCCCCCGCCAGTATTTGCGGTAAATGTGATGGTCCCCACCACATCGCTCCACGCGGGTTTTGATGCCGCGATGAGCATCAGGACAGACGAGAGACCTACCATATGCCTTTTCATACATTCTCCTTTCTGCTAAGACTATTCTTATGGCAAGGTTCTATCTATCTATATAGTACCTAGGTTTAAAAATGAAGTCAATTTTAAAGCTTCAGCTCACGCGGAATGTGAAAGAAGATCTGCATCGTTTCCAAACGGTGTTCAGGAACAAAATAAAAGACCGTTGGGAGGGCATTTATTCTCTCGGTAAAAGCGAGGAGATCCGCGCATTTCAAAAAATGGTGCAGAAAGGAGGAGGGCGGCTCCGGCCATTTCTTTTCTATATAGGTACAGGGGGGGTGGCGCGTGAACGTGACACTGCGTTTTGGGATGTGGCGTGCGGACTTGAAAGTGTGCACGCCGCGATGCTCGTACACGACGATGTGATTGATAATTCACTCGAACGCAGAGGGAGCGAGAGTATGTTAGGGCGTTTTGGTATGCCGAGGTCTCTCGTAACAGGAGACATTGGGCTTGTGGCGGGAATCAATTTGATCACAGGAGCGGATATGGGTAAGCGCAGGAAGAAAAAGATGGTTGCTTACTACTTAGGCGTGCTTGCGAGAACAGGGAAAGGGGTTTTAGAGGAGATTCGCGCCGCGGAGAGAAAGCGACTGTCCGCGCGGGAACTTTACAGAATCTATACATACAAGACCGCGCTGTATAGCGTGGCTTCACCTCTTGTGATGGGCGCAATGATGAGAGGAAAAACAAAATGGCAGAGGCCATTTGCGCGGCTTGGTGAGAAAATAGGAGTTCTCTATCAACTCCGTGATGATATAGTGGATCAGCAGAGCGGAGAGATTACACTGCTTTCAAAAATAGATAGAGATCCGTACGAACTACAGACGCAGCTCATCGAAGATATTAAAAAAGAGATTGCTCTTGTTCCGTTGCCATCGATAATTACTCATACCCTCGCCGGAGTGGTAGAGTTGCTCTATGAAAGGCATTCTTGATTTTTATAGAATACAGCACGGAAAGAAAATAAGCGCGCTGCGCCTCCTTTTTTATCCAGTGCTCGGTCTTACAATCTCCGGTACGCTGCAGCCGGCGCTTTTTTCTGTCGATCTTGCAATTGTATTTCTCGGCATCCTCTCCGCCTCTTTTTTTAACGATTATTATGATTGGCAGATGCTCGGCGAAGACAATGGGGTTGCTACCCTCCGTTCAAAAGTACTGCTCCCGGGTATTGCTCCGGCGCTTGTTGCCTCAATCATGCTTGTTCTTTTGCCGTTATGGCATCCTTCTGTATTATCGGTAGGACTTCTCTGGACGAGCTTTGCGTTAAGTCTCGCATATTGTATTCCGCCTCTGCGTCTCAAGGAGGTGTATCCGCTCAATATTGTTATTCCACCACTCGGAATCTATTTCCTTTTCCTGCAGGCGCTTCTTTTAGTTTCGTATCCCTCACTCACGCAATGGCTCATTGCAGTTATTCTGTTACTCTTTACTTGCTATATTGAAATGCTTCATCTCATTGACGATTCACTGCAAGCCCACGAGAGCCCACGTCTTTCGACCGGGAGTGGGATGATGGGGCTTCGAATAGTTGCAGGCGTGGGGCTCACGATTTCGTTTGCATGCTCCGTTTTTTCTTTGATTTTTCTTCCATCTGTTATTACATGGTTCTTGCGTTGTCTCACCGTGTATCGTATTAACCCGCACGAAGTGGTGCGTGCGCGGAAAAACATATTTCATCCTGTATGGCGCCTTGAAGAATTCGTATGGTACGCCGCATTAGGTGTGTGGCATGCACTTTTTCTATGAGTATGGGTACTGCATCGAGTTTTCCACGTAAAAAACTTTCGCTTGGAGCCACTGTATATGCTGATTTCTGGTATATTCTTGGGAAGCTCGCTTCGCCGCATCACACCTATACCGTGCTTGTCCGGGTTTATGATTCTCAACTATTTTTAAAGTCGTATGCCCAGGGAGTTGTTGCAATAGGGGATCTCTGTCATCATCAGTACGAATGGCAAGAAAAGAGCGGGTGGAGAGCGGTCCGATTTTCGCCGGAGAGAGCGGATTTCGAGTTCGAAAACTGGAACGCGGTATGGATTGACCGTAATGTTCTTTCTCTTACACTCTCGACAGCGCACACGCATATATCAATTCACGCACAAAGCGCCTTTCCTTCGGTGAGACTCTACGAAGACAACGTAGATGCATCATCTCCCTCGCACGGGTGGGCGTATCGGGAGATGCAGACGTCTGGAGTATTAGTTCGTCACGGACATGCCGTTGAATCCGTTACGGGAACATTGTGGTACGAATACGGCAACTCATCGCTCTTCCTGAAAACATATGATCTTCTTCCTTACGATTGCATGCATATATTCTTATACAACGGAAGCTCGCTCTGCTTTTTTCTTGCCGAAGAGTGGGCGCTTTCGCGTTCGATCGACGCAGTCTTTATCACACCCTCGAATGAGCGTATGACACTTTCACGAAATGAATTTATATGGCAGCCGCGTGCGTACTGGGAAAGCCCGGTGAGTGGTGTGTCGTATCCGGTTGCGGGCAGGTTTCAAAGCCGCAAAATTGGTTGCGATCTTATGATGAGTGTTGCCTACCCGGGACAGGAGATCCCAGGCAGGGGTCCACTCTCCGAGCGGTATCTTCTTGCATGGGGGTACGCACGCGGTACCATATATAACATGAATACTCAAGGGGATGTGTATTTTCATTTTAAAAGGGAACAGCGTCTACTGCGCCGACTCATCGCAGAGACCGCCCGTGTGATATATGAATAATATGAAAAAGATATTGTTGTTTATTGTGATTCTTAGTGTAGGCGCAATAGGGATGTATTGGTATCAATACTTCCCAACGCCTCAACCCACCGAACTTACCCAGGAACAACTGGACGAAGCGATCAGTCGTGGAATCCAATTCCTCAAGAAACAACAGAAGGAGAACGGTGTTTTTCTGGTGGGCGCATGTGATACGACACAGCCCGAAAACTGCCGTTATATATCTTCCGGTCCGATTACCGCGGCGATTCCAGACCTTCTCTATCCCATGCGCGATAACCCAGAAGTAAGAGACATAATTGAAAGCGCGCTGCGTTTCGTAGAGGACTCCATGGAAACAGATGAGTCAAAGCAACACGCCGCATGGGGATTGTTTGCACCGATTGATCCGTTATACGGACGTATCCCCCCAGATATTGATGACACCGCATATACTTCGCGCGTGCTGGTGAGGTATGGACGGACGATCCCCAATAATCTCGAGGCACTGGGGGAATACCGTAATGAAGGAGGGCTCTATTACAACTGGCTTTCCCATGAATGGAATAAATCAGAGGGTGAGCGCCACGTATTTGCGGGGGGAAAACCGGAAGATTTTCCAAAGCCACAGTATTTTGGGGTTGATTGTGTGGTAAATGCGGATGTGCTTAACTACCTTGCACTTCGGGGCGAGCAGCCGAAAGAGGTGTGCAGCTATCTCAATGAAGTGATAGAGAAAAAGCTTTATCCACAGTGTGCCTTTTACTACCGGAGCTCATTTCCCCTCTTTAGCTCGCTTGCGACCGCCGCACGTCATCATGGCGCGACATGCATTGCGCAATCGATACCGCTCGTTGAGCAACAATTAATCGAATCAGCGCGACCGGATGGGACATGGTCCTCCAACCTTTTTAACAACGTTGCGGCAGCACATGCGCTCGCAGTGCTGCATTCGCGCGATGGGGCCTTAAAGAGAGGGGTTATGTATATTCTAAGCGAACAGCAAGATGACGGTGGATGGGAAAATGCCCCGATATTTCCCGATCTTATCAATCCGGTATTTTACGGTTCGCGGGAACTCATTACTGCTATTGCGCTTCACACGCTCTATGAATATCGGCAATTCGGCTTCTCCGGCGTCACCCGCTAAACAAACGGGAATTCGCATTGGGATAAAGAAGTTGCTTCAACAAGCGGTGCGAGCAATCGTCTCTCCGCGCAGGGCATTCTCGGTCCTCGCAGAAGGAGAAATTGCATACGGGGAGGTGATCCCATTCCTTGCGGTTGCGGGAATTGCATGGATTCATCTTCACGGCTATCTTCTCTTTACCGAACCGATCTGGATCAACTGGCAGCGATGGCTGCTGTATAGTCTCACATTTGCACTCTTCCCAATTATAAGCTGGTCGCATCTCTCGCTCATCGCGTGGTTCGCACACAACTGGATCAAAAAATCCCAAAACCTCCCGCTCGCCCGTGTGGAACAAGCGGTCTTTGCACTTATTTTTTTATGGCTGTTGCTGCCGATCTTTGATATCGCGCACCTCTATAAATGTGATGTCGGTTCATTTGATGCATTTTCCCACTGTCTCTCCGCGCGAACATTTCTCGATGTGCCTCTTGTACAGCTTCCGTTTGTAGGGGCGCATCCCGTGCATCTGTCGCATATTGTTGCCGCAATTTTTATCCCTGTGGAGCTCTTCTACCTGTTCTCCCAGACATTTGCATTCACGCGCGCTCTCGCACTTACCCTCGCGCTTATCGCGCTGCCGGTTGCAAAATTTCTCTTTGAGGATCTCGGATTCCTCATTGAAGAGGCCTTTTTCCGGGCGGGCTTCATCTCGGGGAAATATGATGATTCAGTATTTGGATTTTTCTCAGCTCTACCCGCAGTCGCAGTCTATTTTATTATTCGTGGTTTCAAGATGAGGTGGCCTCGGAAATATGTAGGGGGCGCAGTAGGAGGAGCACTACTTTTTTACGGAGCAATTGGCGCGCTCACGCTGCCCTCGCTTGATCCGCTCTATCCAGGATACGCGTCGGATGCGGGGATGCTCGATTCTTCACGCGATCGCATACCCAAAAAAAAGGATTTTGTATTTGCCGACACAATTAACTTTTCCTCACCTGTTGTGCTTGCTTCAACTCGAGAGGTGCATTGCATTGTGCGCTTCCAAAACGATACTCGCACCAGAGAGGGGGGAGATGCGGGCTCGTTTGCCCGTTGTGACATCGCGCCGGGACCGGAAAAAGGGGCGAATCAAGAATTTTTTTTGGGCGAGGAGTGGAAGGATATAAAGAGATCGTCCGAACGAATAACGGTTTTTAAGGATCCGCGCATACTTCAGACGCTTACTCACCGTAACAACGACATTCGGGTACACGTTGAGACGGCGCCCGGGGATCGTATCAGCTTTAGCGGCGTGTTTATTGAGCTCAAGTAAGTATGGGAGAGCGGCTTCGTGGAGTCTACTTTCGGTGGTGGTTGCAGGAAATTGTGGAAGCGCCTCGCGCACACGCAATTATGCTTAATGTATTGCGATTGGGAGAGCGTGCGGGACGTGACCCGAAATTTACTTCATTAATTAAGCAAGCTCCGCCCGATCTCTCCTCGGTCATGCAACAGCATCAGCAGCAGGAGATAGCGCATGAGGCGCTTCTTGTAAAACTTCTCCACACGCTGGCGTGGAGTGAAGAGCATGATCGGGCTATTGATTTTGTAAGCCATCTCAATGATGTCCTGGAAGCGCATGCCCGCGAGCGCAGGGACGTTCCTGGGGTGCTTGAATTTTTTCTTCTTGCCTCGCTTCTTGAGGTCAACTATGCCGCGTTCCTCCAGGCGTACTTTCAGGTGTTATCTCGATATCGCCACGCTCCATACAGTCTTATTCATAAGACGATCAGCCAATTGGTACGCGATGAACATCATCACGTTGACTACACGGCGTATGCGCTTGAACGATACCAGAAAGAATACGATATCCCGCGACTTCAGAGAAGGTATCGAACCTATATTCAAAAGGCGCGTGTGCGATGGCTCTGTGCGCTGCTTCCACGGCTCACGTCTCATGTAAAAAGCGTACGTTTTTTGGTGCTTATAGTTGTGTTGAACGCATATATCCGTTTCACTCACTAACCCATGAAGCCCGTGTATATTGTGACCACCCGCCTTCCAGGCATGCTCTTACGTATTGCATTGCGCAGGAGAAACATTGATCCGAGTACTTTTTATTTTTACGAGGAAGACGCGTCGGAGCACAGCGCACCATCCCTCTTTGTCCTGGGCATTCAGGCGGGAGGAGTGAAGGCATTTTCCGAAATGAGCATCTCGCCAAGTACACTCTATTCGCTGGGGTATCGTATGGAGGAGGTGGTAGTGTTTGACGGAGAAGGAAAGAACCCAATAACCCTTCCTCTCTCCATGGCGAGCCAGACATTTTTTCCGTTCTGGGTCGCACCCGGAAAGCTACGGGAAGTAGTGGAGGTCACTCTTAAGGATCTTGCGGCGAGTGGTCACGAGCACCATGAAGATTCTGGAGACTGGCGAGAGGTTCGGTGCCCTGGAATTCTTCTTTTGAAGGCACGAGGAAAACTCACACATCCGCGCACTCATTTCATCTGGAACTCTGATCACGCGTATGTCGGGATATCGCACGTAAGTACGTCGGAGATACTCATGTACGCGGTACCCCGCATGTCGGGGGACAAAGGCGAAGAAGAGAAAATCGCGCGCCGCTCACTTGCCGAAGCGCAAGAAAAATTTGCGCGGTTCTTTACGGAGCCACCACATATCCTTGCTTCCGACTGGTTTCCTCTTCACTCAATCGGATACCGGCCCGTTGCGCATAACGGTGTGGCGCGATGGGGTTCCGCGTCTCTGCGGCTGCATCCCTTTACCGGGCAATCCATCAGCTATTGGGCTATCCAGTCGAATCGTTTTGCAGAGGAGTTCTCGCGCCACGGGGAAATTTCTCCCTCATTTATCCGCGCTCTCAACCGCGCTCACCGTACAGTGTTTAACCAGCATGTGCATACCATGAACTATTACCTGAGGCCAAATCTCTTCTGGAAACTGATCTACCGGCCCTACGCAGCGCTTATCCGCCACTCACCGTATCTGCAGAAACGGGTTGTTAAACGCCTCGCACTCCTTTAGTAGAGTTATCCACACTTTTGGTAAAAAGACTTTTTATTTCAAAAATTTGCTCGCTCTCTGCCCAACAATCTAAGTTCCTAATAAATGGCTTAAAAGAGGCATAAAAAGCCAAACCAGCGAGGGTTGTGGAGCGCCATAAATTAGGGTATTCTTATACATATACTTACCTACCTTTTATGAGATTATTCTCTTTCTTTTCGAGAGTCTCCCGCGAAACCGTGCGAGAGCCTTCGGTAGACGTGCGAATCGAGGAGGTGCAGGAAGTAACAGTTATTGATGATGTTCCCGCGGGGTCGAGTGTCACGCGTAATTCCATAGGGCTGCTCTTGCTTGTTGCGTGGCATCGAATCGGGTACTGGCTGTTATGGCTCCTCTTCTTTCTCCTTCCCTTCTACGTGCTCCCGCTCACTTCATTTCCCGTACACTACAATAAACAGTTTCTTGCCATAGCGCTTCTCTTGGGCGCATTCATGTGCTGGCTGGTGCTTGTCTTGCGCGACGGGGTGATCCGGTTTCCCCGCGGCATCTTGAATACCGCAGTAGGAGTGCTTGTGATCGCGGGCGTCCTTACCACCTGGGCCTCTATTTCACCGCTTACCAGCATTCGGGGGGTGTCTGCCGAGGCGTTCAGTCTTCTCAATATACTTCTCTACGGGCTAGCGTTCTTTCTTACGCAAATTTTTGTTGCGACGCACGAGGATCTTAAGCGGATTATATGGGCAGTGGTGGCGTCGGCCGGAATCGCGGGAGCAGTGGTGATGCTGCAGCTCTTTGACGTGTTTTTGCTTCCATGGGAGATCGCGCGTTCACGCAGTTTTACGCCCGTCGGGAGTCCGGAAAAGTTCGCGGCGTATCTTGCTCCTGCGTTTGTCATGGTAGTGGGGCTCGCCGGACGGTTTGCAGATACGACGCTTAAGAAAATAATCCTTGGTGTTTCGGGTATTCTTGTATTTGCCTCGCTCTACTTTATTAATTTTTTTGCGGCATGGATCGGTGTGCTCATTGGCGCACTGCTCATAACGGCATATTTATTTTTCGCGCAAAACGTCCGGAGGGCGAACCTCCCGCTCCTCATCGTTGCCATCTCTGCGGTGATTATTTTTGTTTCCTGGCCTCAGCCGCAGTCACCGCCAAACCAGCCGCCCGCGCTTCCGCTGTATGGTCAGAGGGAGGTAGCGCGGGATCTGCGGCCTGCCTTTACCCCCACGCTCAATGTAATGCGAGGCGCCCTCTCCGGGATGCGAATACTTGCCGGCACCGGGCCCGCTACCTTCGGGTATGACTATTCGCTCTACCGGCCCGAAGAGCTCAACCGGAGCTCGCTGTGGGGGATCCGCTTTCTCGAGGGATATTCGAGCATCCTTACCGCCATTACCGAGATGGGGCTTATAGGCCTTCTCGCGGTTACGCTGCTTGCAGTAGCGATTCTCTCAATCACATGGTCAGCAATCTCACGCTCGTCGGCCGATGAGGAGCTTTCCTTTCCCGCAATGGCATTCGCTGCCGCGGCCGTAGCCGGTATGGTACTGTGGCTCCTTCACCCGGTCTCCTTTACCGCGGCGCTTACTCTTTTCTTCTTCCTGGGCATCCTCCAGAGCGTCCATGTGCTTGCCGGCGAGAGCACTGACTATGAATTTGTAATGTTCGCCTCTCCCGCGAAGGCTCTCGGTATCTCGCTTGCTTCCATACTCCTTCTCATCGCGACCGCGGCGGCGCTTTTCTACAGTGTGCAGAGTTATCGCGCCGCCATTGCGTTTGCGGAAGTGATAGAGGAGTTTCGGCAATCGTCAAATACCGCACAAGTAGGGGAGGGCATGGATCGCGTAAAAGAACTCGATTCGCGCGAGACCCGGTATCTGCGCGTGCACGCGCAAGCGTATCTGCAGCAGGCGAGAGACGTGCTCTCGAAACGCGATATCCCGGCTGAAAACCGGGCGCGGCAGGCGGGAAATCTCATTACGCAGGCGCTCGCATCATCAGACCGGGCGGTTGCGCTTGACCCTGCTGATTCGCTGAATCACGTGATGCGGGCGCGCATTTACCAGTTCGCCATGCTCCTTACGGGCGCGCAGGGCGCGGATCGCGCGCTTCGTGATTTCACAGAGGCCCGTTCACGCGATCCCAAGAGTCCGGAACTCCCCTTAAACGCTGCGCAGGTATATGTGGATCGCTCTGACATTCTTGCCCTTGAGATTCGTAATCTTGAGGCGCAACGAGGCGCCACACCGGCACAGATTGAGGCGCAACAGGACGAGCGCAAAAGACTCCTTGCAGATTCCGTACGGGAGCTTGATACGGCGATTGCGCTCAAATCCGATTATGCTCCTGCCCTCCTCTTACGCGCGCAGGTGTTTGACCGTCTCGGCAGGGTAAAGGAAGCGCAGGCCGAACTCGCGAAGCTCCGGCGCGAGCGTCCCGGAGATGTGGGGCTTGCTTTTCAGCTTGGCTTTCTTTACTACAAGGATCAAAAATTTGCCGAGGCGAAGGCGCAATTTCAATCGGCGGTTGACCAATCCGCAAATTACTCAAACGCCCGCTACTTCTTGGGTCTCCTTTTCGACCGGGAGGGAGAAAGAGAAGAGGCCCTGAAGCAGTTTGAGCATATCGCGGGGCTCAACCCCGATAATCAGGAGGTAAGGCGCATTGTAGAAAATCTGCGGCAAGGACGGCCGGCGCTTGAGCAGATTGTGCCGCCCGCTCCCGCCCCGGAAACCCGTTCGACGCCGCCAGTAGAGGACACCGGCGGCAAGGAAGAAGCGCTGCCCCCACGCCGGTAGCGCGGCTATGGCGTGGCGCTAAGCGTGGCGTGGTGAAGGCCCGCCGTCGCAACCTCCTTCGCGCAAGGCTTCGGGAGGTCGAAGAAAGCTACGAAGGTCAAGGAAAGCTTTGGCGAGGCAATGGAGGCATTCTTTTGCGCATGGAGTCGCCCCGCCGAATTTGTTATACTATAACGTCATGTGGCCGTTTCGAAAAAAGCATCTTGTAAGCACGGGTATTGATATCGGTACCTCATCCATTAAGGTAGTGCAGCTGCGCAAGAAAGGGGAGCAGATTGAGCTTGCTGGCTATGGAGAGCTTTCGCGTACCAACGATGATTCCTCGCAGGCCAATTTTCCCAAGCTTCTCGATGAGCAGGTGGTGCAGATGATCCAGTTCGTATTGCGCGAAGCCCGCATTGAACCGGTATCCGCGGTGCTTTCGGTGCCGGTCAATGCGAGCTTTATCACCACTATTGATATGCCCGTCCTTTCTCCCGATGAGATTGCAAAGGCAATCCCGTTTGAGGCGCGCCAATATGTGCCGGTGCCCATTTCAGAAGTGATGCTTGACTGGAGCATTATTAAAACCGACAAGCTCACCGGTACTGGCACGAAGCAAACAAAAATACAGGTACTTTTGGTAGCTACTCCCAAGGATGTGATCGAACGGTACACGCGCATTGCCCAGCTTGCGAAAATTCAGCTCGAAGCCCTCGAGACAGAGCCGTTCAGCGTGGTGCGGGCAGTGGCGTGGCAGGAGCAGCGGCCGATGCTTATTCTTGATATCGGGGCCCGCTCAAGCAGTGTGACAATTGTAGATGAGGGCACTATTCGCTTTACCCACGGGCTTGAGGTATCGGGTAAGAACATGACTCGTACGATCGCGCAGAGCCTGCAGATTACCTGGGACCGGGCCGAGGCGATCAAACGCGATCAGGGGCTTGCCTCTGCCCCGGGCCAGGATACCACTGCAAACCTCCTGCGCGCGGTGCTCGATACGATTCTCACTGAAGTAGACAGCGTTTCGCGGATTTATCTGGAGCGAAGCGGACGGGAGATTCACCACATTGTCCTTACCGGCGGATCCGCCCAGCTCCCCGGCCTTCCTGCCTATCTCTCCCAGAAGCTCGCAAAGGAGGTAGTAGTGGGAAATCCATTCGCGTCCATCACGGTTCCTGCTGATTTGCGCCCGGTGCTTGCGGAGATCGGGCCAAGCTTTGCCGTGGCGGTGGGGCTTGCGCTCCACAACCTCGTGGGGAACGCGTAGAAAGCGAGGTGTGAATTGTTGACTTGTGCATAATAGTGTAAAATGGATGGTATGATGGATGTGTTCCGAAAACAAACACAGGATGAGGATACCATTTCTTTGCAGCCCCGGAGGTTTTCACTAGGCGTGTTCGGGTTTCTCTCGCTTTTTTTTGCGATTGTAATGGTGCTTATCGCGCTCGGCTACTTCGGCTATGCATCATGGCTTGATCGCCAGAACGCCGCACGCGCAAAAGAACTCGAATCGCTCAATGCCGTGTTAACGAGTGCCGAAGCGAAGAAGACGTTCGCCCAGCTTGCGCAGATTCGTAATGCCCAAAGCCTTCTTGCCCGGCACCTTTTTACCACCAAACTTTTTGCGCTGGTGGAAGAGCGTACTACTCCACAGGTACAAATTACCTCGCTTCAGTTTGATGCGAGCAAGCAGGAGGTGAATATCGAAGCGCTCGCAAAAGACCTCCTTGCGGTGGCGCGCCAGACCGTGAGCTTTCTAAAAGATAACCGTGTGGCACGAGCGTATTTCTCACAAGCACAGCGGACTGACCAGGGCGCGTACACGTTTGGTATGGTTATTTCGCTCAAGCGCAACGCGCTGGTTGATACTGCATTTTCATCCCAATAGAGATACTTAAAATACTATGGGCTTCATATATAGCTGGCGGGAAATGTACAAATTAGAACTCCAGACTTTTCAGAGAAAATTTTGCTTCCGTCATTTTGAATTTTGCATTTTGAATTTTGCATTGTGCTAGTATGCAGCGCACCCGCCTTCTCATTGCATTATTTCTCCTTCTTGTGGGGCTTGCCGCGCTTTTGCAGGCAGTGCTTCCCCTGCGGAGTCGCGCGCTCGCGGCGCGCGCCGCGCTTGATGATACTACCGCTAAACTTGAGCACGCGAAGAGCCGCAAAGCTGCCCTTGATGCCGCCGAGGCAGAAATAAAAAAGCGCGGCCGCGATTTTCTCAAGCTCGACCGGCTCGTACCGCTTGGAGAACAGCGTGAGAATATCGCCGCCATGGTGCATCAAATAGCGAATGAAAGCAGAGTAGAGATCCAGTCGTTACGCATTGATACTCTCCAGGGAGCGAAAGAGGATGAAGACGATGAGGCGGCGACGCCGCGCGAACAGCAGCGCGCCCTTACGGTTGCCCTTAACGGCAGAACGCGCTATGGGGAGTGGAAGACCTTCTTAAACTCGCTCGAAACGCAGGTACGGCTCGCGTCGGTAAAGTCAATCGAAATAGGGCCGGAGAACGACAAAAGCGATATCCTTCAGTTTGCGATAACATTTGAGGTGTACTACCAGTAAATCAAAAATCAAAATGCAAAAGTCAAAATTAATGAATCAAAATTTTCGGAACGAAAATTTTGA
>CAYVXU010000013.1:22853-24506 GCA_964454705.1 uncultured Candidatus Saccharibacteria bacterium | reverse complement strand
TTCCCACCTTACCCGACAAGTGGTAAAGTGTGAACAACGCGGTTAAATCTTACAAACTGGTGTAACAATACAGCCAGATATTTACTATTAACCAACTGCCCTATGAAGAAAGCGCTTGCGGTGCTTGCGGTCATATTAGTAGTGGGGGGCCTCTTATGGTGGTTTCAGTATGGGCGTGCGCCGGAGGTACAGGCCACGTTCGACAAAGATACCGTCATAGAGGAAGATTTTACAGTCGAGGAGGGAAAACAGATTGTGCTCAAAAACAGTGCGAAGCTCACGGTAACAGGCAATCTGAATGCATTGGGCGATATTGCGTGTGAGGAGGGAGCGCTTCGTCTCGCGGTAAATGGCACTACAAAACTCGGAGGGAGTCTAACGTGTATCCGCCCTGAAGAAGACGGGGAAACTGCGAACGGGGTGGGCATTGCGCTCTCGATTGGGAAAGGACTCGTGATTGACGAGAATGCGAAGGTGATTTCAAACGGACATGTGATACTCACTGACTCCGAAGAAACCATTCCGCAGTCTTCCGCGGCGCTCGAACGCCTCTATGACGAGGCGGGGAAGAATTCGGGAACAGGAAATAGAATCGGACCGCTCGTGGATGCAGACGAGACAAGCTCGGGAAATATTCTTTTTGCCGGTACTCCGGGGAGGCATCAGCCCACCGTTGTGCATACCTCACAAAATCGGAGCAGCTTACTGATCCGATCGGCATTTGCCCAAGGGGTACCCAGCGCATGTGTGGATAATGCCGGAAACCCCGTACCGAACTGCGTACGGTTGAGCGGGACATGGGTTATCGGGAGCAACAACCAGGCACCGCCCCCCAGGGTGAACGTCCCCACACCGCCTAAAGGGGTAAATAAAATTATCCTCAACTTTAACTTCGGGCCCGCAAATGAAGTGCACCTCGAGAACCTCACCCTTTCAGGACCTGATGGGAGGGACGGGCAAGATGATAAAAATCAGAACTGCTCCGCCCGCGGAGGGAAAGGCGAGAATGCATTCCGACTGCTCGTAGCGGCCTCGAATATCGTGGTAAATAACTTCGACCTGTGGCTGGGAAACGGAGGTAAAGGGGGTGATGCGGAAACGACACGCGATTGCGACCCGGGTGTAGCTACAGGCGGCGAGGGAGGCGAGCCCGGAAACTTCAAGATGGTAGCCACGGGTACATTTGATATCAAAGAAGCATTTAATATCTATCCGGGAGCAGGAGGGGAAGGAGGGGAAGCCACTGCATATGGTAAAAACGGCATAGACGGATGCCCGGGCGCTAAAGGCGGAGATGCGACTGCGACGGGCGGTAATGGAGGCAGGAACAAAAAGGAGCTAAGCGTCACGGGAACTGTTGCGGGAACCGGCAATGTGACAGTAGGGAATGTAAACGGAGGCGATGGCGGCCGGGCAACCGCGCATCCGGGTAAGGGCGGCAATGGGAACGGCTGTGGCTGTAATGGCGGCAGAGGCGGGACGGCGACTGCGAACGCAGGCAGAGGCGGGAACGCGGCTTCCACGGTATTGGGAAGCGGTGGAAAGTCGCGGGGCGGAGATGGAGGAGATGCCTCATCACGCGGGGGTGATGGCGGCGCGGGCGGGGCATGTGATCATACAGGCCCTGGTGGAAATGGCGGAAGTGGCGGGGAT
>CAYVXU010000013.1:21755-22843 GCA_964454705.1 uncultured Candidatus Saccharibacteria bacterium | reverse complement strand
AAACCGGGTTCTGGCGGTACCGGCGAGCAAAATGGTGAAGAGGGGAGTAAAGACGACGAGACGGGTGGAAATGGAGGAAACGGTGGGGATGGATGCGGCCCCGGTACAGGAGGAAAAGGCGGAAAAGGCACTCCTCCCGGCAAGGATGGCGGGCCGGGGAAGAATACCTGCCTTCCTACTCCCTCGCCCGCGGGCGGAGTCATAAAGGATGGCTCTACTGTCCAGACGCCCTCGCCGACACCACAAGTGGCGAGTCCTTCTCCCACGCCAAAGCGCGCGACCCCCACACCCTCACCAAAAAAGACAACTATAAAAGTTATTCAGTATGCAGGCACGTATATACCTCTTAGCGAGCTTATCACAGAAGGTGACGAGGGGCCGGGGGGATGCGGTGAATTGCACTATCACGCGGTGCGCGGCGTGGCAAACGCGGCAAATGGCGAGGTAATCCCTGATCCCGGCCCACCCTGCGGATACGGCACAGCGGCAGGAACACCAGTAATGAACTATGCGCAGTAATAAACAAAAGGGCTTCTGTAGTTACAGAAGCCCTTTTGGTGAAATGAAAGAACTAACTAATAGGGCACGGCCCTGCCCGAAGCGCGATCAAAATACTGTTGGTATGCGCCACGCGCCGCCGCTCGTTTTCTTGACCTTTTAAAAGGCCACTCTGTCCTCTCGGCAACGCCGCTTGCAAGATCATCCGAAAGAATGGCGGCTACATCCACCATGCGCTTCGCGATTGCGCGGAGTGTACGGGTTGAAACGCCGTACTCTAACCGGAAGTACGACCTGCAGTTTCTCCACGCCCCGATGAATGCCTCCGCAGTAATCGGTTCTTTCGGAAGAAAATCAAAGAGATGCGAGCAAAAGTTGCCAAGGTGTTCGGTGTAACGCGGAAGGTACGCTTGCGCCTTGAGTAGGCGCACTCTCACATCTTTTGTTTCATCCATAAACTCCTCGTACAGCCTATCCATTCGCTGTCCCCCCTGATGAGTGTAAGATAGCAATATTTTACTCCGCCCACGACTATTACGCAATGTGCGGACGCGGAAGCATCTTGCGCACGCACAGTGAATCTGGCATGA
>CAYVXU010000013.1:13576-21745 GCA_964454705.1 uncultured Candidatus Saccharibacteria bacterium | reverse complement strand
TGATGGGGATAACGGTTCGACTTTGCCCCTTCGATACACTCAGGGCAAGTCACAATAAAAAAGCACCTTTACAACGCACGGAGGTTCATATGCGCGTTATGGTTTTTATTGCGATAGGGCTTGCCGCGAAAGCAGTACTTGCGATATTCGGAGTATTCTTCTACACCAACTTTGGAGCGCTGTCTGCGCTTGGCTACGGCGCAATGGTAACAATTGTACTCGGGTATGTTGGATTCAGACACCTCATCAATCGCCTTGACGAGCCGGTGCATAGGCTTCTCCACCCTCCGTGGTGGCGACACCTTGAAAGAGAGTGAGAAATGGCATACAAAAGATCCCACGGGCAAGACTGGAGCACGACGGTCTCTTCGAGCCTGATATCTTGAGCGGACCGCAGGAGAGACGTCATATCCTTCACCTGTCTAGCGGAGAGCGAAGGCTCATGCTCGCGGTGCTCGAAGACGCGATCGATTCTTTCCAGAAGTATGCCCATGCCAATGACCTTCGCGGACGTCAGCTCTTCGTAGACGCATGGAAGTGGATCTTGTCGTCCGAAAAGCAATGGCTCTTCTCGTTTGAGAACATCTGTCAGGCTGTCGATATGGATCCTGCCTATATCCGTGAAGGCTTGAAGCGCTGGCGCGCCCGGCAGACCAAGATTGTGCGCCCACCCACTGTCTCCGAGGTCGCTCATCCGCATATGGCGTCTGAAGCCGAGGATGGAGAGCGAAAACGCGCAGCAACATAAGACCGCCCGGGTGGAATCCTGCGGCGGTCTTCCCTTTCCCGTACCAGGTTCTCTTAAAAAATTAATACTCTACGATCGTAAGTTATTAATTTTTTCGCAAAAAAGAAACATTATTTGCATTTCCGGACTCTTAATTGAAAGAATACCAATTAATTTATTGCACTATGCTGCGCCAATTTCCAGTGAGCGCGACGCTTCCGGTCTCTGATCTTGACCGGGCAGTTACTTTTTACGAAGAGACTCTTGGCCTCTCAAAAAAACAGGTGATGGAAGAGGGGAGAGTAGCGGTATTGGAGGCAGGGAACGGAACGGAAATCGAACTCTACGAGCGGCCGCCGGTGCATACAGAACACACACACGCCACGTTTGAGGTGGCGCACATCGAAGAGGTCCGTGATGCCCTGTGTAACAAAGGGGTCGTATTTGAGGAATACGACCTGCCACAGATAAAAACAGAGAATGGAATCGCGACGTTTGGCCGTGAAAAAGCAGCGTGGTTCAAGGATTCAGAGGGAAATATTCTCTGTATTCACGAATCCGCCTAGGACACGGATAGGCGCCGCACGCAGATAAACGCGGATACAAATGTATATTGAGGAAAACCCGCACAACTGTGCGGGTTTTCGGTTATCCAGGTTGAGAGCGCAAGGTCTAAGGATCGTGCGTCAATCAGGCTGGTATTCGTCAGAGTATGGCTGGAATTTGACCCAGCACCTCAACTTAATGCTCTCTGGAAAATAAGGCCGGACAACCCATAAAGCTTTTTCACATAGCACAGCCTCCCCAACGCCCTCAAAACCAAGTTTGTCAATTATCGGGCGGCCGTATGCATGATAGAACAGAATAAGTGTTTTTTTGATTTGTCGATGAGCCTCACTCGCCGTGAGCGTGCGGGCGGTTTCATTGAGATAGTACTCATCGAGCCTTGTGTTGTCCACATGAGCAGAGACGCCAAATTCCATACCCCCATATTTTCCGGAATACGATATCACCGGAACAGCGTTAAATGTCGCATCCCCGACAAACCCACCCCACATGTTCACGATCGTTTTGTTTTCCCACGGAAAGTGCGAGGTGCCCCAGGGATGGCGTATGAGCTTTCCGTTTTCGATCGTGGCAACATCGGCACACCACATACGGTTTCCACCCTTTGGAAACTCGTAATAGAAGGGGGAGAAAAGTGCTATCACTATGAGCAGGATGGTGGGGATGATGAGGCAGAGATCATTCGAATCCCATGCGACGAGAAAAAACACAAAAAACGCAACGATCACCAGAAGTCCCCAGAGTATAAACCCAACCATTATCTTCCTCCTTTCGTTGTTACAAACCCGATTTTCAAGGTACAGTATTATTCTATAGTACCTAAATAAGAAAATGTCAAACAAAAGGCAGAGTAGTGAGTAGGATAACGCGTGAATAGATTTTTTTCTCTATTTCGTCTATTATAAGATTGGCATATCGCCAACCGGCAACCTATGACGAAAGGAGGATACGATGGGATATCATAGGCTGCGAGTTTTCTGTACCGTATTGTTGTTCTTTATCAGTCTGGGAACCTACGCGTATGCATCACAAGAGAGAGTGGTAATCGAATTCCGCAGGGGAGAAAAAGCAGAGCCGCTTTGCAGGAGCATCGCACGGCTTGGGTTTCTTCCCAAGAGAATGGGCGTCAATGACTGCCTCGATGTGGTGTGCCGCGAAAACTTCAACGGAGGGAATTGCGAGCAACGCTTCCGTAGCATCTATGTAGGGGCGCACGTGGTATTTCCCTTTACGCTCGGCCCGTTTGAAGAGGCATTTGCGCACGTCCGTACCGAGCGGGATCGGTTTGCGGCAAGGGTCGCGGCGCTTGAGAAAGAGGTGAGACGCTTTGCCCAACAGCCGCGTCGAGTCGCGCCATCCCGCTCTGCAAAGCCCAGGGAGAAGCCATGGAGTGCGCTTATCACCTCGATGCGGCACGGCGTGAAGCAGATGCAGATGCGACCGCTGCATGCAATGGCTATCGCCGGTATGCTTGTTCTCCTTGCGACGATTATGTTACTCGGGAGAGACGAGCGAACCGCGCAGCGCGTGCGAACACAGCATGCAATGGCGCACCCGGGCGAATGGTGCCCGTTTGTAGTGCCGCCAAACCGGTTTCCGGTACGCGGGGCATCAAAGCGTCTGCGCACCATCCTTCTGCAGAAGGTAGAGTCGCGGTTTGAGCATGGTGAGCGCAAGGACTTCTTCGAAGTGCCGTGCGGTGCATGGGTAATGTGGAGAAACGTGCTCGGGCATCTTAAGTGTGAGCGTTGCCATGCCCGGCTTCATACGCAGTACCACGCAAGGAAGAGAAGATTCTTTTTTGCGAGGCGACCCCAGGAGGGATGGAAGCGCACCGCCGCAGAGCCGAGTCTTGCATAGCGGGAAAGGAGTCGCGAGCCATGCGCACAGAGCAACCGCGCGAAACGGAGAGGTGTACCGGAGGGCCATCAGTATGGGTTCCATAAGGCTATACACGCCTCGCCGTCTTGTCCGCCAAAGCTTTCCTCCACCTTCCGAAGCCTTGCGCGAAGGAGGTAGCGTCGGCGGGAGCTTGAAAGCGGAGGTGGGTAAACCGGCCGGAAGGTATAATTCCTGAAGGCCGGTTCTTCGTCTATTAAATGTAACTCTATGGAAGAAAAAATTGTAAAAAGTGAGGAGGAGTGGAGAAAAGAGCTTTCCCCCGATACCTACCACGTCACACGCGAAAAGGGCACTGAACCAGCGTTTAGCGGCAAGTACTATGCCTACAAGGAGAAGGGTATGTACAAGTGCTCGAACTGCAAAAATCCACTATTCTCTTCGGATACCAAATACGATTCTGGCACCGGCTGGCCGAGTTTTTACGCGCCGCTTTCGGAAGAAAATATAGCTACACAGGAGGATATGAGCCACGGCATGCGCCGAACCGAGGTAGTATGCAACCGATGCGGCGCGCATCTTGGACATGTATTTGACGACGGGCCCGCCATGGTAGAAGGCAAACCCGCAACCGGTAAGCGCTATTGCATTAATTCCCTCGCGCTTGATTTCCAGAAAAAGAACGACTCCAAGGGCTAGGCAGCGTATACCTAAAACCGGGTATTACTTTTCCACAACGGGTGTTTTTGTATTTTTGCCGAAGCGGGTATAATAGAAGGCATGATATTCAAAATAGGTTATCTTGCGGCGGCTACGCTTCTTGCGTTCCCCTCCCTTGCGGTAAGGGAGCCAATCCAGCGCGCCCGTGACGCGCGTAGTCAGATTCAAGAGCGGCAGCTGGAAGCAAACAATGTGTTAAAGGACAAACGCGAAGCACAGCGTGAGCGATTGCAGGAAACAAGGGAAGAAGCCCGCGACAGGCGCCAGGATCGGCGGGAAGAGATGCAGGACGAACTGAAAGACAAACGGGAAGAGATCGCGGAAAAGCGCAGTGAGCGGAAAGAAGAATTTCAGGATCGCCTCAAAGACACACGGGAGCGTATGCAGGACCGTATTAAAAATAAACGCGCACAACTCCGTGTTCGATTGCAGAAAATCAAGAACGTACGCAAACGGGAAGTAGTGGAGAGAATTGACAGCCGGATTGATGCGCTCAATGATCGCCTGCTCAATCACTTTACCAGCGCGCTCTCAAGGATTGAGGATGTGCTTGCGCGAATAAAAACACGCACCGACCGCGCAGAGTCGAGAGGGCGAGAGGTGAGCGCGGTGCGCACCGCCATCGCGAGCGCCGAAGCGGCAATCAAGGCGGCACGTGCCGCAATTGAGACACAGGCGGCGAAAACCTACTCCATTGCAATCACCACCGAACCATCGCTCAAGCAGGATGTAGGTGCCGCACGGCAGGCATTTCATGAGGATATCAAAAAGGTATTCCAAGCGGTAAAAAAGGCACGTAGTGCAGTCCACGCTGCCGCCGTTGCGCTCGCGCAGACAGGTGCATCTGCAACTGCGAGCCCCGCGCCGTCAGCCACGCCATCGCCCTCGGCAAGCCCAATCACATCAACAAGCCCATCAGCATCGCCGATTTCCACGTCTACACCCTCATCTCTCATCATACCAACCCCCTAACCTTACCGCGTAAACTCCAATGACCAAATCCAAAACTCCAAAATATTTCTTCATTGGTCATTGAGATTTTGAAATTTAAACATTCTCGCTTGAACGGGTAACACATATGGATATCTCTACTCCCTCACCCTCTCCGACTTCTCCCTCCTCTTCTTCTACTCCGCTTATTATTACCGCGGTCGTGGTAATACTCCTCCTTGCCGCAGTCGCGGGGCTTGCATGGTACATGTGGCCTAGTACCGTAGCAGAAAATGAGGAGATATCTCCTTCGCCTCTCGTACAAACCGAGCCAACTCCCACTCCAGCTATAGAGGAAGAGGTGAACGACCTTACCGATGAGCTTGACACGATTGACCTTGGGGATCTCGATGAAGAATTCGAGGATATTGATAACGATCTCAAGGCACTCTAGCACTTCCTTTTTTGATGTGATATAAAAAGGGTCATAGCGACTCTTTTTACATATGAATCTCCTTCATAAAAAATGTGTGCCGTGCGAAGAGGGGAGTCCACCTCTTGCCGCTCGCGCTATCGCGCGTCTGCGCGCTGAACTTTCCGGCGACTGGATAGTAGAGGGAGATAAGAAACTTATTCGTGAGTTTACTTTCCGCGATTTTATGGAGGCAATGACTTTTGTAAATAAGGTTGCGCAGATTGCGGAAGATGAGGGGCACCACCCGGATATTCATATCTTCTACAATAAAGTTCGCATCGAACTCTGGACACATGCGGTAAACGGCCTTTCAGAAAACGATTTTATCCTTGCGGCAAAAATAAGCGCGATCCATCTATAACAATGCGCTCCTCACTTACCCTCATTTTCTTAGGCATACTTCTCATTGCCGCGGCAGTATTTTCAGCGTTCCTTTACGCATGTGAGGACGATTGGTGTATGTGGTTTAACTGGCAGAAAGCCGCGCAGGTTACTAACTTCGAGGAATGCGTGGCACGTGGATTCCCGGTAATGGAGTCTTATCCGCGCCAATGCCGCGCAGGTGACACTACCTTCACAGAGATAATAACTCCCGCGCCCACTCCCACATCCTATGAAAACGTACGTGTGTCGAACCTTACGCCGGGAGCAGTGATTCAAAGCCCGCTCAGCTTGCGCGGGGAAGCACGGGGCACATGGTTTTTTGAAGGCTCATTCCCGATAGAGGTAAGGGACGAATCGGGAACGCGTTTGGGAATAGGTATCGCGCAGGCAGAAGGAGAGTGGATGACTACTGAATTTGTGCAATTCACCGCAGAAGTTGCATTTACCCGTGCAAGCACCGACATAGGCACCATAGTACTCCTCAAAGATAACCCCTCGGGCTTACCTGAACATGATGATGAGGTGCAGATTCCCATCCAATTTGCACGCAATGCCGGCCGCCGTAGCGGATCGGGCATTGAGGGAAGGGTACTCCTTGGCCCGACCTGTCCGGTGGTGGAAGCAGGAAAAGAAAAGGAGTGTGAAGCGAAGCCTTACGCTACTACCCTGCGGATAAGCGCGGTAAATGGTCCGTTTTTCACACTTCTGCAAACCGAAGAAGATGGTTCATTCTCACTCCCACTTGCCCCGGGGACATACCGCATTGAAAAAGGACCTTCACGAGATAATCTTTCTCTGCTGAAACCCGTAGAGGTAACGGTAAAGAAGGATGCGTTTGTGAAGATCGATATTATTTTTGACAGCGGCATACGATAGGGACGTATATGTCGAAGTACTATCAGGCGCGGCGCACAAAAGATCTTTTTGATCCGGTGTCCCGGGCACCATTCCGTATAAGCCGCACGAAGCTCGACCTTTTTCTCAACTGCCCGCGGTGTTTCTATCTTGACCGCAGGCTCGGCGTTGCCCAGCCCCCCTCATTCCCTTTCAATCTTAACACCGCAGTAGACACCCTGCTTAAAAAAGAATTTGATATCCACCGTGCGCACGGTACTCCCCACCCGCTCATGAAGACCTATGGTGTGGATGCGGTGCCGTTTCAGCATGAGAAAATGGATGAGTGGCGCGACTCGCTTAGGGCGGGCGTGCAATATTTGCATGTGCCTACCAATTTTCTGGTTACCGGAGGAGTTGATGATATCTGGATAAACCGCGATGGCGAGCTTATCGTGGTCGACTACAAAGCAACTGCAAAAAACGGCGAGGTAAGCATTGATGCGCCGTGGCAGATTGCCTACAAGCGCCAGATGGAGGTGTACCAGTGGCTCCTGCGCAAAAATGGCTTTACCGTCTCTTCACTTGGATATTTTGTCTACTGCAACGGCGAAACCGACAAAGAGGCGTTTGATGCGAAACTCGAATTCAAGGTGAAGCTTATTCCCTATGAGGGAGACGACTCGTGGGTGGAGCCGGCCCTCCTTAAGGCACGCGCATGCCTTGAGAGTGAAAAGCTTCCGCCTATGGGCCACGAGTGCGACTTTTGCGACTACCGCGCAGCCGCCGCGGAAGTAGAATACCGATAATCAGCTTATAGCTTTTTAGCTACTTAGCTTCCTAAAACGAGACAATACAATGCGTCTTTTCGTATTTGTATTCATCATCTCTTTTGGTTTAAATGCCATCTGGGAAAACCTGCATGCGCCTCTCTATGTACACTACCAAGGCGGGACAATAACAGAATGGATTTTGCTCCGCGCCGCACTCGTGGATGCTTTAATACTTACCATTCTCTTTCTTGTTACCTCTCCCATTAAAAGTCGCACAGGAAAATATCTGGTAATAATCATCGCCGCAGTGGTTATCGCGGTTTGGATAGAAAGATGGGCACTCGCAAGTGCTCGATGGGAATATCAGCCGGCAATGCCGATAATTCCTGTGCTCCAAACAGGGCTCTCTCCCGCCATCCAACTTGCTCTTATGGGTTCACTTGTACTGTACCTCAATGAGAAAATTAAAAATCAAAATGGTGGTATCCGCTTCCAGCGGAAATTATAGAATACTTTTGGATTTTAACTTGCATTTTTGAATTTTGCCTTTTGACTTTTGCATTGGAGGCAAAAGCTAAGTAGCTAACGAAGCTAAAAGCTAGGAAGCTATTCAATCGCCACCTCCACCGCATCTCCGCGGATGCGCACAGGGTAGCTTCTGATGGCGTTGCGCGCAGGTCCCTTTACCACCTCTCCGCTTCGCAGATCAAACTGTGAGCGGTGCCATGGGCACTCCACCGCATTTCCGATAAGCTTTCCTTCGCAAAGCGGCCCCCCGGCGTGCGTACAGGTATTCTGAAATACATAACACTCCTTCCCAAGTCGTACGACTGTAAGTTTCTGCCCGTAGAGTTCTCTGCAATACAGCGTTCCTTCTGCAAGTTCGGCATACGACGCAACGCGGATGAATTCTTTTGTGG
>CAYVXU010000013.1:342-13566 GCA_964454705.1 uncultured Candidatus Saccharibacteria bacterium | reverse complement strand
GCATGCCCTGCGCATCGGGTTCTTTGCCATACATTCGCGCTCGCTTCCTCGCATGCGCAAGCCTTGCGAGAAACGAGAGCGCAGCGGTGAGAGCAAAAAATATCCACACATACCGCAGAGAAGTAGCTTGCACATCGGTTCCCAAAAACCACGAGTGAACCCAGATGAGCGCAAATACAAGATAATTTGCCCGGTGAATATATATCCAGCGCGACGCAAGCCACGGCAGCCGCGCGAGAAGGGCGGCACATATCGTCACAAGCATGAGCGCGAGCTGAATCTGCCCAATTACTACAAACACTTTCTGGGAGGGATCGACAAATGCGTAGTTGAGATAGTCAGTAATGCCGTATCCCGCCACAATAAGCAGGGGATGGGTGAGGGCAAAGAGAAGCGCCGCCACTCCTTCTACGCGGTGAAAGCGCTCGATCCAGGGAAGTCTTGGCCGCAGCCAGCGCATATTGGAGCCGATCATAATTTGCGCCCATACAAGGAAAAATGCATACAGGCCCGCGAGGGGAAACAATACAAGACCAATTTCTTCCTTACCTTGGAGTCCGGAGAGAAACGTAAACCCGCCGCGTGCGGAAAGAAATACGAAGCCCGGAATTGTAACGAAAATTACGTATGAAATTACAAATATCACACTCCGATACTGCATATTACATCATTACCATAATAGTAACGTCTGTATTCTATAGTATCGTATACAACGTATAATGCTAGCCTATTCAAGTTATACACAGGGGTGAGGTCCGTTTGGCAATAATAGTATATAATATATGTAATATATAAAGAAAATATTTTCAGAGCATGCATATAAGCAACTCCAAGTTTGTTCTCAACGCTCTCGTAGTATTTACAGCTGCAGTAGGCGTGTGGGTGTTTGCAATGATTTCACAGATAACTCGTGAGCAAGCTCTTGGCCCTGCATCCCTCACGCATGCGTGCCCAGAGTCGACGGCGTTTAAACTGGGAGACCGTGTCCGGTCTACCAGTCCTGATACGCCTGTCGCTGAAACACCGGGGGGGGTAATTGGTGAGCAGCGAGGCTTCGCGGAGGGTATTATTATTGAATGTGCCCGTCGTGTGGGTGATACCACGTGGTGGAAGGTGGATTATGTCGCGCCGGGGCCGGGGAAGGTCCTTGGGCCGGATGGCTGGACACCGCAACGCAATCTCTTAAGAATTGACAGCACAGCCCTTCCGTCACCCCCCCCCTTCATCTGTTGGGCCCGCACCTTCACCAATCGCCGGGGGAAGTTGTCAGATGCACGAAGATGCCTTTGATGCTGACGTGGAGCACTACTCATGCGATAACGTCCGCTTGGGACAGCAAATACCCGCCGAACCAAAGACGGGGAGAACTGCAACACAATTTGAAGTACGGAGCATGCTTGAGAAACGGATGTTTAATTGTTATTGGCAGGTATATCGGTATATACAGGAAATGGAGAAAGATAGTCCACCCGATCTTCAAGCAAAAATCAGAAACAAACGCAAAGAAGCGCGTACATGGGTCACCGCAGGATTCCGGCAGTACTTCCGTCAGAGTGTAAATCTCTTAAACAGAAAAGAACCACTTAACTATATCATAGGTCACTACAGCTACGCGTGGCTCTACCAGAGTCAGGGGCTGCGGGTTATGCGCGATGCGCTCAAGCTTAACCCCGCATGGGTACAAGCGCATCCAAGAAAGATGATCGGTGAGAATACAGACATTCTGCGGATGGTAAACGCAAAACTGCAGGGTGAGTCTATTACCAATGCGAACATCCCCCCCACGCCGTTACGGGGTAGTGTTGATCCGATGATGGTAGCATGCGGTGTCATTAACAATAAGATGCAATTTCCGCAACTCAACACAGGCCAGTTAGCGCTTCTTGATCAAATACAATCTTCACACGCGCGATGGGTAAATGCAGTACTCGATGGGAAAATGGATCACACGCAGGTTCTTCAGCTTGCATATGAACAACACGATTTGCATCATGCGCTTGAGATGACCGCGCACACCCCAAATGAACAAATTCTCCTTACGATTACCGATCATACTCCCCATGAGATATGCCGTAACCGTCCAAAATCTGAGATTGACCGTCTTATTCGCGAATCAGACAATATCCATCGTGCATGGATTACCGCAGTACGGTCAAGAAATTTTGCCGAGGCGTGGAGAACTGCGCTACTCCATTCACGTATGCATGTATTACTTGCAACGTGTGGAGATGACGTAGACGGAGATGGTACGGTAGATGAGGCGATGGGTGGATTATAAAACCTTATAAGAAAAAACCGCCAATGATCCCGGTGGTTTTTTCTTTGTAACCTGTCACAAATTTTATTGTCATACGTTATAAAAGTTGCAGGAAAAAATATTTTTTGAAAAAATTTTCAAATAAAAAGTTATCCACAATGTATTTTTAAAAAAATTTTTTCTATAATGAAGTGAATGGTCACTCGTGCGACTGATCGTCGGCAGTCGCAGAGAGTGATAAAAAATTTTTAAGCCCTCGGGCATTCAAAACAATGGCAGCCAAAAGACGAAAGGCAAAGAAGGCCAAGAAAGGCGGAAAAAAGAGAAGGAGATAAGTTGTGCTTCTCTTCTGTCCCTCTCACACGAGAGGGGCAGTTTTTTATTTACTTCTATTCCAACAAGAAACTAGGAAAAAAGAACACTCTCTCCTTCCCTCCCACTTCAGCAAGAAACTGGAAAAAAAGTAAAACCTACCCTTCCCTGCGCTCACACAAGAAACTTGGAAAAGTGCGCAGAGGTATCTGAAAATCCATAACTTGGACTGCGCACCTGCGAACAGATGGATTTTTACCAACTACCTCTTGGTGCACTTTTCGTGCATTTCTTGCAATTGAGCGGAGGAAAGGTTGGGTTTTATCTTATGAAAAAAGATAAAGGAAAAGGCCTGCTATCACAAGATAACAGGCCCTCTTTATATTACATTCTGTGTGTAGGGTTTTACTACTTCTTCCTTTCCAAAGCTTCGGTGATTTCTTCGGCGATGCGCTTCGCGGCATCAGCTGGTGAGCCGACTTCCTTGGGTGGTTTTGTGAGAGGACGCCCTATGACAAGCGCATCCGCACCTGCGAGAATTGCATCTCCCGGAGTCATCACCCGCTTCTGGTCTCCTGCGGCAGCCCACTCGGGACGCACGCCGGGCGTGATCTTCATGAGCCCGGCAAGCTCTTTCTGTTTCCCGAGAAGTTCAAGCTCCTGCGGTGAGCAAATGATGCCATCCACTCCCGCAATCTTGGCATCGCGTGCGAGTTGAAGCACCTTTGCCTTGCTCGGTCCTCCGAAGATGAGATGAGCGTTGTTCTCTTCGAGCGAGGTGAGCACCGTAACTGCAAGTACCTTTGCACTTCCCTTATGCTCGACCGCCGCCATCATTGCTTCGATGCCTGCAGATGCATGCACATTGAACATTTCGACGCCGAGTGCAGAGGCAGCTTGTGCCGCCTCTCCTACCGTATTCGGAATGTCATCAAACTTCCCGTCGAGAAAGACCATGGCAGCGAGTTCGTGCAGAAATCCCACCACTCTTGGAGCGCCCATCGAGGTGAGCAGCTACAGACCAACTTTGAAGCAGCCCACGTGAGGAGTAAGTTCCCGTACGAGGGACTCTGCTTCCGCGAGATTGCTTACGTCCAGAGCGACAATGATCCTGTCCCTTACGTCCATTGAATGCCTCCTTCTTAAGTTAGCAATGTACGATTTCAGCCCGATCTTTGGCTGAATAGCAAAGTAATAGTAGTCTATACAGCATAAAATGTCAAACCAGAATTCCCAGCCGAAGTGGCTCAGGCGGACGGCGGTGAAGTTCTGAACACTTTTAAATTTTGACTTGCAATTTTGAGTTTTGATTTCGAGCTAAAAGCTAACGAAGCTAATGAAGCTTCTTGCATGTTGCATCTTACCATGAGGTCAATTAAGATAGCTTGATATATGCAAATAAAAGAGCTCGGACGCGTAGTATTGTACGTAACCAATCTTGAACGGGTAGCGGGATTTTATCGCGATGTGCTGGGGTTTAAAGAAGTGGGGCGCATGGATTTGGGCGGAAAATCTGGGGCGGCTGCATTTTCGTCAGGACGCACCCACCACGAGCTGCTGCTTATTGAAGTAGGAGGGAATCCGGAACCGCGGCATGCTCCGCGACCCGGCCTCTACCACATCGGCTTCAAGGTTGCCGATTCACATGATGAGCTAAAGAAAGTTTATCGCGAACTGAAAGAGAAGAACGTCCCGATTGTCGGGATGAGTGATCACACTGTCACGCACAGCATCTATATACTTGACCCTGACGGGAATGAGCTTGAACTGTATGCTGATATATCGGATGAGTGGAAGCAGGATCCCTCAAAAGTTCTCGCGCCTATTAAGCCGCTTTCACTTGAATGAGATTTTACTCCTATGGAAACAATCAAATTCGACGACTTTAAAAAAATTGATCTGCGCATCGGGAGGATTAATCCAGCCGAACGTATTGAAGGCTCCGAGAAGTTAGTGAAGCTCTCGGTCACACTAGGAGATGAAACACGGCAAATTGTGGCGGGAGTGGGCACGCGTTATCTCCCCGAGGAGCTGTTGGGGAAGCAAATTGTAGTCGTTGCAAATCTTACCTCCCGTACCTTGATGGGAGTAGAGAGTCAGCGAATGCTGCTTGCTGCTAATCATGAAGGTCCTGTACTGCTTGCACCAGACCGCGAAGTTCCTCCCGGAAGTGAGATACGATAATGGCGCCCGACAAGATTCGCCGCTTCAAAAAAGAGGTCTGGAAGCACTATCGATTATACGGCCGTAACCTTCCGTGGCGTACCACCACGAATTCATACCGCATCCTTGTATCGGAGATCATGCTCCAGCAGACACAGGTTGGACGTGTAAAAGAAAAATACCGCGTGTTCCTTAGACAATTTCCTTCTTTCCGTGCGCTTGCCGCCGCATCCCCCGGGCATGTACTTGTTGCGTGGCAGGGACTCGGGTACAACCGCCGCGCACTCGCGCTCAAACGCCTTGCTGATATTATGGTTACCCACCACCGCGGTCGGCTACCCAAGGATCTTGAAGTATTGCGTTCGCTCCCCGGCATCGGGGCGGCAACGGCAGGAGCAATCTCTGCATTTGCATTCAATCAGCCGTCAGTGTTTATTGAAACCAATATCCGGCGGGCATATATCCATTATTTTTTCCCGCACAAGCGCCGGGTACGCGATGAAGCTATCGTATCCTTAGTGCGCGCCGCAGTGGATACCAAGCGGCCTCGTGAGTGGTACTATGCGCTCATGGATTACGGCTCACACCTTGGAAAGCTTCCGGAGAATCCAAATAAAAAGAGCGCGCGATATCGTCTCCAAAGCACATTTAAAGGTTCGCGCCGACAACTGCGGGGAAAAATCATTGCCCATCTTGTAGGCCATCGTCGTGCAACTCTAAAGCAACTTGAGCATTCGCTTAAAAAATCAAGCGAAGAGGTAGAATCCGTCGTGAAAATACTCGAGCAAGAAGGATTCATTACGACCAAACAAAATAATGTCGTTCAGTTGACAGAAAGCTAAGCAGTCCCGACGTTTCTAAAAGCTGATTCATGCAGGTCATCCTCCACAACATCCGCAGTATCCAGAACGTCGGCTCTATTTTCCGTACCGCGGATGCGGCGGGGATTGAAAAACTATATCTTGCCGGCATTACCCCTGCCCCAGTAGACCGCGTGGGAAATTGGCGTTCAAAATTCGTGAAAATCTCGCTTGGCGCCGAGAAGCATGTTGCCTGGGAAAAAATTGTGTCTACCGTGCATCTGCTCGAGTCATTGAAGCGTCAAGGGTATAACCTCTATGCCGTAGAACAACACCGTACTGCGCTCCCGTATTACAAAATGGTCATCTCCAAAGAGCGGCAGAAAAGAACAACTCTTCTTTTCGGGAACGAGCTGCATGGAATTTCCCCGGCAATCCTGCGCCGGTGCGACAAGGTACTGGAGATCCCGATGAAAGGCAAAAAAGAATCGTTGAATGTTTCAATCGCATTTGGCATTGTGGTATTCCATCTTATATACGGATAATGTGCGAACTCATTGACTTTAGTTTGATTTATCCTATATATAGGATAGGACTTTTAAACAAGGGGGTTGGGTGATGGCACAACGAGCTAATTTTGCTCAAAAGTTTCGGGAGGTATGTACTTCAATTCTCGAACAGGCCGAAATGGACAATAAGTCCGGATTTCTTACATGGTTCCGTGAACGCAGACATGATGCATCCGTAGACAGAATTCTCTCTGGACTTCAAAGAATAAAAATCTTGGAGAGGATCCACTGGTCCAAACAAGGTCCTTTTCGTATCATCGAAGACAATCTTCTGTTGCATTTCGCACAGAACCCACCCGCACAAACTTTTGATGAGTGGGGCGTATTCATACGTCACTATAAACCGTACCAAATGCTCTTCGGAATCCACATAATGAGCCACTGCGGGCTCTCATGCAAGCAATTAAAGATGCTCCGAAACCTACCGAGACCTCTCTGCAAATAGCTACAATCCTTATCGACTTTGCACGTGGACACCTCGCACGGAGATAAGAGAAAAAATGAAAGCCGCTTTATCGTAAAGCGGCTTTCTTCCTTTCTAAGAGGATGGTATCAGCGGACCTCCGGAATCTCCACACGCATAGGATTGCGGAGGATGCGCGCGAACTTGTAACGGAAGCTGTCTTCGAAAAGAGCCGTAATGATCTCGGCAACATTGTCTGGTTCGAGCATTCCGTTCGTGTCTTTGTCAGTTCCTTTCCAGAAGGCGGTGTTCATTCCTGCGGGTGCGGCGACGAGCGTCTTCTTGATTCGTTCATCAAGCGAAACGGAACTTGCAAGCATCGCAAGCCCTGCTTTTGCCGCAGTGTAGACCGGCTCATGCAAACGTGGAGTCCACTGGGACATAGAGGTGACTGCGATGAACCCTCCTTTGAGTTGTTTCTGTGCTCTCAAAATACAGTTGAGGAACATGGTAGGAGCGACAATTCCTACATTGACCATCCTGGTAATTTCTTGCGCCCCAAGATCATCAATATATCCGTGCTGGTAATAGCCTGCCGTATAGATAAAGTGATCCAGACCGTTAACTGGCGTCGCGATTTGAGAGAGCAGCCAATTAATGCGCTTGGCAATATCTATTGAATCACCAAGTTCTACGGAGAGATATTCAGATTTCTTTCCTATTTCCTTATCTCGCGGCAGGTGCCCTCCTGCAACCCAGACGCGCCATCCATTGTTGATGTAAATCCGCGCGAGTTCCTGCCCGAGGCCAGAAGTTCCGCCCACAATGAGTACCTTTTTCATCTCTCCTCCTTGTAAAGAGCCGGTGGAATGCTGTTATAGTATGGGGAGAAATGATTTCATTTGCAATACTGAAACAATCAAAGAAAAGCAGAGCGCGGATCGGCATACTTTCCACTCCTCATGGTGAGGTGGAAACACCCGCGCTTGTTGCGGTAGCCACGCGCGCGGTGGTAAAAACGCTTACCCACGAACAAGCAGCCGCAACAGGCACGCAGATCGCGATCGCGAATACCTTTCATCTCCATCTGCGGCCGGGGGAGAAGGTGGTGGAGCGAGCCGGAGGGCTGCATACATTTATGGCGTGGGATAAGCCGCTCATGACTGATTCAGGAGGGTTTCAGGTGTTTAGCCTTGGCTTTGGACGCGATCTCGGCGTGGGAAAGCTGCTAAAAATTTTCCCGGAGATCCGGGGCGAGGTGATACGTGCGCATGCCCAGCCAAAAGCGCTTCGCATTACCCCCGCCGGAGTAGCGTTCCGTTCGCCAATTGATGGGAAAGAACTTTTTATAGGCCCGCGAGAATCCATACGGATTCAGGAGCGTCTGGGCGCTGATATTATATTTGCATTCGATGAGTGCACGCCGCCGCTCGCTGCCAAGGCGTATGTACGCGAGGCGCTCGCGCGCACGCATCGTTGGGCACGCATATGCGTGGAAGCAAAAAGAAGCAGGCAGGCGCTCTTTGGCATTGTGCAGGGATCAAAATACAAAGATTTGCGTGAGGAAAGCGCGCGCTTTATCGGCAGTATGCCATTTGCAGGGTTTGGGATTGGCGGAGACTTGGGAGAATCAAAGCGCACAATGCGGGATATCCTGCGCTGGGTGAACCCGCTTTTACCGCACGAGAAACCTCGGCACCTCCTCGGCATTGGTTACCTTGAAGATATGCTCCCGATCATCCAGGAGGGAATAGACCTCTTTGACTGCACCGCCCCTACACACTTTGCGCGCAGGGGAATCGCATTTATCACAAAGGGGAGAATTGATCTCGCGCAATCGAAGTACCTTTCCGACAAAAAACCGCTCGACGCCCGATGCGCATGTACCACATGCGCCCGCTATCGCCGCAACTATATAAGCCATCTTGTGCGCGCGGGCGAGAGTACCGCCGGAACCTTGCTTACGATCCATAATCTCTTCTTCTTCCATGCTTACATTGCTTTGCTTCGCACGAAAATAAAAAAAGGAATTATCTAAATTATGCAAAACCCCGTGCGTGCCTCCTCACAATTTATAGTGGCGCACGCCAAAGACGTGACACTGAACCATCCGCGCATCCGCGCGCTCGCGCACGAGTGGTCTAAGCAGGGTTTTATCGTACCTTCCTGGCCACGCAGTTTACATTTCCATTCACGCGATGAACGCAGTATGCTTGATTATCTATTTATTTTAGATGCGCTTAACTTCTGTTTTTGGCAGCCGCCACGATCGGGGAAAGAGCGTTGGACCATACGGTATAAAGGGAAAGAATATAATGGCTACTTCGCACTTTCCCTTGCGCTCAAAAAATTCTTTGAAACCTCGCCAAAGAAAAGCAGTATTGCTTCGCTTGCCCGTATGCGCTTTGAGGATTTTACAAAGATGCTCGGAGGAAGAGAAAAACTTCTGCTGCTGCGAACGCGCTCGCGCATTTTGCAAAAAGTCTCGCAAGTGCTTGTGAGCCGTTATCATAGCGACACACAGGAATTTATACACAAAGCGAATGGATCGTGCAGTACGCTTGTACGCATGATTGCGAGCGAACTTCCCTCTTTTGACGATACCGCCACGTACCGTGGACGAAACGTATACTTCTGGAAACGCGCGCAGATACTTGTTGTGGATATTTATGGGGCACTCGCCGGAAAAGGCATTGGAAATATCCACGGCCTTGAATACCTTACTGCATTTGCCGACTATAAGGTGCCGCAGATTTTACGCGAGTTTGGCATTTTGGAGTATAGTCCAAAACTTGCGCATACCGTTGACCAGCGGAACCTCATCCCCGCTGGCTCATCCAAGGAGGTTGAAATCCGCGCCGCTACGATACAAGCAGTTGAGCTGCTCCACAAGGCGCTCGCGCAATACGGAATGAAGCTGCTTCCGTATCAAATTGACTGGTTTCTTTGGGAAAAAAGCCGGAAACTAAAAAATCCCCGCCCGTACCACCTTACCAAAACAGTGTTTTATTAATACGAAGCATCTGCCAATCGTGAACCGATTAAATCTTTATGTCCGCGCATAAACGCGCTTGCGTCCATTTCTGCTTTTCCTTCGGGCTGCACCCTCACCGGCACAAACCACCCTTCGCCAGTTGCGATTTTCCAGCTTTCTTTGTGCGCCTCAACCACACCGTGGGGTAACGCCGCCGTGCCGCTTTCCGTACGCGCAGAGATGAATTTTATACGTAAAGACGGCTTTCCGTTTCGCTCCCACTCGCTCCAGCACCCGGGCCATGGCTGAAATGCCCGTGTCATGCGCTCAATTTCTACGGCACTTTTTTTCCAGTCTACCCGTCCGTCTTCCCGTTTGAGACTGGGTGCAGTTGTCACCCCTGCTTCGTCCTGCACGCGGGGGGTAAGCGCGCCTGCCACCCATTGGGGGAGCGATTCGGCAAGGAGCAGTGCGCTTTCATTTGAGAGCCGCACTTCAAGCTTCGGCGCAGTTTCATCATCTTCTATTGTGACACGCCGTGCTGCAACGATCGGCCCATGATCAAGTTTTTCATCCATCAGCATGAGCGTAGCTCCGGTTTCTTTGTCACCGGCAAGAAGCGCGTACTGTACAGGAGCAGCGCCGCGCCAGCGCGGGAGGAGAGAGGCGTGCAGGTTAAGCGCACCGTAGCGGGGAATATCGAGTATCTGCTTCGGAATAATCTGCCCGAACGCGGCAACAAGAATAAGATCAGGCGCAAGCTCTTTCACTTTTTCAATCCACGTTTCATCACGTATGATTTGTGGCTGGTAGAGGGGAAGATGGTGCTCTTGCGAGAAGGTTTTTATAGGAGATTGAATCGCTTTCCTGCCGCGCCCTGCCTCGCGATCCGGCTGGGTGAATACTCCCGCTATTTCAAATTGGAGCGGTGGTATGTTTTCTATGCATCTCTTGAGAGCAGGAACTGCAAAGAGAGAGGTGCCCATGTAAATGAGCCGGATTGGGTGAGATGTGTTATCTGCCATGCGCAGATGTTCGCTCGGGAGGTACAAATGTTTCGAGCGCCTTATCTACAAATAAAATCCCCTCGAGGTGGTCCATTTCGTGCTGGATTACGTGCGCAAGGGAATTCTGCGCATCGAGGGTGAATTTTCGCCCGTGTGTATCGTATGCCTCAATGCGTACCCTCTCACGGCGCGGTACCCTTCCGTAGAGGCCGGGAACGCTTAAACAGCCCTCTTCAAGCGGCAGGAGTTCGCCCTCCATAGCAAGGAGCCACGGATTAATGTAAATTCGCGGATACGCCTTTTCTGCGCCATGTGGTAAACGCATATTTTCTTCGTCCTTTCTTGTGCGCTCATTCCCTAAGTCCCCGACAAGAAAAATGCGCAGCGACAAACCTATCTGGGGAGCGGCGATACCAATTCCGTGAGCCTTGCGCATCGCACGCCGCATTGATTGAAGTATATTTTTTATCCGCGGTGTGCGGATTTCCTCAAGAGGAATCGCGTGCGCTTTTTTCTGCAGTACAGGATCACCAACTTTCGCTATATGAGATGCTGGTTGCATGTGATTATTGTAATCATCAATATATTCATGTGCAATCCTAACCTGTGTCAATAAATCCAAATTTCAAAATCTAAATGCCAAATAAATGTCAAAATCCCACCTGCGCCAGCTCCTCGCCCAAAGTGGTTTGGATTTGAAGCATTTGGATTTAGACATTCGAAGCTAAAAAGCTCATGAAGCTTGTTTAAAGTAGACTTATCGGATCAACCTCAACAGTCCACGTTGAAGGGACGTACTCCAAGAACGCGTTCCGCAGCTGTACCGCTTCCGGATCGGGCAGCGCGCCCGCGGTGCTCGTAAACTTAATGAGAAGATGCCAGTGGAAAAGGCCTTTTTCGCGCGGGATAAACGCAGGCGCAGGGCCAAGGATGCGCGGTTGTGCATGGTGAGGCAGCGTAAGCGCCGCGCGACGTAATTTGTCCGCAAGGATAGATGCGTCCTGTGATGCGCGGGAGTCGCTACGGTGGGTATATACTAATTTTACAAGCTGGGTAAATGGCGGGTATCCGAGCTCCTTCCTTGTTGCAAGCTCATATTCGTAATAGCGCGCAGGATCATTTTCGCGGAACGCCTCAAAAAGAGGATGGCGCGGATAATACGTCTGAATAAGGAGTGTATGCCTTGCGAGGGAGCGCACACGATCGAATATGCGCCACGCGCGCTCTCCCTGCTCATAATCAGGAAGGTGGAGGCTTGCATCAAGCGAAATCACCCCCGCGAGATCCGCGGCGCCAACCTCGGGAAACGCAAGCTGTGTGCCTACAAGAATGCGTATCGCGCCCGTCTCGAATGCCGAAGCAATCTTTTTATACGCGCGTGGATGCGAAGCAGTATCACTGTCAAGGCGGCCTGTCCGCACTCCCGGAAAAAGTTTCCTGCACGCTTCGACAACCTGCTCGGTGCCAAGACCAAAGAATTTTATCCGGTGACCTTTGCAGTTGGGGCATATATCGGGAGCTCGCGAGCGTTCGCCGCAGTGGTGGCAGATCATTCCTCGTGTGGCGAGCGTGGATGATAAGGAATGATACGCCATGGGGATTTCACAATTGGGGCATTGTACGATGTACCCGCAGTCCCGGCAAAATACAAACGTGGCGTAACCCCTGCGATTGAGAAAAAGAAGCACACGGCCACCTTGCATAAGGGTATTATGTATGCGAGTGCGAAGTACCGGGGAAAGCGGCGAAGGCTCCCCCTCTTTTATTTCCTTCCGAAGATCAATTACCTCAACGCGGGGAGCTGGGGATTGCACATCCGGGAACGCCGGCTTTCCCGCATACCACCACTCCCGGATACTCGGCGTGCGCGCGCCAAGCACAAGCGTCACTCCTTCATTCCCGGCGCGAAACCGCCCTATCGTGCGCACATCATAGTAGGGTTTTGATGCCCATGAACGGTGATGGTCACTTTCTTCTTCCTCGATAATAATTGCGCCAAGATTCCGCAGGGGCGCGAATATTGCCGAACGGGTGCCAATTACGATCATCTGCTCACCCGCCCGCATCCGCTGCCACAATGCTTTGCGCTCCGCAACTGCGATACTGCTCGACCAATAGCGCGGCGGCGCCGGGAAGATATGCGCATACATGCGGATGATACTGGAGACATCGCTCCGCCGCGGCACCACTACAATGGAGGATTTTCCGCTTTTGTATGCGCGGTACAATACCTCCTCATATCGCTTCCAGCGCGCATCTCCGATTGAGAGTGCTGCCGAAGAGAATAGAGAGTGGCCGCCGCCCTTCGGTATCGATGGAGCGCCCCTTTTGGGTTCCTTTGCAATCAACTGGAGCGGGTAGACGCGTTTAAGCGCAGTTCCAAACGAAGAGCAGTAGGTGCGGGTGAGCCAGAGCGCTCGTTCGAGCACCGTGCCTGCGATGAGCGGTTCGCGGGTATATACCGATTCAATTGGTTTCAGTTCAAACGCCGCGCGCCGCAAGGCCATTTTGAGCGATGACGCAGGCGTAGTCGCAAGCACCACCGCCTTTACCCGGCGCGAGCGGATGCGCACCACTACGATTGCGCCGCGCGCAAGCGCCTCACTTGCATAGTACGTAAGCGTCTGCGGATGCGGCCGCGGAATATGGGTAAGCGGAGCTACTTCGAGGACAAACATAGATTAAAAAGTCAAAATTCAAAAATCAAAAGTCAAAATGAAAGGTCAAAAAGATTAAAAG
>CAYVXU010000013.1:0-332 GCA_964454705.1 uncultured Candidatus Saccharibacteria bacterium | reverse complement strand
TTTTTGCATTTTACATTTTCATTTTGATTTTTGAGATTTGATTTTTGCATTGTCCGGTAACTCTAAAAGGATTATGCTAAAATAAGGTATATGCGTGCTCATCGGTTGTTTTTTGCGATAGAGCTTCCGCGCGAGGTGAAGAAACGGCTTTTAATGTGGGTGAATGATTACCAGCATCTGCCAGTCCGCTGGGTGCGGGAAGATGCCCTCCATATTACCCTTCTTTTTATCGGCGAAAGTACCGACGAAGAAATGGTTCGGCTCGCAACCGGCATGCAGGAGGCGGTGTCTGCGATTCCTTCTTTTGATCTCACCTTTACCCATATTGCCTT
>CAYVXU010000012.1:19447-25501 GCA_964454705.1 uncultured Candidatus Saccharibacteria bacterium | reverse complement strand
TGCCCGGAATTTTGGCGCTTTGCTTTTCAACAAAAACATCAACGATATTCAAGTTTTCTTGCTTTGCAAAGGCGCGCAATTCTGCGATCTGATCTTCGATAGACCGCACTTGTTTATCCTCCACATCAGTGGACTTGCGGGCGTATAGGAAAAATTTATGTTGTTCGTTATTCATATTTTTTATTGGGCAAAGCAAATACTTAAAATCGCAAGGGATTTCGAACCTGCGCTTGGCGAGCCGCGCCGTGCGCGGCGAGCCAGTGAATCCACGCCTTTCCGCGCTTCGCGCGGCCGAATCGGTCGGGCAAAAATCGGAAAGTTTGATATTGGTGGAATTATACAACTCTGCTTGAGATAAATCGCTCAGGGCAAGCCAATGAACAATGGCTGTGGTATAAGCGATGATAGCTGACGTGAAAAGGACATTTTATAAAATCATTTCTCCTTTCAGAAAGCTGTACTGGTTCCTGCTTCGTCCAAAAACAATAGGCGTGAAATGTCTTATTAAATACCAAGACCAATTTCTTTTTATTCGTAATACTTACGGAAGAATGCACTGGACATCTCCCGGTGGCGGAGTGCACAGACAGGAAAACCCGCAGGAAGCTGTAATAAGAGAAGTAAGCGAAGAAGTTGGAATTATAGTTCAAAATCCGCTCCTACTTGGCGAATATCAAAGTAACCGAGAATACAAGCAAGATACTGTTTACTGTTATTTTGCCGAAGTTGGGAATGCAGATTTCAATATAGATCCAAGCGAGATTATGGAAGCAAAGTGGATGATATTGTCTGAAATACCTGAATTTCAGTCTCCAGCCGTACAGAAGGTTTTAGCTCTATACAGAAATAAGCTCGGTCATCAATCTTAGCTCTTAGAAGATTTGATTCCCACCGAATCCCGTACCACTTAGAAAATTGCAAGCGATTGTAAGCCGCCTTATGGAGTTTATCCCGCACCAAGCTTGCTCTGATACGGGCCTCGGCGATCAACAAATATTCTTCTTTTGATCTAAAAACCAATCGGTGGTTTCGATGGGAAATGGACAAAATGTTTAATCCTAAAATACATAAGATTTAGGCCACAAAAAGAGTAGAAATACTGATTTTCTGTTTTGGACTTGACTTTTTTACTTTACTATGCTACATTTAGCATACCGCATCATGGGACGGAGGTGGTAATTCCGCCACCACGGAACCCTGAGCGGAAGGAGGCTACAATGTACCTTTGGCTGAAGCAGGGCGCAGAGGAGCAGTTGCAGGCTCTCAAGGAGCAAGGGCTCGTGGGAGACCTACGGGTGCAGACCGACCGCACCTCGGGCAAGAAGTACATCAGCACGTACACCGAGATCAGCGACCCGACCAGCGAGATCGCCGAGGCTCTCGGCGGCCGAACAAAAGGAGATACTTGCAAGATTGCCCTGTCCATGGCCGCGATTGTGGGCAAGCGGCACCGCTGAAGATGATGCGGTGATAGAATATCTGCAGACACTTGGTCAGCCGTTTGCAATGTACGATTTCGAAGAAGAAAACGAGGAAGAGCGGCCTCTTCTTGGCATCGAGCACGCAGACCGACCGGCGTTTTGGGCGGTAGGGATGACACGACAGGCATTAGTGGGGCTTGACGCCATCAAAGCACAGTTCGAGTACGAAGAGGATTGGCGCTCCCGCGTACCGAGCAGTACAGAAGAGTGGATTACCTTCCCGCGCAAGAGCGACTTTCCTACGAGAAGCGCTGATCGCTAATCCACTCGCGCGTTAAGAGAGCTTACTAAATACCCAAGAGGCCTTGGAATACTCCAGGCCTCTTTCTCTTTTCTATTTCCCGAATCGGCGCTCACGGGCAAGATACTCCTCGACCGCAAATTCAAAATCTCGCGGCGTGAAATCAGGCCAGAGCTTTTCGAAAAAATGGAGCTGTGCATCTGCCGTATCCCACATCATAAATCCTCCTGAAAGATGCGGCTCGCCTCCGGTACGGATCACGAGGTCAACCGGCGGCAGATCCTTCGTGTAGAGAAAGTCTTTCACGGTAAAATCTCCCTTCCCCCGTGCAAGAATGAGCTCGATTGCGCGCTTCATCTCGTGCTTGCCGTCATAGGCAAGAAGGAAATTGAGCACATGCCGTTTGCAATGCTTTGTTTTCTCTACTACCCGCTCAAATGCCTGCGACACATTTTTGGGGAAAAGTGACATCCACTCTCCCACTACCACCACCCGCACATCGTGTGTGCGAAGCTCACGGTTTTCAAGAGCATGCGACGCCTCGCGCTTGAAGAGCTGGAGAAGAAATTTCACCTCCCTCTGTTCGCGCTTGGAGAGGTTGTCAAGCGACATCCCCCAGAACGAGATGCAGAATACGTTCATTGCAAGCGCTTTGCGCAGGATCGCGCGGAATGCTTTTGCACCCGCCGCATGTCCGCGCCACTGCGCAAGATTGCGCTTTTTTGCCCAGCGCCGATTCCCATCGGGAATAATCGCAATATGCCGTACGGAGTAATTCGTCATGCCTATACCAAGAGGAGTGCAACGCCAAGCGCGAGGTTATAGAGGCCAAAATACCAGAGTTTGCCGCGGACGAGCGTAGCGCGAAGCGTAATAAGCGTGAGGTATCCTATGAGAAGTGCCGGGAAAAACCCAGCGACAAGAACCGCAGGCGAAGGCAGGGAAACAGAGGATTCGTTCATAAAAGACAGAATCTGTGCTCCGAGTACTGCAGGAAAGAGAAGATAAAATGAGTAGAAAAGCGCGCTCTCACGATTGAGTGACGCGGCGAGGCCCGCTACAATCGTAGTCCCGGAGCGTGAGATACTCGGCAAAATGGAAAGTGCCTGTCCGCATCCGATAAAGAGCGCCCGCGGGTAGGAGAGGCTGCTAAGCGAGCCGTCGCGATCGGTTTTTCGATGTACCGGAACAAAGAGGATGAGCGCGTTCAAAATGAACCCGGGCGCAAGGAGTGCACCTGAATGAAAACTTTCCTTCACCACATCATAGAAGAATGCGCCGACAAGGAACGCCGGGATGGTGCCTACCATGATAAGCCCAAGGATGCGGAGAGATGCCTTATCGAATCGGATAATGCCGGCAAGGAAGCCAACTTCTGTGCGCATAAAAAAAAGAAGGGAGAGCAAAGTGGCAACGTGCACTGCAATGTCAAAAAAAAGCGGGGGCTCCGAAAACCCGTAGAATTGCTGTAGAAGCGCAAGATGGCCCGAACTCGACACCGGCAGAAACTCCGTAATCCCCTGCACCACCCCCAGTATCCCCGCTTGGAGCCATGTCATATTACGCCTCGAGAAAACCGGTTAACTGCTCGCGAGTCACCGGCCCCATGCGAAGAATCTGGGGTTTTGGGCCGGTAAGGTCAAGCACAGTAGAGGGCGGCGAATCAGGGAGGTCGCCCGCGTAGAGAATGAGGTCGGGTTTGGGTTCGCTCTTCTTAAACCGTTTGAGTATTTCCTCAATTTTCCCTGACGGCTCCTCGCCCGAAATGTTAGCGCTCGTCCCCGTAATCGGCCCTCCCAAGCGCTCGAGAAGTTCGAGTACCACAATGCTGTCGGGAATCCGTACCCCCACATTATTTTTGCGGCCGGTGAGCACGCTGGGGAGGAGCGGGCGCTTGGCAAGCACTACGGTTACAGCCCCGGGCCAGACCTCTTTGAGCACCCGTTCCCGCTTTTTATCAAGATACACAAACTTCCGGAGTACACCGATATCATGGATGAACACGGGAAGAGGTTTTGAGAAGGCCCGGCGCTTGATGTTAAACACGTGCGTCACGGCGTGCGCATCGAGGGCATTTGCGCAAATTCCGTAGACGGTATCGGTAGGCACAATCACCGCTCCGCCGCGCCGGATAACATCTGCGGCGTGGTCAATGTATTCAGGCCGGGGATCAGCAAGATCGATGCGCAGTACCTCCATACGAGAAACTAAATCAAAATTCCCCGAAGCAGGCAAGTCTGACTTGTCGCAACGGGGCAGGCAAAAATCAAAATGAATGTATCAAAATTTCTTCTGAAATTTTGATATTTTATGGTAGGAGCTCCGTCGGGCATGTTCACTGAACCACAATATTAATAAGTCGATCTGTCACAAACACCCTTCTTATCTCCTTTTTCCCTCGCGTATATTCCTGTACCCGAGCACTCTTTGCCGCAAGCGTTGCGGCTTCGTCTTCTGAAATCCCCTGCTGCACGGTAATTCGATCTCTTACCTTCCCGTTTACCTGCACCACCATAGTGAGCGTGCGCGCCTGTGCGCGGCGCGTATCGAACTTCGGCCATGGAGTGGTGTGAATGCTCGAGGTATGCCCCAGCACATTACGCCAGATCTCCTCGGCCATATGTGGTACAAGCGGCGCAAGAAGCGGAAGCATCGCGGCAGCCGCGGCCTGGTTCTTCACTTCTCCCACTCTATTAAGATAAATCATGAGCGCGCTTACGGCGGTATTGAACCGGAAGTGCGCAAAATCATCGCCTACCTTGCGGATGGTTTGGTGCAGAAGTTGTTCGGTTGCATCATCCATTGGATCACGCGACAACTCTCCCCAGTGCTCAAAGAGTCCCCATATGCGGCCGAGAAAACGATGCACTCCTTCAATGCCACGGGGATTCCACGGCCCGCCAAGATGGTACGGCCCCATAAAGCACAGATAGATACGCACCGTGTCAGCTCCATAGGCGCGTACCAGCACATCGGGATCCACCACGTTTCCACGGGACTTCGACATCTTCTGCCCGTCCGGACCAAGAATAATACCCTGGTGACGAAGCGCGCGAAACGGCTCGGTAAACGGGACGAGCTTGCTATCATAGAGCACCTTCGTAAAGAAACGGGAATACAGGAGGTGAAGTACGGTATGCTCCTTGCCTCCCACATACATGTCTATCGGCATCCACGTCTCGATCTTATTTTTTGCGGCAAAATGCCTGCGGTTGTGCGGATCAGTGTAACGGAAATAGTACCACGAGGAATCAATGAAGGTATCAATGGTATCGGTTTCACGCTCTGCTTTGCCTTTACACTTCGGACAACGGGTGTTCACAAATGATGCTGCCTTGGCAAGAGGTGAGCGCCCGTCACGCGAGGGAGTAAAGTCTTTTATATCGGGCAGCTTCACCGGCAAATCGCGTTCGGGCACTGGCACTTCTCCGCATACAGGGCAGTACACAATCGGAATGGGGGTGCCCCAGTACCGCTGGCGTGAAATGATCCAGTCGCGAAGCCGGTATTCCACCTTTTCGCGGGCAAACCCGCCGCCATGAAGCCAACGCACTATCTCACGGCGCGCCTGTGGCGAATGTATACCGTTAAACTGGCCGGAGTTCGCAAGAATTCCCTCTCCCGTGTAGCATCTTCCCTCTATGAACTTATCAAATGCGTACCGATGGAGAGGATCTCTAATCTCCTCTCGGGCGCGGGACTTTGAAACCCATTCAACTGAAAACTTTCCCCGTTCAGTGTCTTCGAGGGCCCGGCGTGATTTTGTGCCGTTCTCGAGAGAGAAGTGAAGAAGACGGGTGTGTGCAATAAATGCCTTTCCTTTGGAGGGGGCGAAATATTCGTGATGTACCTTTTCATCACTTGCCGCGCGCAATACTACATTACGATACCCTGTTTCTTCTGCGATCTCTCTTTTCGCGGCCTCCACACTATCCTCTCCCTTCTCGACCGTACCCCCGATGAGTAATCTCCCTCCCAATGTAGGACCCCAGTTGATCGTGAGCACTTCGCCTTTCTTGTTTTCGACTACCGCCACAATTTTCTCTTTGTGTTCAGGATTATGTTGGGAAGATCCGGTTACCGGATCGATGACGTACTTGATGGGAAGGCGGTATTTTTGGGCAAACGCAAAATCCCGCTCGTCATGCGCGGGAACAGCCATAATCGCACCGGTGCCATAACGCATGAGCACGTAATCGGCGATCCAGACAGGAATTTCCTCTCCATTTACGGGATTCACGGCGTATGCGCCGGTAAACACCCCTGATTTTGCACGTTTACCAGTTGCGACCCGCTCAAGTTCGGTTTTACGGCGGGCACGTGTCTGATAAG
>CAYVXU010000012.1:501-19437 GCA_964454705.1 uncultured Candidatus Saccharibacteria bacterium | reverse complement strand
CTGATAAGCCTGTACCGCTTTCCTCTGCGTTTCAGAAGTGAGCGAGTTTACGAGCGGGTATTCAGGCGAAAGCACAAGGTAGGTTGCGCCGAAGAGGGTGTCCGCGCGTGTGGTAAATACACTAATCCGTTCTTCTCTCCCCACCACACCAAATTCAATTTCTGCTCCCTCGCTCTTCCCAATCCAGTTCCGCTGCATTATTTTCGTCTCTTCTGGCCAGTCGAGCTCGTCGAGATCCTGAAGCAGCCGCTCGGCATAGGCAGTAATGCGAAACATCCACTGCATCACTTCTTTCTGCTCCACCACATGCCCGCAGCGAAAACATCTCCCATTTTCTACCTGCTCGTTTGCAAGAATTGTCTTGCAGGAAGGACACCAATTCGCCGGGGCTTTCGCGCGGTAGGCAAGACCGCGCTTATATAAAAGGAGAAATAGCCATTGGGTCCACTTATAGTACTCGGGACGAGAAGTGTTCACCTCGCGCGACCAGTCATACGTATTCCCCATACTCTCAAGCTGGCGGCGCATATAGGCGATATTCTCATCTGTCCACTTCTTGGGATGGATGCGCCGCTTGATTGCGGCGTTTTCAGCAGGAAGCCCAAATGCGTCAAAACCGATTGGAGAGAGGACGTTGTGGCTCTGCATGCGCATGTACCGCGCGTATACGTCTGCAGGAGTAAAGTTATACCAGTGCCCAATATGCAAATTTCCCGAGGGATACGGGAACATCACAAGATGATAGAAGTTTTCTCTCCCCCGTACACGATCCTTCATACGGTAGATCCCCTCCCGCTTCCACGTTTTTTGCCACTTCGTTTCGATTCGTTTCGGGTTATAGCGCATGGTTGGTTTGTGCTAAATGCGATTTATCTTAGCAAACTTATTTGCCGGTTGACAACGTGCCGTCCCGCACAAAAAGAAAGCGAACCGCCTGGTTAAAAGCGGTTCGCGGATCCGTGCTAGGGATGTGACTCTCCATTCGCTGATGCTGGGGCGCTGTCGAGAGACGACGCTTCTTTCGCCTTACTATCCTTTTCACTACCCTTAGCGATATCCTCCCAGTCCCGCAGCCAGTTTTCTACGGCAAGCGGTGTTACTACGCCAGAAAACAACCCGGCGAAGATTGCCTCTGCTCGCCCCACAAGACCCTCGAGCGCTCTAAGCTCCCTGAACTTATCAGGCAACCCGTCTCTGCAAGCGGTTTCTCCACATGTAACACCGTCTGGAGATGTCCATGGGATGCTTCCCCCACATATCACACATCCAGCGAGCGCATTGGAAGGACGGTAAGCGAGTGATGGATGCGGCAGATCAAGAAGCTTGCGAATCGGAGCAAGCGACTTTCGTTCGTCCTCACTCAATACATTCAAATCCCCCATACTTACCTCCCTGAATAGATGACTCTACCTATTCGTACAACCCTGCGGTACGCCTTCTGTTTCCGGAAAAAGTTGTAGCAGTATGTGAAACACCGCGCAAGGACGCCCTCGGGTTTGCCCTGCACTTCAGCAACGATTACCACCGCAAGAAGGAAAAGAACGTAACTCACTATGAAAACCCCTGCGACTGCGAATTTCCAAAGAGCCATTTGCCTACCTCCGCGCCAAAACCTGCTTTTATTCTTGCACAGAATTATTGAAGACGGAAGAGCCTCACCGCATTCGCGGTAGTCGCTTCCGCAACCGCTTCAAACGAGATACCCCGTATTTCAGCAACTCGCTTTGCTACTTCTCTCACGTACCACGGCTCATTACGTGTACCGCGGTAGGGGACCGGTGCCACATACGGCGCGTCGGTTTCTACCATGATGCGCTCGAGCGGTGCCTTTTTTACTGTCTCATCGTAATCGCGGGCAAACGTGATCACGCCGGTAAATGAAAGGTGAAATCCGAGATCAAGAAACTTCTGTGCATCTTCCCATGTGCCGGCAAAAAAATGGATAGTACCGCCTGCCTCGTGAGCACGCTCCTCCTTTAGAATGGCGTGTAAATCACTGTATGCATTCCGGCAGTGGATGATAAGCGGTTTTCTTATTTTGCGCGCAAGCCGGATATGCTCACGGAGTGTATCATGCTGTTGCTGCTTCACCTTTGCTATCTCTTCTCGCGACAATCCACCTTCGTCCTTCGACAAGCTCAGGACTTCGGTGGATGCTCGTTTTTGCCCCCGCTCGCTTCGCGCACGGACAAAAACGGCATAATCAAGGCCGCACTCTCCCACCGCCACTGTTTTTTTGCTCACCGCGAGCGTTGTATATGTTTCGTAATCAAATGTCTCTGGCCGCGTACTAAATCCCGGCACGCCATCGGCTCCGATTTCATTTGCATCTACATAGAATTCGCGGGTTACGTGGATCGGGTGAAGCCCCACTGCAGCCCATACGCCTTGTGGATATCGCTCCGCATACTCTACCGCGCGCCGCGAGGTATCAATCTGTGATCCCACCAGGATCATGCCGACTCTCTCGGCGAGCGTACGGCGCACCACCTCATCGCCGTCTTTGCGAAAGGCGTTGAAGTTTACATGCGCATGGATATCAATCAGTTCGTACTTCATGGCGTGAGCGGGGGAAAGAGGATGTCACCCTTGTGTACTGGTGTATCCGGCACGAGAAGCCCCCACGATACCGTGCGCGCAAGCCCACCCTCTTCAGGTTCGTGAAGCGCGGTTCGGATTGCGCGGGTGGCGGCAGGCAGGGCAGGCGCAAGCAGCCATGCGATTTGCCGCAGCAGCTCGGCGCGATGGTAGAGCGTGTGTGCAAGCTTTGGCGAATCGCTCTTTGCAAGTTCCCAGGGCTTGTCAAGAGCGATTACTGCATCTCCCCATGTACGCACAAGATGTGTCGCAAGCTGAAATGCCTTTTCAAGGCGGAATGATTCAACGAATTCGTGATACCCCTTTACGTACCGCTCCCACTCGCCGCGTGACGCGATATCGGGCGTATGCGCATCGCCCGGTGCAGGTACTTTTGCCCCGGCAAACTTCTCGAGCATCGCAAGCACCCTTGCGGCATAGTTGCCGATTCCATGCACAAGATCTCCCGTGTACTTCTTTTCAATCTGCTCCACTGAAAAATCAGCGTCCTCCGTCGCAGGAATGTCATGCAGGAAAAAGTAGCGCACCGCATCAGTGCCGTAGCGGCCTGTGAGCGCAGCCGGGTCTATCACGTTTCCAAGCGACTTGCTGATTTTCTCGCCTCCCGTGGTGATGTACCCGTGCACGTATATATCGGTAGGGAGCCGGAGGCCCGCCGAGAGAAGCAGCGCCGGCCAGTAGACCGCGTGAAACCGTGTGATCCCTTTGCCGATTATATGGATAATCCGCTCACTCTCCTCCCACCAGGTACGGAATTGCTCTTCGTTGCTCCCGTAGCCGATTCCGGTAAGATAGTTTACGAGCGCATCAAACCACACATACATGATCTGCGTGTCGTCTCCGGGGACAGGCACACCCCACTCTCTTGCTCGTTCGCGGGAGCGGGAGATACTGAAATCAGCGAGCCCCCCGCGAATAAATTGCAGCACTTCATTTTTGCGGGATTCAGGAATAATGCGCAGCCGGCCACTTACAATAAGCTCTTCAAGCTCTCTTTGGTAACGCGAGAGGCGGAAAAAGTAATTCTCCTCCTCCACGCGCTCGGGAGGAACTCTGTGTTCGGGGCAAAGCCCCCCCTCAAGCTCTTGGGGCGTGTAGAACGCCTCGCATCCCACGCAGTAAAGGCCGGTATATGATTTTTTATAAATATCCTGTGGCGTGCACGCGCTCCAGAACTGCCGTGCGCCGTGGTGGTGCCGGGATTCGGACGTACGGATAAACCCGTCATAGGAAATAGCGAGTTCCCTCGCAAGTGCCAAAAATCGGCCGGCATTTTCGTCGACGAGCGCACGGGTGCTTACCCCTCTTCTCTCGGCTGCCTGCACATTTTTAAGACTGTTTTCATCCGTACCGGTAAGCAAAAAAACCTCGCCGCCGCTGAGCCGGTAAAAACGCGCAAGCGCATCAGCTTGCACGAATTCAAGCGCATGCCCCACATGAGGAGGAGCGTTGACATATGGAATTGAGGTAGTAAGGTAATAACGTTGGCGGTTCATAGTACGAAAATGCACATGTTACTCCAGTATCTTAACAATTTCAAGCGAAAGGAGAAAAGAGGTGTGGCTGCTACGGCGAGCATGGAAATGCCTCCTCAACCGGTGCAGTGAGCCAGGCTGCACGAACGAACGGATATGGGAGGTGGTAGTAGGAATGAAACGCAATGGGATCACGGTGGTAGCACCCATCGGCAATTCAAAAAAACGCTGCGCGTCGTGTCTTGAGAGGCATCTTGCGTATTACGCACACCTTAACATCCGCGGTGTATGCCGCATCTGCAAGCTCTTCCTTCTTGAGGATGACGCGATAGAAAGTCTCGAAGAAGGAAGCTATCGGTATGTACACACCCGGTGCCGGGCTCGAAGAAAGATGTTTCGCGCACCGCCCGTGCGCTTCGGTACGGCCAAAGCCCGCTTCGGCCCGTCCTAGGCGAGTCCAGGCCTCCTCTTTTCATGAGAAGCCCGGCTGCGCTCTGCGCGACCGGGCTTTGCTTGTGGCGCAAGCACCACTACAAACTCGCCCCTCACATGTTCCCGCGCGAGCTCACCGCATACCTCTTCGATGCTCCCGAAATAGAGCGTTTCAAACTGCTTCGTCAGCTCCCGGCCCACCATACACTGCCGATCTGGGTGTATATGGGCAATATCGGTGAGCGTGCGGAGAATCCGGTGAGGTGATTCGTAAAGCACCGCGGTAGCGGTTATTTCGGAAAGCCTCTGAAAAAATGAGGAACGGCCTTTTTTGTGCGGGGGAAACCCCGCAAAGACGAATGAGTCGGCCGGAAACCCGCATACGCTAAGCGCGGCGGCAACGGCAGTAGGCCCTGGAACCGGAGTGATACGCACTTTATCTTTAAATCGCCGTCGAATTTCGGCGAGCAGCGAAGCGCCGGGATCAGAGATTGCCGGCGTGCCTGCATCGGTAACCAACGCAACACTTTTCCCCCCGGTAAGAAACCGGAGTATCTCTTCTCTCTTGGTCCCGCGACTATGCGCATGGAAAGAGGTGAGTGGTTTTTCAATGCGGTGCCGCACAAGGAGCCTACGGGTCACGCGCGTATCCTCACAGATTACAAGGTCAACCATTCCAAGCACTTCGAGTGCACGCAGGGTAATATCCTGAAGGTTGCCAATGGGGGTGCCGATTATATATACTGTGGACATATCTATGTTAGGAGCAACACATATTATTACCGGCGCCCTCGTCGGAGCGGCGATGCAGCATCCTGTAGGTGCAGTAGCGGGCGGAATCGCAAGTCATTATCTTATTGATGCAATTCCCCACTGGGATTACGCCATCAACCGTATCAGAACACACAAGCGCATCTCCCGGGAGACGGTGGTAGACTTTCTTAAAATCGCCTTCGATAATGGGGCGGGGTTTCTTGTGGTATACGTAATGTTCGAAGGAACGCCGCTTCTGTGGTACGGACTTATAGGTGGATTCTTTGGCTTACTGCCTGACGTGCTGTGGGGTTTGAGTTTATTCGTGCCGAATCGGCTGCTTCGATGGCATTACCGATTCCATGAGTTTGTGCATGCGAAAACCCATCTCTCGCTCCCCGCTCCCAGCCTGCTTGCACAAGCGGCAATCGTGGTACTGCTTACCATCATTACTCCGCGCTGACCGCACTCCCATCTGCGGCGCTTGCGGGCCGTGAAGCCCGCTTTTTTTGTACATCCCCAAAGAGCTCGGTAATACCCGCCGCTACCGGCACCGAGAGAATCACGCCCGGCAACCCCGCAAGGTGCCCACCGATAAGGAGCGCAATAATTACCGCAAGCGCATCTACTCCTACCAATTTTTGAATTATCTGCGGCACGATAAGATGGTTCTCAAGCTGTTGTATGATGATGTAAAACAAGACGATTCCGAGCGCAAGCAGGGGAGATTGGGTGAGCGCGACCAAAAGCGGCGGGATCACCGCTACAATCGGCCCTACCACAGGAACGATTTCAAGCATTCCGGCAAGCACGGCAAAGATAAGCGCGTACTCCATGTTGAAGATAAAACGCAGTCCTATGTACACCAATAGACCAATAATAAAAATGAGCAGAAGCTGTCCCTGCAGCCACCGCCCGATCCGGCGCTGGGTGCGGGTCCACAGATCAATCACATACTCCTCATGCTCCTGGGGAATGACGGTGCGCAGGAACATTTCAATACCCTTCTCACGCACCGAGAGATAAAGCGACATCACCAGCACCGAAAACGCTGAGACAATTCCGCCAAATAGGTGGAATACCGCCGTAACCGCCCCGGTCGTAAGCCCCGCGAGCCGCTCTGTAACTTTTCCGATGAGATCCTGCATATTCTCCGGTATGGAACCATCCTCATCGAGAGGCACGAAACGGTCCAACGTGGAACGATCCTGTAAAAATTGGGGGAGATTCTCAGCGAGAACCCGTAATTCGCGTATGAGGGGCCCGATCACGAGATACACCAAGAGCGAAAAAACCAAAAATGCCCCGATGTAGATTGCAAGCACCGCAAGCACGCGGGGAATCCTACGGCGCTGCAGCCACCGCGCGACAGGATCTATGGCAGAGGCGATTACCACCGCAAATAAGAGTAAAATAAAGAAATCGCGCAGGGTATAGATGAGCCATGCCGCGGCAAGTACCACAATAATCTTCCAGATCGTTGCAGTACGGATTTCTATAACGGTGTTGGATTCCATATTACAGACGCATGAGAGGGGCAATTGCCTTGCGTTCAAACGGGCCGATGAGCGCGCAGTTCAGACGTGACGGAGTGAAGATCGCATGTGCGAGCCGGCGGATATCTTCGCGCGAGACCGCGTCAATTTTTTTGTATACTTCGTCCGGAGTACGCACCCTTCCTTCCAATAGCTCCTGGCTTGCAATCCAGGACGCAAGCTCATCGGATGATTCAAGTTCGATTGCCATGTGCCCTTTGAGATAATTTTTCGCTTTTTTGAGTTCCTGCGGAGCTACAAGGTGTCGTGCAATTTTTTTGTACTCTTCAAGAATAGTGGTAAGCGCGCGGTCGGCCTTACTGTTATCCACTCCCGCCTGAGTCACCAGGAATCCCGAATCGGTGTATTCAGCAACCTCGGTACGCACGTAATACGCAAGTCCCTGCCGTTCGCGTACGGAGACAAACATCCGGGAGCTCATGCCGCCACCGAGAAGCGCGCTTAATATCTCCAGAGCATAGCGCCGCCGGTCGAACATATCAAATGTCCGTACGCCGAGCGCGAGGTGCGTCTGATCGCTCTTTTTATATTCAACCAGGGTGCTGGGTTTTCTCTGCTGTTCAACAACTGCCAATTTTTCCTTTGGCTCCCTCTCTGCATGAGTGCTGAAGTAGTACCGCGCCTTTTTGTAGGCCTCCCTCACCGAAATATTTCCCGCAATGCATACTACGGTATTGTTCGCGGTATAGTGCTCGTTCCAGTACCGTACAAAGTCATTCCTCGCGAGGCGCGCAATCACCTTCTTAGGACCAAGAACTGACCAGCCGGCCGGCTGGTCGCCGTAGAGCGCCTCTTCGTAGAGATCCATTACCTTCCGCATGGGAGTATCGAGATACATATTGATCTCTTCGGTAATTACCCTCCGCTCTCTGTTGATCTCTTCCTCACTTAATGTGGAGTGCAGGAATATGTCCGATACCACATCGAGCACGAGATCAAAGTGATGTGCATCAACTTTTGCCCAGTAACCGGTATACTCCTGGCTTGTAAAGGCGTTCATGACCCCTCCGATGCGGTCGATCTCCTGGGAAATATCAAGAAAACCGGGCCGCTTGGCGGTGCCTTTAAAAAACATGTGCTCAAGAAAATGAGAGATACCGTTAATGTCTTTGGTCTCGTATTTTGAGCCTGTACCGACGAGCACAATTACCGTTACCGTCTGCGTCCCCTTGGTGGGCGCAGTTAAAATACGAAGTCCGCTTGGGAGAGTAAATTTGGTATACATAGGTTATTCGTCGCCGAGGCGGGACCGCAGATACATAAGCAATTCGGTACGGGATACCCGTTCCTGCCGCATAGAGTCGCGATCGCGCACCGTTACTGAATTGTCTTGGAGCGACTGAAAATCTACCGTGATGCAGTAAGGGGTACCTATTTCGTCCTGCCGGCGGTAGCGCTTGCCAATGCTTCCTGTTTCATCGTAGTGACTCGCTCGCCATCGGGAAAGCTCGTTTCTTATTTCGTGCGCCATTGCCGCAAGCGGCGCTTTGCGCAGGAGCGGAAGCACCGCGGTGGTAAGCGGGGCGAGTTTCGGGGGGAACCGGAACACCACCTCCTTTTCGTGCTTCGTTTCTCCCTCTGCATCTCTGCCCCCCTCCACCTCACTGTAGTGTTCAAGAAGCATAGCAAGCACCATTCTGTCAAGACCGAAGGTCGGTTCGATTACGTGTGGGATGTACCGCTCACCGGTAACAGGATCGCGGTACGAAAGATCCACGCCGCTTGCTTCGGTGTGCCGGCGCAGATCAAAATCAGTCCGATAAGCGATTCCGTGCAGTTCCTTAAGTCCAAAGGGATAGTGGTATTCAATGTCTACTGTCCGCTTGGAGTAGTGCGCTCGTTCCCCTTCCGGGATTTCGTGATAGAAGAGGTGCGCGTCATCAATGCGTACCACCTCTTTCCACCATACCTTGATCGCGCGAAGCCACCGCTCGAAGTGCTGTTCCCACTCTCGCGGATGTACGAAATATTCAAACTCCATTATCTCGAACTCGCGCGTCCGGAAAATAAAATTGCCGGTGGTGATTTCGTTCCGGAAGGCGCGCCCCTGCTGGGCAATCCCAAAGGGGATGCGCATATGCATGCTGTCGAGCACGTTTTTAAAATTGGCAAACATTCCCACGGCAAGTTCCGGCCGAAGATACGCAGTGGAGGCGGCATCTTCCACCGGCCCTACGAAGGTCTTAAACATAAGGTTGAACTGCCGCACATCGGTAAATTCCCCGCCGCACTCCGGGCATGTCTTCGTATCTTCTCCTTCGAGCTGGTCGAGCCGGAAGCGCCGGTGGCACGACTTACACTCCACCAGTGGATCGGTAAAATGCTTGAGATGTCCGCTCGCTTCCCATACCTTTGGATTCATAATGATGGTGCTCTCAACCCCCACCATGTCAGGTTGTGAGGCAACAAAAAAATTCCACCACTCCCGCCGCAGGTTCTGTTTGAGCAGGGTTCCGAGCGGCCCATAATCCCAGCTATTTGCCATCCCACCGTAAATCTCGGAGTCAGGAAATACAAACCCTCTCCTTTTTGCGAGCGAAATAATTTCGTTCATGTCGTGCATACCGCTCATAATAATGCATTACCTCTATGGCTGTACGGTCGCATCTCGGCCGGTCACCGTAGGATCATGCCGAAGACGAGTGGTCACGCCGGGACTTTCTTTATGGAGCGCTTTGCGCGTAAAACTATCAACAGCCTCAAATAGGGAAGGAAGGATGACATCTGGTTCAGTACCCACATGCCCGGGCGCGGGCGTGAACGAAACTTTAAAGCTTCCGTTCAGGGCGGGTTTACGGACTCCCACGTGCGCCGGTACATCTCCTATGTCCCAGACCACCTCACCAGTTGTTTCGGTGTAGGTAATACGTGCCCCCGCAGGCTCCACTACTCCTTCCCAGCGGATGTGGGGCGGAAGTGCGGCGCGTATCTTCACCCCTCCAATATCATTGGATTGGTTCGCAAGCTGCCAGGTCACGGTGTAGGTAGTGGTCTGGCCTACCTGGGGAGGCAGGGGACCGGAATTGGGAATGGAACTGCCGCGGTAGAGTACGCGTGCATCGAATACCACGTAAGAATTGATGGGAACAGTAACTACTGACTCTCCACGGATGGGCGTATCTTCGTAATACACCGGCACCGCCTCTGAATCGATGGCTGCTACACTCTTCATCTGGAAATTTTTGTCATAAGGTCCTTCGATGAGCGGCTGTTTCCGGAGCGCCACCAGATACGTTACCTCACCGGACTCCCCCGGCTCAAGAGAGGAGAGTTCGGGTTTATTGCTCGCATCCCACGCCACCTCATTTCCGCTCCGCAAGAGTGATCCATCGAGTGACCGCAGACTCGCAAGATCAGCTGATTTTCCCTCAACGTGCACGCTGATTTTCACCTTTGGGATAGCAACATCCGCCTTGTTCGCGTAGGCGAGCCTGACTTCGAGCAGTTCTCCAAAATTCGCCGCATAGGACGCCTTGCCGTTCACGGTCTGGACAATGGTAAGTGGTGCATTCTTTACGGTAAGTCCGCGTTGAGTTTCATGCACCTGCACAAATTCTTTGGTGAGCGGATGCTGCGTAAAGAGCCTGGCTTTCAGAGTGGGAAATGTATTTGTTTGCCCCTGCACCTTTCCTCTTACCGTCACTACTCCGTCTCCCTGAGGCGAAGAGAGTGCCACCCTCCACGTATTTGATCCGCTCACCGCGGGAGGCTCCGCAGAGACAAAGGTGAACTCTTGAGGGTACTCTGCGCGTATTTCGAGTGCGGGAAAGGCATGGGGAGTTTCAGAGATATAGCGGATTTCCTCACGGATAATCTGTCCGGCAACTACCTCTTGAGGCACGTCGATACGAAGCTGGAGCGCGCTGTCGGTGACGGTAAACTCACTGCTTGCTGTTTTTTCAAATACCGAGGTGAGGCCTTCGGGCTGATACCGGACCACTGCTTTGAACGCGAGCGTTGTGCCCCGCCCTGCAAAGGGTATGCCTTCAAATATCTTCTCAGCCGTTGCTCCTCCCGCGAGATCATCGGCTTTTACGCTTACGCGGTCAGCTGGCTTCATTGTGTTCTCTACCCACGGCACCACTTCCTTTGGATACTCCAGTAGGAGCTCTATCCCACGAAGCGCGGTGCGTGAATTATTCTGATACTGCATTGTCCATGGCACAGTGGCCCCCGCTTTTACGCTCGCGGGTGCGGTGATGGTGATCGCAAGATCATTTTCATCAAATGCATTTCTCCCGTACCATACTGCACCAAGCACCGCGAGGATCATTACAGCAGATATCCATACCGCAAGCCGCAGGTAATTGGTGCGCATACGTGTGCGTATGCGTCCTACGAACGTAGAAGGAATAGGTTCACGGGAAGACGGATCATGCGGTTGTGACGGAGGAATAAGTTCAGACATACCATACGTACCGTATTATACCATAGCAAGCCCCGCCGCGCCGGTCTCGTCTTCGATCATATAGAGCACAAGGCCACAGCTTACTTCACGCAGTAGCCGGGCATCACGCTTGGTGAGATCCTTCGGTAATTCGTAGCGGGTGGTATACCGTTCGAGCGCTTCTTTCACCGCAGACGAAATTTCGTATCCGGTAAGGCGTCTCCCCTGCCTGCAAGCAAGGTGGATTGCGCCGCCATCCTGAAAAGAAAAAAACAGTTTCTCATCGGCACACACTCTCCCGCAGACGGCACACCGGGAGAGGTAAGGGCTATGCCCCATATACCGTGCAAGTTGCATTGCTCCATACGCGAGCAGTGATGATGAGAAGAGGTATTCACCGGTAACCGTGGCCTCATGGAGCGCGCGGTGAAAGAGACGGAATGTTTCGGCAAGCACCGAATAAAGTTCCGACTGCTTCATTGTAAAGGTAAGCGCGCGATCACACAACCGCGCGAGTGCGGCAGCAAACGAGAGACGCACCCACGAGATTGTTTCGGATGTATATGCTGATAGCCCTTGCGCATCGACAAGGAGGGGATAACGCCGGCCAAATACTACCGCCACCTCACTTTCCGTAGAGAGCGCAAGATGCGGGGCAAGACGCGAGGTTGGCCTGTTCGCCCCGTGCGCAACACATGCAAGTTTCCCAAAATCGCGGGTCAACAGGGTGACGAAGCGGTCGTAATCCCCAAAGGGGGCCGATTGGATAACAAGCGCGGGAGTGCGGTAAGCAGTGGTCATGCGCGATAGATGCGTGCGCGGATTTCATCTCCGTTTCCCCGCAAACGAAATGAGTACGCACGGCGAGCTAAGGGGGTATTTCCAAGCCGTACTCGCGTTTCAGCCTCGATTGTCTTTGCCCACCGCGCAAACACAGCCTCGGTTTCGGGTGAGATGTGTATAAGCTTCATAGAAACAGTCTCGCTAGGGCTTAGTCTTATTTGCTTGCGGGCATCCTGAATCTGCCTCATCCACTCGCGTACAAATCCTTCTTCGCGTAATGCAGCGGTGAGAGTGGTGTCGAGATAGACTGTTCCCACCTCGCCCTTTTCGTGGAGAAAGCTTTTCGCGGCACGTAATGGACGCGATGCAAACTCAACTTGTTTTACATTGAGTTCATCTTTGATAAGAGGGGTGTAGCGATGGAGGTGGTTCAAAGGACCTGCTACTACAAGCCGGCCCAGTGGCTGGCGTACTTTTATATTTGCCCTCTTTCTCACGGCAAGTCCCAGCGCTACCACTGCCCGCACCTCCTGCATTTCTTTGAGTACCGCGTGGTCGCGCGCGCGGGAGAGACGGGAGGGATACTCTTGGAGGTGCACACTCGCGCGGCGCGGGATCACGCGCTGGTAGAGCGCTTCTGAAAAGAAGGGTACGAAAGGAGCGGCGAGTTTCGTGATTTCTCCAAGCACCGCCGCAAGATGCCATGCCGCACGATTTGCCGCCTGCGCAGATACGGGGCGCTGCAGGAGAGGTCGCGAACGACGCAGATACCAGTTGGAAAAGTCGTCCACCAAGCCGTCGAGGGCCCGCGCGGCCGTGGGTACATCATAACGGTCAAGCGATTCCCGCATGAGGCGTGTCGCCTCATAGAGCCGCGCATACATCCATTTATCAAGAGGGGTAGTGCCCGAGGTCCGCCGGGGCGGGCGTGTGACATAGGTGGTGTAGAAGAGAAGACAATTCCACAGCGTGAAGTGAAAACGCCGTGCGCGCTCCACAATTTCTTTTTCATCAAACCGTTTCGATTCTCCTGCCGCATTCACGGTAAAGTAGAACCACCGTATCGCATCCACACCATGCCGATTGATTACCTCGGCGGGGAATAGTACGTTGCCCTTTGATTTATGCATGCCCTCTCCCTTGGCATCGAGCACGTGCCCCACCGAGATCACGTTACGGTACGCGCGCTCTTTTCCCAAAAGAGTACTCACCGCAAGGAGCGTATAGAACCAGCCCCGCGTCTGATCAATACCCTCGCAGATATAATCGGCAGGATAAAACGCCCCACGGTCTATTCTTTTCCTGCTCTCCTGCGTGAAGGGGTAATGCCATTGCGCAAAAGGCATCGCGCCGGAGTCAAACCATACATCTACCACGTCGCTCACGCGGCGCATGGGTGAGCCGCATTCAGGACGGGTACAGCGCAGCACCATATCGTCCACATAGGGGCGGTGGAGATTCATTTCACCGGTTTCATCGAACGGAGCATAAGGCACTGTGCATACCCGCATCTGACCGGTCTTTAAATAGGGATTGCGCCGAATATCGGCGATCTCGCGTTCAGCAAGCCCCCGGAGCGCACCCGTAAGCATCCACAGTGGATCACCGTGACTTACTATCACGATCTTTTTCCTTGAATAGGTTCTCTCAAGATCCCTCACGCATGCAACCATGCGCCTACGCACATCTCTCCACGTTTCGCCGCCGGGGACCCGCCTCGTAAATCTCTCCAAAGGTTCTTTAAAAAACGCATCAAGCATTACATTAGGCTTTCCGTTGTAGCGGCCAAGCCCCCACTCCCGCAGACGCGGATCAGTGATCACCGGGACCCCCAACGCGGCATGCAAAATACGCGCAGTTTCACGGGCACGAAGCAGATCGGAGGTGACAATGTAATCTATCCTCTCGCGTTTGAGCCGGGGAATAAGCGACTGTATATCCTGGATTCCTTTCTTGGTGAGGGAGTTTGCGAATTTTTCAGGGTACGACGAAATAATCTTCTCTTTGTTGGCCCGTGCCTGGCCGTGGCGGATTAAAAAGTAGGTATTGCCGAGCCGGGGACGACGCGCGGTGAGTTCCGTGATACTCCCTATACACTCTTCATTTCCGCATTGCTCACAGATCCATATAGGAAGCGGTGTACCCCAGTAGCGCTCGCGCGAAAATGTCCAGTCCTTTACCTCCCCCAGCCACTCCCTAAATCGTCCGTACTTGAGGTGTGCCGGCTCCCATCGGATGCGCTCGTTCTCTTGCAATAGTTCGGTACGGAGATCCTGCATCCGGATAAACCATGACCGTTTGGCAAAATAGATAAGCGGCGTACTGCACCGCCAGCAAAACGGGTATTCATGGGTATACGGCATCACCGCATATACTTTTTTTCTTTTCGTGAGGTCCTCAATGATCAGCGGATCAGCGTCCTTCACGAACATACGTTTCCACGGCGTCACCTTCTCTACAAATTTTCCCTCTTCATCTGCGGTAAAGAGTACCGGAAGGTTGTTTGCCCTCCCTGCTTCCATATCATCAGCTCCAAATGCCGGGGCAATATGCACCACACCCGTACCCCCTTTTGCATCCACGAATGAGGCGGTGATCACGCGGTACGCCGGTTTGTCGGGAGTAAGAAATGTATAGAGCGGCTCGTACTCCTTGCCGGCAAGAAGCTTTCCTGCAAGATGCCCAACCTCCCGCGCTCCGGGGGCAACCCTTTCTTTGAGCACCTGCGCCACAATTCCAACGCTCCCGTCCGAAAGCTTCAGCTTGCTGTAGGTAAGGTCCGGATGCACCGCAAGCGCTACATTCGCGGGCAAGGTCCATGGAGTGGTGGTCCAGGCAAGCAGATACGTATTGGGTTCATCCCGCAGGGCAAACCGCACCACCACAGAATCCTCGCTCACCGATTTATACCCCTGGGCCACCTCATGGCTTGAGAGCGCTGTGCCACAACGCGTACAGTAGGGCACAACCTTGTAATCACGGTAGAGACGCCCGTCCCGCCAGATCTGCTTCATCACCCACCACAGGCTTTCGATGTAGGAGGTTTCATAGGTAATGTACGGATCTTCAAGGTTAAGCCAGAACCCGATACGTTCGGTAAGCGCGTCCCAGCTTTTCTTGTACTTCCATACGAGCTCCTTTGCCTTTTTGTTAAAGCGTTTGACGCCATAGCGCTCAATCTCCTTTTTTGAGTTGACTCCGATCGCTCTTTCTACCGCAAGTTCAATGGGAAGCCCGTGGGTATCCCAGCCGGCTTTGCGCTCCACGAGGTACCCGCACATTGTTTTGTAGCGGCAGATAATATCCTTGTATACCCGTCCCAGCACATGGTGCACTCCCATGGGGGCATTTGCTGAAGGCGGGCCTTCATAAAATACAAACGGCTTGCCGCGCGTGCGATTCGAGAGGCTCTTCTCAAACACCTTTTTCTCTCTCCACAGCTGTAGGATCTCCTTTTCTATACGCGGCAGATTGAGTACCGATGGTTTTTTCTTTGGGATTTTTTTTACCGAAGACATGGTGCAATGCTAATAGAACTTATTGTCTACCGCAACACGTGGTATACGCACAATGAGTTTCTTTCGCTGTTATACGCGCTACATGTACGATGGAGCGGGTATCCCCAGAAGGGTAAGCCCATTTTTGATGATGTGGGTATACGCGGCACTGATAAGAAGCCGCTCCCGTTCTTTGGGTGAGCCGATAATCCTGTTTTTCTCGTAGAACCCATGAAAGAGCTGTGCGAGTTCAAAGAGGTACGTACAGAGATAATGAGGTCCGTGCTCCTGAAGGGCAAGCCTCACCACCTCTGGGAAACGGCACATCATACGCAAAAGCTCGTTCTCTTCCTTAAGTGATTCGTGTTTGGGCGTCCATTCATAACGGAGAGGCTCTGCTTTTTCGAGCACGCTCTGCGCACGGGTATAGGCATACTGGATATAGGGCCCGCTAAATCCCTTCATATCGAGCGCTGCATCAAGGTCAAATACCACATCTTGATAGGTATTATATTTAAGCATTTCAAACTTAATGGCGCCGTTGCGCACCTCGCGGATCGTAGAGAATGCTCCGTAACGCTCTTTGAGGACATTTTCCATCTTGGTGAGAAAATCGATGATAGATACCACCGTTCCCATGCGTCCGCTGATTTTCACCTGTCGTGCATCCTCCGGGAGCGCAATACCGAGTTCACGCGCGGTGCGCGCAGAAAGGTATACAAATCCGTAATTCACGTGGTGGTAGTGCGCGGCCTCCCTCTCAAATCCGAGGGCTTTGAGTGATTCAACAACGCTCTGCTGAGGATAAGACTGTGTGTGGTCAATGATGTTTACCACCCTGTCTGCCCCTGAAAAATCGCTTCGCTTCTCCCCCTCGTGCGTTGAGGTGATATAAAGCGCTGATGGCTGGGTATTCCAGGGAAGAGGTGTATAGAGGAAATCTTCGAGTATGCCAAACTTCCAGAGGTGATTCGCAATATCATTTCCTACATACGTAGGGATACCGTTGGATCGTACGATTATTTTATCTTCCCCCGCAGGCATTTTCACCAGCCAGCATCCTTTCTTCTCTCCCTGGGTAGCTTGGTAAAAAGCCTTGTTTGTTTTGAGAAGCTCAAATGTCTTCTCCCATAGTTTATGCTTCACAATATCGCTTTCGCGCACCACAAGGTCATATGCCACCTCGAGTGAAGAAAGAATCCTCAGTGTATCGCGGAGGATTTCGTTTGTAATCGCTAACGCATGCGATGCTTCAGGAGTATCCCTGGCCGCAATGCGCAGTTGAATGCGCTCTTTCTCCTCCTGCAGTGCGCAATCCTCCTCCATACGTTTTTCGATGTCGGTGTACGCTACGGTTGCCCACGCCGCGAGCGCAGGATATGCTTCACGGCCCACAAACTGCTTTTGCGCTGCAAGCACGATCGAGGCAACCTGCTGGCCTAGATCATTTTGATAGTAGAGCGCCTTCGTGGAATACCCCATGAATCGGTAAAGCCGCGTGAGCGCATCCCCTATACAGGTATTGCGCAGATGGCCGACGTGCGGCTGTTTGTTGGGGTTTACCTGCGTATGTTCCACGAGTATGCGTTCGCGTTGTGTGCGCTCTTGCGCGCCGTATCGCTCCTTTTTTTGGAGTATGCGCCCTACCTCCTCCCAGAGGAAATGGTCCGAGAGCCAGATGTTTACAAATCCCGGCGGCACTGCTTCCGCTTTTGCAACAAGGGGAGATTGTGGAATATGCGCAACAACCGTGCGGGCAATTTCAAGGGGGGATGTGCGTGCTCGCGCCGCGATCTTCATCGCAATGCTCGATGCGTAATCTCCGTGCTCGTTAAGCGCGGGGTGTTCGAGGATAAGCTCACGCTCATATGCGCCTAAATCCGCTCGAGAGAGCGCAGAAGCAAGCAAACGAAGTATCTCACGTTGAACCATATATGCTCGTGTCACTCCTTTTAAATAAAAATGACACCGCTGTGTACAGTATTAATCGAGTGTAGCTTACCTTACACAAAAAAGGAAGAAACTGGAAGAATAGAGCACATTTGCTACACTGGTATGATGGGTAATCCACACCATACAAACGTGATAGCGTATAACCGGCAGGCACGCTTTGACTATGAAATTCTTGAAACATATGAAGCGGGGATTGTGCTTGCCGGTTATGAGGTAAAGGCTGCAAAAACTGGAAGGCTTCGCCTCACTGGTTCGTTTGTGATTATCCGTGATCGGCACGCCTACCTTATAAATGCCTATATAGGCCCCTATCAGCCCCGCAATACCCCTCCCTCTTATCAACCCGACCGGCCGCGTATCTTGCTTCTCCATCAACAGGAAATCAAATCTTTAATGGGAAAAGGAAGGATACAGGGATTGACTTTTGTTCCTATTCGCGTCTATACTAAACATGGAAAGCTGAAGCTGGAATTCGGACTCGCGAAAGGCAGGGCAAGGCGCGACAAACGTGAACTGATCCGAAAGCGGGAAGCAGAGCAGCACATTGCCCGCACACTCCATCGCAAACGGGGATGATCGGCTTCGATGGTATGTTCCCTCTGTGGTATGCAGGCCGAGCGTGATCTCGTAAATCTCACGTGCTGATAAGTGCAAACTTACTGCAGCGGGTAAAAGTTGCCTTCGCGCAGCTCCAGCCCGCATACGCTTTCGCTTAAACCCGGAAGCCATCCATGCCGCTCACGCTTGATAGGCGGCAGCGGGTGTCATATCATCAAGCTGGGTGCGGATGAGTATCCCGTAGGCCGCACCGAGACACACGGGATGCCCTGCAGGATATTTCGCTCTCTTTTACTCCTGCCGGTATCTAAGAGAGCTAAGCCTGAAGACACCGCGGACACACATGCCAGATGGGGGTTCGATTCCCCCCATCTCCACTCGACTCGTTCCTCACTGTCGTTCGGAACTCGCTCGTGGTAAACCACCTCGATAAAAATATACTGATTCATAAGAAAAACGAGTCGAGTGTCCCGAGCGTAGTCGAGAGACGGCCCCGATCAGACCTCCAAATGAGAGTGGCTTGCGGCGAGCGCACGCGAGCCAGTCGAGGGACAAATTATGTTTAGTGTTTATATCATAAAAAACGGTATGGGTAGTCTCTATACCGGTGTAAGCTCGAATCCCGCACAACGCTTGATGTACCACAACACAAAGAGGGGCGCCTACTTTACCAATAATACTGACTGAACAGAATCTATACAGCAGCATCGAGTTAATAACCAAATACGCGCCCCCCGCGTTCGCGTGATCGATGAAACGGGAGTACAGTTGGGGGTCCTTCCAATAGAAGAAGCCCTTCGCATTGCCCGTGAGCGAGGGTTTGATCTTATTGAAGTGGCGGCGAAAACTGATCCGCCGGTAGTACGTATCTTGGATTTTGGCAAATACCAGTACCAGCAGGCCAAAAAAGAACGGAAGGCAAAAGGAAAGCAGAAACACACTGA
>CAYVXU010000012.1:0-491 GCA_964454705.1 uncultured Candidatus Saccharibacteria bacterium | reverse complement strand
ACCGGCGCTCATGATATGCAGCTGAAGGCGCATCAGGCGAATGCATTTCTCAAAGAAGGGCATAAAGTGCGGGTGGATCTCGTGCTGCGGGGGCGGGAACGGTATCTCGATGAGGCATTCCTACGGGGAAAAGTGAGTGAGTTTCTTGCGTTGCTTGCGGGGTATACCATTGATGATCCATTGAAAAAGGGGCCACGGGGGTTTACTATTACCCTCGGCAAAGAAAAATCATGAATAAGTTAAAGACCAATAAAGCAGTCGCAAAACGCATCCGTTTCACGCGTCGCGGAAAAATGATCCGCCGCGTCACGCGGCAGGATCACTTTAACGCGAAGGCGTCCGGTACGCGTACCCAAGCCAAGCGCCGCACGAGAACGGTGAAAAAACAGGATATGAAATCCCTCGCCGCTTATTTAACGTACTAAACTATGCCGCGGGTGAAAGCAGGCAAAACTACTCGCCGCCGCCATAAAAGGCTTCTTGCACGGGCC
>CAYVXU010000011.1:22424-26223 GCA_964454705.1 uncultured Candidatus Saccharibacteria bacterium | reverse complement strand
TTGCGATGTCTTTTCCCAAGCCTCTCCAGCAGCTTATCAACGCGCTTCGAACTCTTCCCGGCGTAGGCCCCCGGACGGCGGCGCGATACGCATATAGTCTTATCAAAAAATCAGAGGTGGAGCTTCGCGCGCTTGCCGAGGCAATCAGAGCGCTCAAGGAGACCACACGGGAGTGCAGCCGCTGTCATCGTATAAGCGAACGTGATGATCACGAATGGTGTTCGATTTGCCGTGACAGCGCCCGGAATCAAAAAATCATCTGCGTGGTGGAGAGCGATACGGACCTCGAAGCCATTGAAGCCGCGGGTATTTTCCGCGGCTTGTATCACGTCTTAGGTGGATCGGTAATTCCGATCCAGGAAGAGCCTTCGGAGGGCATGCGCGTACCCCAGCTTCTTGAGCGCATCCATAGCGAGAGCACCGAGGAGGTGATCCTTGCAATGAACGCATCAACCGAAGGCGAGGCGACCACGCTCTATCTTCTCGATCAATTAAAACCGCTTGGCGTAAAAGTCACACGTCTTGCGCGCGGCCTGCAAACCGGCGGTGATGTAAAATATTTGGATGAGCGAACGCTCAAAGAGGCATTTGAGGGAAGAAAATGAGACTCGTCATCCTTCAAAGAAGTAAAGTTTGGTTCATTGCGTGAAATCACCGCCTCCCAAAGATGAATCAAGATGCGTGGAACCTCACTTCTTTATCTGCCGTTCCGGCATCTTAAGGACTTCATGTTTCCTTATCATCGATAAGGAAACGCCCGCTCACCCCGTGGAGGAAAGCAGTCGAAAACCGTGAGATTGTCGAAGTGGGGGTCGGGGTGAGCGGTCAGGAATGATTCACTTTGGCAGTCGGCTGATTTCTTTGAAAGGAGCCTCACCGCGTCTACAACTGGACGTGCTCTTCTCTTTTATGCTTCAATAACGCCGTAGTACGTTGAAAATCGGTGGGAAGAAAAGCTACGACGGGTAAAAGAGGAGAAGCAGAAATGCTGGTAATGATTGTGGGAAAGGGTGGGCGTGAGCATGCGCTCGGATGGAAAGCGAGCCAGTCGCCTCTTTGCAAGCACATCTACTTTGTGCCGGGAAATGCCGGAACAGAAAAGCTTGGCACCAATGTTCCCCTCATGCCTCATGAGACAACGCAGATCGTCACGTATGCAAAGAAAGAGGGTATTTCACTCGTGATCATCGGCCCCGAAGAACCGCTCGCCGCAGGGCTTGCGGATGAGCTGCGCACTGCGGGCATGCGGGTGTTTGGGCCGGGCCGAGAGGCGGCACAGCTTGAAAGCTCCAAAGCATTTGCAAAAGAATTCATGCGCGAATACGATATCCCTACCGCACCCTTTGAGGTATTCGATTCCTACACGGATGGCGCGAAGTATGTGCGCCGCGAGGGAGTGCCAATAGTAATAAAGGCAGATGGTCCCGCACGGGGGCAGGGAGTGCGGATTTGTGAGTCGTTCCACGACGCGGAAAAGGCGCTCGACGACTTCATGGTGAAGCACATTCATGGCGATGCGGGTAAAACGGTAGTGATCGAGAGGTGTATCAGAGGCCGTGAGATATCGCTGCACGGATTTCTTCGGAGCGGCGGGAATAGCTCATCGGTACTGCGCTTCCCTATCGCCCACGATGAGAAAACCCTTCTCGATGGAGGAAAAGGCCCCAATACTGGCGGAATGGGCACCTACGTGCCGGTTACATGGGCAGAACGGGTACGTGCGGAGACGTATGATATTTTTGACCGGGCCCTCGCGGGTCTCCAGCACCGCGGCCTTGCGTATGCAGGCATATTCTACCCGGGAGGCGTTATCACCAAAGACGCTCACGTCTACACCTACGAGTTTAATGTTCGCTGGGGCGACTCGGAGGCGCAGAGCTACGCGCGTCTGATGCGGTCGGACCTCCTTAAGCACATGGACGACTACGCCCGCGGAAATACCATCTCACCCCGCTTTGAGCTCGCATGGCGCCCCGGATATGCAGTATGCGTAGTGCTTGCCGCCCGCGGGTACCCCCTCAACCCCGCACTTGGCGACGAAGTGAGCGGAATTGAAGAGGCAGAGCAAATCCCAGAAGTAGTAATATTCCACGCAGGCACGCGCAGGGAGGGAAACAGAATTCTCACGGCAGGCGGAAGAGTGTTATGCATCACCGCCTACGGCGAGACACTTGGAGTTGCGCGGGCACGGGCGTACAAGGCGCTAGGACTCATCAAGCTCAAAGGAAGGCAGTTCAGAACCGACATCGGAAAAATAGGTTGCTAAGCATAACCCCAGCATTGTCATAATACAAAAAGCCCTGAAGTAAGAAACTACTTCAGGGCTTTCTCTTAGGCCTGAATTGATTCGATAGTTACTTCGGTAAACGGCTGGCGGTGGCCCCGGCGCACATGGTAGCGCTTCTTGGGCTTATATTTCTCAACCCTTACTTTTTTCGCAAGCCCCTGTTTTACGATTTTCCCTTTTACCACCACTCCTGCCACCACGGGTTTCCCTAAGGTAACTGTCTCGTCTCCCGCGAGCAACACGTGGGGAAATTCAACAGTATCGCCCTCTTTCCCGGCGATTTTTTCAATCCTAATTTTTGCGTGGGGAGAGACGATGTATTGTTTCCCCCCCGTTTTAATCACTGCGATAGTCATAGCGTTATGTTATAGCCCGCTTAACTCCTTTCCGGGCACCTTGATACCCTCGCGCAGTTTCGCGAAAACGCCAATCAATTTTTTGGCGTTGAGGATCTCAAGGAGTACGGGCACATTGTCCTTGGTAAAGTGGACAATAACATTCCCCAGCTCCTTTGCGTAGTTGATTTGCCCCGAAAGGCTGATCTCCCACCGCAGGGCATCCGCATCCGGATCGTATGAAAACTTTGCCTGCTTTTTGGCCATATTACTCTTTAAAAACCGGGTAAAAGGTGATCACGCGGCGCATTCCCTCTTTTTCTTCAACATAGGCCACCCGAAGCGCCCGCTGGCGAACCGTCGGCCCGTCTACAAAGAAAAGGTTGTCTCCCGTCTTCCTTCTGTGTTCCGGCGCTTCCATAATACGTTCCACTGTGGTTCGTGCCACCCGCACCCGGTGTCGTGCGAGCACGAAAAACTTTTCCTCTGCAAATTTGCTGAAATATACCACATTCGTGCGTTAATACAAGGGTATCAAACTATACGGATTCCGTCAAACAGCATGGGAGCTACTGCCCTCCCCTGATTCTGTATGTTTGGGCGAGTTCAAGCAGCAGAAGTGCGCCCGCGGCGCCTATCAAATTTAAAAAAATATCATTTGCGGTATCGGGGCCATCCCCGAGGCGAAGCGGATACCCGCGGACTATATCTTCAAAATACTCCTCCAGTTCATAGAGCACCCCGATAAAGGAAGCAGTCATAAAGGCGCTGTAGACAATCCATGGGTCTCGAAGCGAAATCCGTTCCACTCGGGCAAGAGCCCTCAAGAGATAGTAGACAATACTTGCCGCCGCGACTCCTCCAAAAAAGTGTGCCACCTGATCGTACCAAGAAAACCGGCTGTAGAAACGCAAAATATCTCCGAGCGCGTCAATGTAGATACTGGTGAGCGCCGCGAGAAACACAAAACCGTGGTAAAAAGGACGGATGTGCTCACGATGGATGAGATAATGCGTTACCTCAAGTGCCGCCCAGACCACCGCCGCCGTAATAATGAGACCGATCCAGCTAAAGTCGAGGGTAAAGCGGAGAATCCCCGCCATATTTGCGGCCTCAAAAAGAATGAGTCCCGCAAATGCCGCACGGCTTAGCCAGACTAAAACAAAATGCATGATTA
>CAYVXU010000011.1:20400-22414 GCA_964454705.1 uncultured Candidatus Saccharibacteria bacterium | reverse complement strand
TAATTCAAAATTCAAAAATCAAAAGTCAAAATTACGGTAGCCGCTTCGCGGAGTTTCTTATACTTTTGCATTTTCCATTTTCATTTTGATTTTTGAGATTTGATTTTTGATTTATTACTTACCTATTTATTCGTATAAGGTACACGCTTGCCACCGCAAGGAGAACCTCGAATCCCAGCACGCACCAGGCAAGCATCATGCCAAGCCATGGGATACGTGCATAGAGAAACTTTGCAAGCCACGCATCTCCCGCGTACAAGGCAAGGCCCACAAAAGGGATGAGGTACAAATCAGTTGCTTCTCCCAAAAGATCAACGCCGGCGTACGGTGAGTAGTGCAGGATAAGCGGATAGGGTGAGCGCTCTATGTAGAAAAGGTACGCCGCAATGAGAACGAGATTGATGGCAAGCCCTCCTACAAGGGGAAGCATTACTCCCCGATCACGATAAAAAGGATCTTCCGGCCACGAGATCATGATCCGATTCGCTCGTCACGAGGTTCACTCTCCTGTGGCCCGCTGATAAGCCGTGTCGCCTGAATCTGTGAGGTGAGATCGCGAAATTCATGCTCAACAGTATCAGCGGCGTTTTTGGCATTGGTGAGGTGCCGGGAGAGGATACGCAAGGTACCGCCAAGTTTTTTTCCTGTCTGGCTTATACCAGCAAGCGCTGCAAGCACCCGCCGCGCCCCTTCGGCGTACTGCTGCTGCTGAAGCCCCAGCACAATTGTCTGCAGAAAATAGTAGAAACTATTAGGAGAAACGAGAAATACCTTGCGTTCGCGGGCGTATTCGGCAAGCGCACCCTCCTGCATGAGCAATTCATAGTACAGTGCCTCGGAGGGTATGTACATTACCGCAAAGTCTACCGTGCCCTCCGCCGGCAGAATGTACTTTGCGCTGATCGCGTCAATATGGCGCCGCACATCGCGAAGAAAATCGCGAAGGGTGACGGTACGGCTTGCCTCATCTGCCGCATCCACGAGCTTGCGGAAGTTTTCAAGAGGGAATTTCGCATCAATCGGAATAAGACCGTTGCGGGTTTTGATGACCGCATCCACAATCTGTCCGTCCCGAAATGAGTGCTGGATGAAAAAGTGGTCTCTCGGCAGATGCTGTTCCAATAGGTCGCGTAGCAGCTCTTCGCCGATATTGCCCCGAAACTTTGGGGAGCGCAGAAACGCCTGCAGATCCTGCATCTGCCTTCCAATCTCCTGCACCCGGCCCAGATCCTTAGAGACACCCGTAAAGACCCGGTCAATCCGCTCCTCCATGGATTGCAGTGTCTCGCGAAAGGTGTGTATGCCGGTGCGAAGCTCCTCAAAAGTATCAATGCGTCCTGTCCTCCGGCGTTCAAAGAAAAAATACGCAAATCCCGCTAATACCAGTCCTAAAAGAATAAGGAATTCGGTACTCGGCATAACTAGTGGAGTATATACTAACTCCACCGGAAATTCCACTATACAAATTCCAAATACCAATGACGGAAACCGAAGATCTTTCGGTCATTTAGTCATTGGATTTTAGAAATTATTTGGAATTTGTGATTTGGAATTTACTCAATTGTGCAAAGCTCAATTGAGTTGGTATCGCTCGAGCGTTAAATTTGCGGAAAGAATTTCATCAAAGCGCCACTCAAGCATCTCTTGCGTGGCTCGGCACATCGCGGTAATTGAATCTCCTCCTAATTTTCTAATTTCAATCGTACGCCGCTCGGAGGTCCGTGGAGATTCACGCCGCCGCGTAATATATTCAATAATCACGCAGAGACGGTTCTTGAATGCGGCCTGTAATACCTCTGACACTACGTCGGGATCCTGCCGTGAAAACCCCCATGTGACGGGGACGGTGTAAATCTGGCCGGTATCTTTGGAAATAAATTTTACCTCTCCGTGTTCTTTTCCGTATTCATACAAGTCTCTGGTAATGCGCACATCATCGAGGCAGTACTGCTTAATAAGGTCAATCTTACCCTCCTGATACCACTGGATCGCCTGCATCCCGTGCGCGCTTTTC
>CAYVXU010000011.1:19860-20390 GCA_964454705.1 uncultured Candidatus Saccharibacteria bacterium | reverse complement strand
GTGTGGCGCGGGCAAAACTGTCGAGCCCCACGCGATATCCAAGCACTCTCGTTACATCCTCAAACAAATCAACGGTGTTGAGTGAACCGGGATCAAGCTTTCCGTACCCGGCGAGCACCGGAAGGTCAAACCCCTTGATATTGTATCCGATAACACGTTCTGCCTCGTTGAGGAGCTGAATTACCTTCCCTACTTCTCCCTCTTCATACGTCTGCATAGAATCTGTCGCATACTCATAGACCCCCACCACAGAAATCTTAAGTCCGGTGAGATTGTGCTTTCCTCCCGCATCCCGTATTGTGTTTTGTGTTTCGATATCAATTACGATGTCGCTCATAGTACGCAATAGATTTCATCCCATAATACCACAAAACCCTTCCTATGGGTGTGGATAACCCTTTCAGTAAATCAAAATTCAAAAATCAAATCTCAAAATGATGGTATCAAAATTTTCTTTGAAAATTTTGATTCATTAATTTTGACTTTTGCATTTTGACTTTTGATTTTCCTACAGGTATTCCCTCTCGCGT
>CAYVXU010000011.1:5486-19850 GCA_964454705.1 uncultured Candidatus Saccharibacteria bacterium | reverse complement strand
GGGCGGCCGGGAGAATGAGAATGAGGCCGGCAACAAAACCGCCAATATGCCCCATGTAAGCTACCGGTGAATCAATGCCGCCGCCCGCGAGCAGTACCTGCAGTATAAACCACAGTCCTATAAATACCCCCGCCGGCACCTCTACCGCCTGCAGGAAAAAACCAAGAGTAAAAAGCGAGTGGATGCGGCCATGCGGGTGAAGAATAAGATATGCGCCAAGAATGCCTGAAATCGCTCCGGAGGCGCCGATAAGCGGAGTCATCGAATCGGCGTTGCCGAATATAAAGGCAAGGCTTCCGACTACGCCGGTCGCAACGTAAAAAAGAAGATACTTGAGCGGACCGAGATGGTACTCAATGTTGTCTCCAAAAATCCACAGAAACCACATGTTCGAAATGATATGCAAAAGACCTCCATGGAGAAAGAGCGAAGTAACAAGCGTGTAGTAGTCAATTCCGCGGGTAATCTCGCGGGGAATCACTCCGTACGTTTCGATATACATTTCGTAGAGACCGCTCGTCGCGGTCACAAAAAAGATGACTACATTAAGCGCGATAAGCCCGATTGTTACAATCGGGAAGGAGAGATAATTTTCTTCATCGCGAAGCGGGAACAGCATTTATGCAGGTGGATACGTGATTAAGCGCGAATCGTGGTAGAGCCCGGCGGGCGGCACGGGTACTCGCGCCCGGCGGTAGAGGTAATCGGGTATGCCGATATCAGCAAGAAACAGTTTGCCCGCAAACTGCGCGCCTGCGGGTTTGAGAAGCCCGGCTTTCGGCAGGCCAAACGTAACAGTCGCATATGCCTCAATAGTTGGCTCCGCGGGGTGTCCGCTTGTGGCGTCGAGGCCGGAGGGAATATCAACTGCCACAATTTTCTTCTTTGCCGCATTTGCGTAGTAGATAAGATCGCTGTAAGGGCGCTTCGGATGCCCCGCAAGCTGGTAGCCAATGAGTGCATCTACCACCGCCGCACTTGCGCGCAGCGCTTCTATCACTTCCTGCTCGTGACGCGCAGTGAGAATAGGTACCTCCATTTTTTTCACTATCCGAAGGTGCTCGCGGATATCCGGCCGGAGGCGGCGCGCTTCCGCAAGAATCAGCGTTGGCTTCAAACCCGCATTTGCAAGGTGCATAACCGAAGCAATACCGTCCCCTCCATTGTGTCCTTTGCCCGCAAGCACTGTTACCTGCTCACCCTGCGAACAGTATCGCCGCATTACGTCTGCGATGTGACCTGCGGCGGCATAGGAGAGTTCGCGCGCGGAAAACCCCTCCCGTACTACCGTGCGGTCGAGCCGCGCGGCCTGATTTCTGGTGAGTGAGGGAATTTTCATCGCACCCCGTTTGTTATCGCTTTACTTCTTTTACTTCTTTCGTATATACCACTTCATCTCCTCGCGGTGAATAGTGAACACATCGCTCCACACATACCCGGCGGCACGGAACTCCACGGGGGTGGCGAGGTGATGCGCGGAGGCGCGTACTCCGGGCACAAAATCAACAATAACATACACCTCTTCGCTTCCCGCAGCACGTACGAGATTACGGATTGGCAGCTCCTCAAGTACCGCACACGGTACTACCCGTACCAGATGCTGCCACTCCTTTAGATGCGGATATGCACGAAAAAGTTGCGGACCAAACACGCGTCTTCGCACCCACTGCCCGGCTGAATGCTTGAGCAGCCACACTTCATTGGTTCCCTCTGCTCTCACAAGATCACCCTCGCGCCACGGTGTGGGGGCGCGAGGCGGCGAGGATGGAGAGACGTCATTGGCAAGCGTTCCGATACTGAACTCACCCTTACTCACGCCGTATATGTGATCGAGCCACCCATCCCGCACACGGATCGCATAGCGCCCTGAAGGAAGATCCTTTGGAATTACCCAGTCAAAATATCCCGTATTTACCCGCAAGCCAAGCGCACGCACCACCGCACCGTTGTGAAGAAGGTCAATATATATCTCCCGGGCCACGTGTTCGGAATACCAGCGAATAGGAAGAGTATCTCCCTGCACAAACTGCTCCAAACCCTTCGGGCTATGCACCCGTATCACTTTGTCTCCTATAATGATCGAATCACTCCATACGCTCAATGGGTTTTCGAACGAGAACATGCGAATCCAGTAGGTGCCGAGAACAATATTGGAGTACACGTCCCATACATACGACTCCGCTTCGGCGGGAATCCCCACCACGATTGTATACTTCTGATGAACCGGTTCGGTGCTCGTCGCATCGTAGAGCGCAAAGTTTACAAGCCCTTTTATTTCACTGCTCACCGTCCACGTAATCGGCATATCCGATGAGACCGTGAATTGCTCATCCTTTTGCGGTGTGAGAATTTTGTTTTCTGCGGCATGGAGATTACGAGCGCCGCCAAAAAGCGCGCACACTATGCCGGCCGTGATGGTAAAGCGAAAAAGCTGTCTCCCCATATTTAAAGTGTCCGGCGGACCCAATGAGGATCCACTCGTACGTCGAGCTCAAGATAAATGCGTTTGCCCATCGCCGCCTCTAACTCCTTGCGCGCCATGCTCCCTATCTGCTTTACCATCCGCGCATGCCGGCCAATCAGCATCCGCTGGTGGTGCTCATCGGTGGTAAGGATATGCGCAGTGATCACATACATGCCGTCCTCACGCTCTTCGATGCGCTCCACCTCCACGCTCACCGTATACGGCAGCTCCTGGCGGGTTGCGAGAAATATTTTCTCCCGGATAAGCTCGCTCACCCATTTCGCGGTCTCGATATTCGTAATCTGAAACTCCGGATAGATTGCCTCTCCTTCGGGCAGAAGTTCAAATATGTTATTGAGCAGCTCGTGCACATTGGTACGCCGGAGGGCAGATATTTCTACGTGCGCAGTGAATGACTCGGCGAGTATGCGGTAATCTTCGAGGAACGGCTTCTCTTTGGCATCCATTTTGTTGATGGCGAGTACCACCGGCACCCCGAGCGCACGGACACGCGAAATTAGCATCTTCTCCTCGCGCCCAATCTCCCGCGTAGGGTCTACCACGTAGAGCGCAAGATCAATATCACGAAGCGTCTCCCGCAGGGCTTCGTGCACACGCTTCGTAAGCGCCTCGCGCGGTTTTGCAAAGAGCCCGGGCGTATCCACAAACACTGCCTGCGCGCGGGCATCATGGACAATGCCATGGATAGGAAAGCGGGTAGTCTGCGGTTTGGGTGAAGTGATCGCGACCTTGCTACCCACGAGCGCGTTCAAAAGAGTGGATTTCCCCACATTTGAACGACCCACCAACGCTACGAATCCAGCTTTCTTTGCAGTCGCAGTATTCTTCACGTAGCTTAGATTATAGTGTATAACGGATAGCGATTAACCCCCGTCATAAATCACAATAACAAAATCCAAAGTTCAAATAAAATCTCAAATCCAAAATCCAAATAAGATACTTCTCTATTGGGCATTTGAAATTGAGATTTTGACATTTATTTGACATTTGGATTTTGAAATTGGAAATTACGCTTGTCGGTTTCTATGGTTGCAAAATATCTTCAGTCTTGCCGTCAATCGAAATTACCACGTTTTGAATAGAGGAAAACTGTTTGAGTGTTTCGGTGATTTGCGCCCGAATGGCGGTGACACGGCACGATCCGGCCACTTGAAATTGCAGCGTCTCGTTAAAATCAGCACGTGCAGTGTTTTTCTCGACCGACAGTTTCTGCAGACGGGTGAATTGCGGAATGGAGGTACGGTATCCCTTCTTTTCGTCATCCTTCGAGAGACCCTTCAGAAGTTCCTGTAGGGCGGCAAGTGCGGTACGCTGGGTTTTATTCACCTTTCGCACCACCGGAAACACCCTTGCGCAGTCGGTACTTCCCTCTGCGAGTTTTTCACTGGAGAAAAACGCCTTCACCTCTGTAGAATCGGTAGTAGCCGCACGCAATGGAATAAGTATTTTATCGATTTCGCTTCCATCCTTGGGAGATATGCTGAAGACCTCAAGGGTAAGCTCGGGGCTCGTGAGCTGGGGAAGGATGAGATCCATTTTGAACGGCCCGAATTTCCCTGTGTCTTGCACGAGCGCAACCGTGCTCTCCCGCGCGATCTCTTTACCCGCCTTATCACGAATACGGGCATCCACCGCGCTCTCAAATGTGCGCGCTTTCCCCTCTACGTGCACGGGGGAGACAACCGAAGAGTTTGGCACCGGGAAGGTAACTACAATATTCTGTGCCGCGGCAGGAGAGGGGGTAACCGTAGGGCTTGCGGTGCCCGCAGGCGTACTGGTGGGAGTTTTTGTCCGGAAGGTTATCCCATTTTTCGGGCTCGGAGTAGGCGTGATCGCGCGATCGGTCTGGGTAAAATAATAGTACCCGCCCAGCAGGATAAATATAAGCACGAGGAGAAAAAGAAGGTATTTTTGCATATGCTTTATTATAAGCCCAATACTAGCGTAAAATCAAAATTCAAAGATCAAAAATCAAAATTGAGGTATCGCCTTTGGCGGAATTGATTCCCGTTTTGACTTTGGCTACACTCCAAAAAAGAAAGAGCCATATCCGTATTTCGTCAAATCTGCGCGGCTTGCCTTTCTTTCCGAAATGTCCCGTATAATGTCACACTATCGGCATCTGCCAACACGCCATTACAGCTTGGACAAACGTGGAAGCGATGAGGACGTGAGAGTTCGGAAAAGGTCTGTGGCGTAAGACCCACATGACATCTCGGGCAGATGTACTCTCGCATCGCAAGGATCTGTTGCTGCGGCACGCATGCGTCGCATAATCGTATCAGATCGGCAATATAGTAGAGTTCGATGTCGTCAAACCATATCCCGCAGCAACGCGGGCACGTATCAATCGTAATTTCCTGCCCATAGTGAGCGTGAGTGCGTAATTCTCGCAATAGTGCTCTGCAATGCGGACAGTGAAGAATTCTTTTCCAGGAAACCGGACGAGCTTCGTGGACTGCTTTATCGATGACCGCGAGCGTATCGAGCCGCCGGGCAATCTTTGGCTGCGGCTGCGGGTATACACCATGGTGCTCGGCAGGCCCGGCGAACACAAGGTGGAACACCTCTGCAGGCAATTCGTGAGGCGATACCGCTCGCCCAGATGCGATTGACGTGAGTGCCGCCGCAAGCCCCTCCGGATACCGCGTAAGCGCTACCGCCTGTAAATCAGCATAGTACTCTTCCTGGGCGGTAAAGAAATAGATGAGCACGTACGAGAGGAAATTTACGAATGCGTACGGGGGATTAATGAGGAGAAATCCAGTAAGCGGATAGTATGCGTAGGTATCCCGCCAGCCCCTGCTTATGGTGCCACAGAATAGGATGACCACAAAAAACGGAATCCACAGTGCGAGCGCATAGAAACCAATTACATTTGAAAGGAGTAGAAGCGAGAAAAGGGCTGCACATCCTCGCAAAATACCGAGCGCAGATCGAAAAAGCAGTTCATCATACACTCTCCCCGAAATAATATGACCAAGCTCATGCGCGAGCACTGCGCGTAACTCCTCGTTCGTGATGTGGTTAAGAAGCCCCACCGTAAGGTAAATCGTTGGTTTCTGGGAATGCGCGGGGACGAGCGTGAACGCGGTGAGTACATTGAGCTTCACAATCGCGAAGGAGGGTATAGGTATCCCGGCGGTGATGGCAAGTTCGTCAAGCAGTGTCTGTACCTCTGCCGCACGTCCGTGATCTACATGCACAAAGTGCGGCGGTTTTTTTGTATAGACAAAAAATATAGTAATGATCGCGCTTGACCCGACAATGGCGCCTGTGAACTTTATAATGTCATCGAGAAGAAATGCTGAGAGATGGGTAAAAAAGATACGGCCGATGAGAAAGGTATTGGCAGTAATAAATATCAGTACAAAAAGCAGAAGGAGCACAAAGGCACTCTTCCGTTTCCAATACATTCGGTCTAGATACGAATAAAATCCGCTTACATAGCGTAGTGACCCCGGGAAAAAAGTTCGCTTCCAGTCGTGCACAAGATAGTACGCAAACGTGGTGGGCCAGAAAGAAATAAGAATATGTATAAGGAGAAGTACCGCACCACTCATGAGAAGCAAAGGCTCGGTAAGCGCGTTGAAGCCGCGCTCACGAATACTTCTCCATGAGAGGGCGAACACAAAAAAGACCCCTAAAAAAGGGCAGGGGTAATATACACAAATTTTCTTACCGCAGTTTCGATTTTCTCAAGGATCCAGTCCCCTTTTTCTTTCTGGATATAGTGAAACGCCCAGATAATGAAAAAGTACACGACATAGAAGGAGATTTCCGCAATCAGCGGAGGAGAACCAGATGTATAATCAAATGGCATAGGAAAATCTGCTGTGTATTATACCATTTGTAGGTATGGCAAAAAACAAACCACCCCCCTTCGCTAAAGCTTCGGGGGGCGAGTTTGGAGTTGTATCGCGCGATTTTAGCCGCGCGGCTGGAACTCTCTTCGAGGCCGCTCCTCACGGGGGCGAGCCTCGTTTACGGTGATGGGGCGTCCGTCCATTTCCTTGCCGTTCAATGTCTCGACGGCGCGACTCGCGTCATCGTCATTTTCCATCTCCACGAAGCCAAAGCCACGGGAGCGGCCGGAAAAACGGTCCATGATCACCTGTGCGGAAGCGACCGGCCCTACCTGGGAGAAGAACTCCTTGAGTTCCTCGTCCCGAACGGAATAGGGCAGGCTTCCCACAAATAGCTTCTTAGCCATGTTGGACCCTTTCTTGCTTGCGAGAGGGCCCGAACACGACTACACTTCGCAAACAAACTTAATGAATAACTACAACTCCCTTCTCCTTCAAAGGAGCATGGTGTTCGCATGAGGAATTGTTGCCTTCAGTATACAGGAACTAGGTAAAGAAATCAAGTGTTTCTGTTTTTCTCCTGATTGTTGCTGATGTGAATAGTAAAAAATTTCCGCTTGCCGGCGCGCAGAAGCATTCCCTCCTTAGCTGCCGTATCAGGCTCCAGCACACGCTCTGCGTCTTCGGTAATCAACCGGACTGCCTGTTCCTGGAAGAGCCTGCGCACCTCGCTCTTGCTCGCAAATGCCCCGCTTGTAGAGAGCGCTTCCATGATCGTGGTACCCCCCTTCACAGCAAGGAGCGTACTATCGTCGCGGGTAATAACATGCTGGGAAAACTTTCGCTCGAACCGCTCCCGCTCTTCTTGTGCTGCCTTGCGAGTGCCTGTCTCGAGCCCCACCACCAGCATCGCAAGCTGTTTTTTCGCTTCGAGCGGATCGGCATGAATGAGTGAGTGAAGTTCATCGAGTTCGCTCGTTTTCAGAAAGGTGAAACTCCGATAGTAGGGTTCGATCAGCCGGTCGGGAATGGACATGATTTTCCCGAATTTCTCTTCGGATGATGCATTCACCGCCACATAATTCTGGAATGACTTGCTCATTTTGCGCCCGTCGCCCGCCGTAGATTCCACGAGCGGCGCCATGGCAATTACCTCTTCTTCAACATCGCTCTCCCGCATGAGTTCGCGCGTCTGCTGGAAATTGAGCAGCTGGTCAATCGCGCCGACCTCAACATCGGTTTGAAGATGCAGTGAATCGAGCCCCATGAGCGCCCCGTACGCCATTTCAGCGAGTGTCACTCCCCTGCCCTTTTTGAGGCGGTTGCGAAAGTCCTCCCGCTGTATCGCTTCGGAAAGACTCACCTTCTGGAACGCCTCGAGAACCTGCGCAAGCCCCATAGGCGCAAGCCACTGGGAGTTGTAGTGAAGCGATACCTCACCAATCCGGATGTACCGCCCTGCCTGTTCTTTATAGGTAGCCACATTACGGGCAATCTCTTCTTCAGAGAGCGGCACGCGCGGAGAGTCACGGTCCGTAGGGTCGCCGATACGTGCGGTAAAATCACCAAAGATAAGATCAATGTGGTGCCCTGCTTTTTGGAAGAGCGAAAGCAAGAGGAGTGCTGCTACGTGCCCCAGGTGAAGGTCCGCGCCCGAAGGATCGATCCCTAGTTTTACCCGCAAAATGCGTTTTTCATTCAGCAATTTTTCAAGCTTCTCTTTGGTGAGCACAAGTTCGCACTTTGCCTCGATGTACGAGAGAAATTCGGAAGGCGGGATATCCTTCCATGAAGCGCCTATGCGCGCGAAGAGGCGGTCAAACAGTGATTCCATACATACGCTATTATAATTCCAGCATACGCAATCACCCTCCGTTTTGCAAACGTATTATGTTGGTACTGCGTTGGTTCCGCTGGTGTCGCAAAGTCAGGCGATAGCAGAGTTCTGCGACATTTACTTTTAGAGAAAATGAAGGGAGCCAACGCGCATGCGCACGCTGGCTCCTGGTGGTTAGAGTCGCAGACCCTTGCCTTTGAGTACTACCGACCTGCGGTTATTGTCGCTTGTCTTTATGAAGATCTCTGCCCGTGCATTACCCATCACTCGTGGGCAATACTGCGCCTTCAGCTCCTTTCTATTGGGAGTGGGGTGGGTTTTAAAGCCACCCGGTAACACATAGAACTCGCTCCCTGGTTCAACCAAAGCAGTCGTCCAGATTGCCGGGCACCCGGAGGGAAGGGAGAGGGTGATAGTTGTCTCTGCGCACTCCGTGATCCGTACTGATCCGAAGTTTACCTTGGATACACTCGGCTCTATGAGGCACTCACGCGAGGTAATGCCGTTCCCGCGCAGTCGCACTATGCCTTTGCCTTTATTGGTATTCAATCGTACCTTTCCGCGCACAAGACCAGTGGTGGAAGGACAGAAGCGAACAGGTATCTGCCATGAGTCGCCTGCCCATACTTCAAAATACGGTTCTCCGATGAAGGAAAAGAGAGGGGTGGACGACACCGCTGCCTCGCCTTTTATGATATCGCACCCCGGCCAGTTGCCAACGCCCACAAACTCAATACTACACTCGCCTACTGGGGTAAAACCGAAATTTCTCCTTTGCACCTCGGCGATGGAGAACGTGCACACCGGCCCCTCAAACACATACAGCGCATAGTTGCCGGTTGCGCCTTCTTCATTGGATGTCACCATCAGAGTGTACATGCCCGCGACGGGCAAGGCAACATCCGCAAGGCATGAGTCAATATTTTCTACACCGATCGGATCTGCGACGAAACAATCGTTGTTGTCGGCCACGAGATTTCCATCCGGCCCTATGAGCGCGAGGTATACGTCGAGATCGCCATGGGCGTAGACGGCAATGATGTCGCCTTCGTTGCCGGTAAACGTGTAAAGATCCCCAAAGGAGTTGCTCCTATAGGGAGCTTCACAGTCGGTGGAAGAAAGGTTTCCCTCGTATGCACTTTCAATCGAGATTTCCCGCACACTACAGGCTTCACAAATGCCGGTGGACGGGTTACACGTTTTATCCTCGCGTTTGCAAGGAAGCTGGGTACAGATATTGGAAGGTCCTTTTTCTCGCCGGCGTCCCGCGTAGGCGCAAACTGCTAATTCAGTTAGATTTGTGTTAACGAGAGAACGATTTTCTTCGATGCACTTAGGACATGCCTCAAAAAATTTTTGGTCACATCCCTGAACATCGCCTTGCGGTACGGTAAAGTAGCATTTATTGTGATTTTCTACACAGGTACGTGTGTAGCACAAGTCGTGCTCAAAACACGCCTTGTTGAGACACCTGTTTACCGAGACAGGACACCGCTTTCCCGGAAGATGGAGGTATTCTCCGCGCTTACTACAGGGATTTGTCTCAGAGTTTCCGACCGAGCAGTAGTTAACGTGCTCGCAGAAATGTTCGATACAGTAAGTCGGATCCGCTGTAGCGAGCGCACGTTCTGTCTGCATTAATTCTACGGCGGATGTATCTGGTTCCGAAGGAGTCGCCCACAGATCACACCGGAGTTCTGCGCCTAAACGGTCAAAGAAAAGAGGGTATCCTGTGCCAAGCGGATCCTCAACTCCTCCACTCGCCGCTTCAATCGCGTTTTGCAGCTGGGTCTCACTTTTTTCCACGCTGTCGCATGGCTTGCGGCATGCATCGTAACAACTCGTGGTGGCACCAAGCCAGGCTCTGCCTCCCTCCGGAGCAACGCACTCGGTTGGTGAAGATTTTACTGAACACGAGTTGAATCCGTCCGCATCCTGCTCACAGCATGGTATGGATTCACCACCATAGCCGCAAATTGCCCGGCGTGAGGCATTACGAATCTTTTTTGCGCACTGTGATGGCAAAGTGCCGTTTGCGACTGCCTCTGCGGCAATTTGTGCTGCACATGCCCGGTAGCTTTCCGGATCCAGTACCACCGCACAAGAGCATTTTTCATCCGTTTCGATAAGGAGAGTGACTACCGCAGCAAAATCACCCGGAGTTTTTCCGCACTTCGGAGGAGTTGCGCCTCCATCAGCTTGTTGCGTTGAAAAGAAGACAACTCCGATCACAACCAACACGCTTCTCTTCTTCACGACTGACCTCCTGCCTGTTGTTAATGAGCCTTCAGATCTAAAAACTGTACTTACCTTACTGTTGCTTTTTATTTGCGTCAAGAATTGCTGCAGTAACAGCAAACGATTTTCTTCGCGGACCAGGAGAAAGCCATATAAGAAAATAGTTACATGCAACTACGGGGAAAAACCAAATAAGAGACCCCAGAAGCCAGCCCACAAAAGTTAGTCCACAAAAAATATCGCAGTGATCAAATATCAAATCAAAGGGAAGAAAGCGGAAAGGTGGAAAAATGAGTAATAAAGAGCTCATGATCATAATTACCCACGCAAAAAAGTAAAGAGGAAAGAGAATGATAAAAAAAATAATTTCAATGAGCTGCCCTGTATAGTCACTGATAGCAAGTAAGTTTTCTTCGATAAGTGGCAAGCCATATATCACAATGCTTCCGTACATTACCGAAAGTATATAGAGAACTGTGGGTATCCACGGCCACAATTTTCCGCTTTTTGTCTTCGAGCGAAGGTAATCAAAAACGATCATACCTGTATTGCGTTACTAAAAGCTGTTACTATTATATTCCTTCAATAAATTCTCTAAATTGTGACTCTTCCTTTGGAGGTTTTACGGGTAGATCAATAAAAAACGTACTGCCACGGCCGCGGCCAGCGCTTTCTGCCCAAATCCGCCCGCGGTGGTCTTCGATAATCCGCTTTGCCACGTAGAGACCGAGCCCCGACCCTTCGGTATAGATTTTCGGTACGCGCTTCCCGCGAATAAATTTGCGAAAGAGCAGGTGTATCTCATTCTCTTCCATACCAATACCAGTATCGCGGATCGCAATGTGCGCCATCTTCCCCGCTACCGAGAGCCTCAATTGTACCATACCTTTGCTTGTGTAGTGAATCGCGTTATCAAGCAAATTTCCTACTACTAAAGAAAGTTTATCGGGGTCAGCCACCACCAGCGGAACTTGCTGTGGCAATGAAACCTCCAGTTGGAGCCCGCGTGCCTTCGCGTCTTTTTGGTACTTCTCAATCAGGGGCTTAACAAGTTCAACAAGCTGGGTGTCCTTCCACTCATACTTAAACCGCCCGGCCTCGATGCGGGAAATATTCAGGAGATCATTTACTACCTTCACAAGGCGCTCGTTTGATTCGTATACCTTCTTTAGTACGGGAGTATGTTTAAAAGGTATCTGGCCGTACGACCCTTCGAGCACCATTGAGATAAACCCCTTAATTGCGGTGAGCGGCGTGCGAAGCTGATGCGAAGCTATGGAGATAAATTCAGATTTTGCCGCATCGAGTTGTTTCAATGCGGCATTGGTCCTTTGTAATTGCTCGGCAAGATACTGCATCTGCTCCCGCGCGAGCACCTCGGTCCACACGCCTTTAATAAGAAAGTACCCGAATACAGAAATTATCGCAAAGACACCCACGCGGAAGATTCTTTCAAGCAACGTTGGAGCAGTAAAGATTTCAACAAACAGCGTGATAACAATTGCAGCCGTAAAGAGCTCGGTTGCAATGACTTTGATATTGAAGAGGTGGTGTTTAACTATTGCATATGCGGTAAATACCACAAACGGCAAAAAGGCCGCCACTCCTAAAGTAATGAGTTTGAAATAGCTGAAAACGTTTGGTAGGAGTAGATTAAATGTAAGAACTAACAGAAAGGTAATCGTGGTACCTGTTAAAATAAGACTGAACTGTTTCTTTTCTACAACAAACTTCGTCTTTAAAGTCTTGCGGAAAAGAAAATATATACCACTGCTAATAAACAAAAGAGATAAAACGGCAAATAACAGCATACCGGGACCCTTTGTAGTTTCTGCTGCCTGGCCCGGCGGCGGAAGTTCTGTAATGTTAGTAAATGATAAAGGAGTAAGATTGACTAATGAGGAAAGGATGACTGCAAAAATAATATACTTAAACCAGCGAGGAAATTTTACCCTCTCTTCTGGAAAAACATAAGCCAAGTGAAAGAAAGAGAAGGCATGCCAAACTGAAATGAATATATGTGCTCTTAATACCCAAAGAATTAACTCTGCGGGAGAGGTAAATTGATAGTTCAAATAATTCGAAACACCCCATACAATTGTTGCAACTGTAAATCCAAGAAATGCCTTGCTTGTAGCACTCTTCCTGTCACGAACAAATACGAGCAGACCAAGAATACCAATTACAAAGAGAGTAATACCTACAATTAGTAGGTTAAGGTCCTCTAGTACGCCTCCCATTGGTGTAAAGTTATCGACTCCTCACTATTTTTTCTAAAGGGATTCTTGAAGATCGAGCGCTCGGCTCACCTCCATATCCGATCCGAAACATAAGCGCAACCGTTTCAGATGTAAGATTGAACGCGTCTCTCACCTTATTATATGCATCTTCAATTATTTTTATATGTTCGGAAGAAAAAGATTCAGTTTCTCCCGCTTTGATTTTCAGCATGAAAAAGAGCACGCCGGTGAGCGGCTGCAAACTTAACCCGCATTTGGCAACGGTGAGCCATACCCGCTCAAGCAGTCTGCCTGCGGTAAGATAGTTAATCTCTCCAATAGCAGGAATAGTAATAATTCCCATAGCAGAAGAAGTAGAATAGATTTGCGCATTCTGCTTTGCAACCATTTTTGCAAAGCCGATCTTGTTTACCATGCGCATCACCGACCAGTGGCGGATCAATTTAAACATCGCCTCTGCCGGAGGAGAGAGTTCTAACGTTTTAATATAAAACCCTAGGTGCTTTTCCTCGTCTTCCTTTTTGTTCCAGTTGATATGGTTGAAAAAGAACTGGTGCAGCATTCGATTCTGCAGCATCACATATTCATTCACACTTCCTACATACCCAAGCATCTTAATCTTTTGAGGATCTTCAGTAAAAGTAAATGTCACGCCGGGAATCGCGTGTTGTAATGTATACAGTTCAGTACGCTCCACTTCAGATAGTGGGCGTGGGGCATACGGTTTTCTGTTGCTCACGCGCTTTGCAATAAACGGATAGAGCGCCTCTTCGCGCGGTGATTCGCGCACCGGCTCAATAATGGCAACGAGGCTTCGGTCGTTCTGGTCGGGAAAGAGACGGGTATCGAGGCGGTAGCCAAGATGCGCGGCAGTAATGTGCATGTTTTCAAGCGCGGCGCCGTGTGCGGCAAGCGAGCCGCGCTGCGCCCAGTTGTAAAGCGACTGATCCCGTTCAGGCAAGTTGTATTGGTATATTGCGTTTCCTTGTATTACAAAGCGCCATGGCTGGCTATTTTCACCCGAAGGAGCAAGATTCGCATTCTCCAGTATTTGATGTATGTGTTTTTCCATTTAAAGTCCGAACATTTTACGGAAGCCGTCAGCTATTCTTTGACGGCGCGCAGTCTCTTCTTCACTGTTATAACTCGGAATTAGTTTTTCATCGAGCGAAACAAGCGCGCGATTATCTTCCAGTGGTTGTTTGTTGAGAATCTTTCGTACACAATATGCCACTGCGGATCCGTTAAGCAGTGCGGCTCCTCCGAGCTGCGGCCACGACACAATTGTCTTACCCATTTCAAGTAAAGACTGTTGCATCCGTTCAGTCACGTTTTCAGGCCCCACGTGTTTGGTAATCAGTTTACCTATTCCAAATTTATCAAGATTTGTGAGCATTTCGTAATTTATCTCACCCATTCTCCCATGGAAGAATTTGGTTTCAGAATCTTCATCATATCGCTCAATATCCACCACCCCGTTATCTCCGTTGTCTGCGGCCATTACCACTGCAATCCTATGCTTCTTTGCACGCTCCCGGATAAGATATTTCACCGCCAAGTTATCAATCTCATCAATTACAATGTCCAGTTTGGGAGGACCTTCAAAAAATTGCTCGATGTTCTCCAGAGTAAGACCCTCGGAATAAAGCTCAACGGTTGCATAGGGGTTTATTTCATAAATCTGACGCGCGGTCATCTCTGTTTTGAGAAGCCCTAAATTCTGCATGCCTGCACGAATCCGGTTGGTGTTAGTAAGTG
>CAYVXU010000011.1:0-5476 GCA_964454705.1 uncultured Candidatus Saccharibacteria bacterium | reverse complement strand
GCCAATCGGTCATGGTCGGCAATTTTCCAATGCTTTCCCCCTCCCTGCAACACAATTGCGAGCGTGACACTGTTTCCAACACTCTGGCCTGCAATACCCATGACAGCATTATAAAACTTCGCCTGTTCTTCTTTAGTGATAAGATTTTGGTTACGGGCAGTACGAACTAACTGAAACGCCCCTTCTTCAAGGAGATGTACAAGCACACAGAGCCAAGGATAGTACACCCACCGGCCTTGCTGCCAAAGCGGCGACTTACCTTTAAGTTCATTCAGGTACTCTTCAAATTTGCCGCCAAATTCTGGTGTATATACAAGTGTCGGGTTGAGTATCTGAAAATACTCCTTAAGCTGTTCTTCATAATCATCAGAAACACTCTGGATCTTTTTTTCATCAAAAAGCTGCTGCAGTTTTGTGTGATCTTCTTCCTTTGAAAGATCGAGAATGTCGGGACGTGAGGGAAGGTTAGCGGCTGAACTATCTCTTAAAAGTTGTTCGATGTTGTTCATAATGTTAAGTAACTTTTTTTACCCACTTTTGTTTTATTCCTGGCTTAAAATGAAGGGGATGTTCGTACGGCCAAAAAATAAGATAAGGTTTAACTTTCTCCGGCATAAAAGCAAAATTATTTCTATATTCAGCATTTCTTTCAACAAGGTTTTTAACAATACTTCTCTCACACAGTTTCTTTAACGTAAGCGACACCTGAATCCTTGGTTTTAGTTCAACATGAATTTCAAGATGTTCATTCTGATATCGATCAAATTGCGTAATCATTGTAAATTTGCCCGTTAAGAATTTCTGGATCTCGTCATCTTGGAGTGCTTCACGGACATGCTCTGTATAAATAATAACTCCGTACAGTTTTGTAGAAAAATCAGAACGCTCATAGACGTAAACAAAAGGCAGTTCGGCAAGTGAAGCATCGAGCTTTGCTTTTGACATCTCCTTTTTTATATCCACATTATGGGCACGTAATCTTTCACGGAGATCCTCAAACGAAGCTACCCCTCCATGATCCCCTATCATATACCGGATAAGAGGAATGCCATTATTTGCACTACAAAGAATCTCCCCGTTTGTTGTATCAAAATGGGTAAACAAAGGATTAAACTGAGCAAGTGTAGGCAACTTTCCAGCACCTGCAAAGATATCGGTATAAACTCTACTATCGGCAAGCGCTTGTCTTCGAAATAAAATCGACATAGGCGTTTCTTCTGCCATCGTACCGAGATCTGCCGTACCGTAAATATTCATTGTGTGGTATGGACTATCAATTCCTGTCTTGCGAATAATGAAATCACGAAATTTTTCAGTAAAAGCCTCTGCAGCAAATACAATACGAAGATTAAATCGCTTCCAATTAATCCCCTCATGATACCCCTCATCGATGACATCCTTTATAAACGGTGGATATCCACACAAAATAATCTGGTCATATTTATTTCCAATATTTCTCAGTGCCTCGTATATTTCCTGTTTATTCGGTCCTGGCGTAAGAATAGTGAGAGGATATCCGCGTTGAGAAATTAATTTAAATGCTGAATACGTGATAAGCCCTCCAATCCATACTCCCATTCCAAAGCCCACAATAACCAGAGTGGATTTTTTTGGATCCAGCCCGCTGTTTTTAAGAAACATTTCGTGCATGATTGAAGACTGCCAATCAAGAAGATCATTGCGAGGGAAGTAGAATGGCTTTCCGGAAGATCCAGATGTGACTCCAATAACTGCGTGTTGATTTAGCGTTCCGTTCCAACATAATTTATCCAACGGATACCTACGGAGATAGTTTTTCTTTGTGACAGGCGGAACGTGCCTAAAATCTTCCCACGTTGATACCTTTTCTGGCTTGCACTTATGCCGCTTCAAAAAATCCTTATAAGCAGGGACATGCTGTGCGGCAGCATGAAAAAGTTTCAGTACATGTCTGCGGCCTAAACGTTCCCACTCTGAAGAACTCCGTTTATACAAAACAGAGACAGCATCAGTTGCCTCACTCACAGTAAAAATACCCTTCTGCGAAGACGTAATGAAATCTACTCCTCCTTTTTTGGGCGTTTTACTCGGGGAGGATATTGCCATTTTTGGAAGTTTTACTCTCATTGATTATAACACACTCAAAAACACCAACAAATTATATAGTATCATTAAGTAGTACTTATGTCAATATATTGTTGACAGAGTAATGTTAGAGTGATATTCTATAAATATGACAAATTACCGCCACAATTGGCTTTCCATGTGCGACCGGAATCCTTTTATCTATTCCGGCAATTTTGGTTTGGTTAGCCCAGGCGGTTTTCTTCCTACGTTTTAATTATCCTCCATTTCTTTTAGAAAAAGAACGCCTCGGCTAGGCAGACCGAGGCGGTTTTTTTCTGTCTAGAAAAAGTTCTTTTACACCGAAAGGAGTCTGGAATGGCGAAGCGCACAATACGGCTGTACCTGCTCTTTACCCTTCTCACAAAGTTAAGCATGTCATTCATTGCGGCGACCTATGTGATGTTCCTGATCGGACGCGGATTGAATCTCTTTGAGGCAAATCTTGTAAACTTTGCTTTCTTCACCACGTTATTTCTCTGCGAGATTCCCACCGGCGCGGTAGCTGATGTATTCGGCAGAAAGATGTCATTTGTAATCTCCTGTTTCCTGTATGCAATTGGTATGTTCGTCTACGCGAGTTCCCACTCGCTCTATGGATTTATCGCAGCAGAGGTAATCGCCGCATTCACCGTTGAGAGCGCTAAAAGCACCACCACCTTATTGCGGTGGCGGCGAAGATAATTCGCTATGATACGTATTTGGGCCCTGTTTTGCATTCCCATTCAGTAAAATTATAGCACGCGATAGTAAAGACAAGAAAAGGGTAAGCCTTGCGGGCAGCTCTGCTTTGCCGAAGCCGAGAGGCAGCTACGCCAGAGGAGATAAGAAAGGAGCCTGTACGATTGTACAGGCTCCCTGCAATGAGGTTGCCCTCAAAGAACAGACGGTTTCTTCTCTTCCCGGGTAAAGAATGGAGCGCGCGCGTTGTTGTAGTCAACCGCGAGCGCGGCGCACCGCCGATGGCGCCTAAGACCCTGCGCGATCTCCTGCGCACTCAGCCGGCGGCCGCACTCGCACGTCAGGCGTTCACTCATAGCCTTGCCGTTTCCGCTCTTTCCATTCTCTTCCATGCTCTCCTCCACGCTGTGCCGGGTAGATGCTTTTTTGCGGATCGCATCCTTTTCCGCGAGACGAGTTACCTGCACCATCTTCGGAATGATTGAGAACGCGATGAGCGATGCGTTGAGCGTGCGGTTCTTCCCGCCGTTATGAAGCATTGTTTCAAGATCATGAAGTTTTACAATGCCCTCCTTTCCGGCGGTTTTCCAGTGGTAGGAAAGCTCACGGCCGATCGCCATGACTCTTGCTTCATTGAAACGCTCGCTCAGGGCAAACGATTGCTCAAGGAGCACCGACGGCACCGAGTAAGTTACCCTGCCCCGGTCGCAGAGCGGTTTGCATTCGTGCCCCTCTTCGAACACCTTGAGACGGAAATGGGTATCAATCCATCCGCGGATGTGACTCTCCCCGATCGCCATCCTGTACACGCCGATCAAGAGCTGCGCCACAGCTTGCATTTCTATCTCCTCCAATTCTTCTGGAGGAAGAACGCGTACGTACGTCGGGTGAGCTATATCTCCTGCATCCCCGCGCACCGGTACCGGAAATGCAAGCCAAAGGCCCAGCGCGCTCCCTCCAATAATCATGCGCCATGTCATATCTCACCTCTTTCATCCGCCGAAGTCTGCCGCCCGGCAGACGAAGGCGGGCATCGCCTCGTTATAGTTCAAAGAGCGTAGGCAGACTTCGCTAAAGGCTACGGGACTGTGCAGCAAGGCTCCATCTGCTAAAAGCGGGCATCGCCTCGCTGTAATTTGAAAAGGACTACGAATGTATTGTAGCCCCGAAAAGAGAAGGGAGCAAGCAATGCCTGCTCCCATGCTTAGAACGTTTGCCGTTCCTGATATTTCTTTAGCACCTCGCGGAAAACGCGCCCGCACTCTGTGCACGCATAGAAATGCATCGCATAGAGAAGTTGTGTTTCCTCCGTATAGTCGCCGAAATATTCGACAAAGTGCGTGATCTGCTCCTTATCGAGGTGTGGGACAAGTTGTACGGATGCGTCTGAAGCTGCAGACGCATCGTCCGTCTGCCCGAGCGGCCGCCCTATGAGCTTTTCGAGTGCCTTCTTGATATCCACTTTTACTCTCTTTTCTGTTGGCTGGGAGTCCATACAATTTTCTTTTTTGGACGAACAGTGCCTATGGAAGAAGATTCAGCAGCAGCAGCAGCCTGCGAACGCCGAATTTCCTCGTGAATACCATTAAAAACCTCTTGTGAAATTCTGTCAAGAGCTGCGGTGCTCGTAGGGAGGCCGGTTTGTTTTCCAATATCCAAAGACCGCTGACCACCGGCAGGGATGCGCAAATAAAGCGGGACAATATGTAACCCCGGAAACTCGCGCCGAAGCGCAAGCGCCCCCTGCACGAACTTCAGCTTTTCGTTTGAGGGGTCCTTAGGATCTACAATATTCCACCGGTCACCGCCTAGTTTAAAACTGTGCGGGATAGGATAAATTCGTTCGACGCTAAACGCGGCTGACTGCCAGCCTGAAGATTTCACCTGCACCGCGTACACAGTTTGGCGGCTTTGCCTTGCCGGAGGCTGTTCACCAGCAGACAAAAACGTGTTCCTCTCCCGTGGGGGCGAAGCCGCAAAAAAGTCAATTTTCCGATGCACGTCCTCGTCAACATCTTTCGGCGCAAAAATCTCAAAATTCCTATGTCTGAATATAGAGAATGCGGTTACCAACCGCCCAATTCCATTACGGCTTTCGATGACTGTTTGCGGACCCCGATCTATGGGGAGTATGCGTTTACTGATCTCGCTCGCCCCATTCCACAGACTTCCGAACACTCCCTCGATGTTGGGAAGATGGCGATGCCGGAATATATTTTTGGCAATAGTAATATGCAAACGCGCGGCAGTGCGGACGGTATTGAGTTCCTGACGTGCATACTCCTTCTGTTCCCTCCAGCTTGCGGAGAGGTATTCGCTCTTTTTCTCGTTATTTGCAGGCCGCATTTTCTGCCCGATTAAACGTCGCTGGACGTTCATAAGCCATCTGACTCCGAGCAGGCTTTCGAGATGTTCAGCGTGAGTATCAGATATCTCCTGATGTTGCTTACACACCTCCTGCATCACACGCTCAATATCAAAAAGACCATTTTGCTCACGCGCGTGCGCCGCGATGATATCAGCCGCATCGGCCACAATCTGTAGCGCCTCCTCGCTAAAAAGCGGTGGCCCCTCGATAGTGCTGCGTTCCTGCGCAAATGCACGGTACTCTTTTTCCCATGCTTCCTGCATAGTTTGAGTTGTAGGAATTGAACGCGTTGTTCACAGTTCCTGCGGATAAAAGTAATTGATT
>CAYVXU010000010.1:17254-29498 GCA_964454705.1 uncultured Candidatus Saccharibacteria bacterium | reverse complement strand
CACGATATCATTACCTTACAAACCTAGGCGTCGGATATGTATCCGGACCTGGACATATTCACACTCCGCTTCCCACCTCACTTTATGGTTTTTGAAATCCCAATGACCAATCTCAAATTTCAAATAAAATCCAAATGATTCAAGTCCCAAAAATTCCTTTGTCATTTGGCATTTGGATTTAGACATTAGGATTTACCGTTTACTAATGGTTGTTATACATCCAAATTCCTCACGTTCTGGGCGTGAGTGAGAATAAAACGTTTGCGCGGGGCCACCTCTGACCCCATGAGAATGTCGAAAATGCGGTCGGCTTCTTCTGCGTCTTCCACCTTTACCTGTTTGAGCACCCGTCGGGCAGGATCCATCGTGGTCTCCCAGAGCTGGTCAGGATTCATCTCTCCAAGCCCTTTGTAGCGCTGGATAGATACTCCACTCACCTTACTTTCCGCTGTTTCCCCTTCTCCTCCCTCGCCTTCAGCCGGCGAGGATGTTTCATCTCCGGCTTTTTTGCCTTTCGGGGATACTTTTTGAAGCTTCTTGAGATCATTCAATACCTGCTCCTTTTCCGCATCGGAATAGGCGTAAAAGATCTCTCTCCCTTTCTGGAGGCGGTAGAGCGGCGGCTGGGCAATATAGAGATACCCCTGCTCCACAATCTTCGGGAAATACCGATAAAACAATGTGAGCAGCAGTGTACGGATATGTGCGCCGTCCACATCGGCATCGGTCATGATGATAATGCGGTGGTAGCGAAGCTTTTCAATGTTAAATTCATCGGCGATTGCAGCACCAAGGGCGATGATAAGCGATTTAATCTCGTTCGAGGAAAGCATCTTATCGATGCGCGACTTCTCCACGTTGAGAATTTTACCGCGCAAAGGAAGAATGGCCTGGAAATGCCGGTTACGCCCCTGCTTAGCGCTATTGTGTACAAACACTCCTGCTGCGAGCGCAAAGTTATGCGTTCCAGGAACTTCAAAGTCATGCACATCCATCTTCTCTTCTAAAGGAAAAATGGTTTTTATCCGGTGATTATAACTCACTGTAACCTCGGCAGAGACATTCATTTGTGTCATCGAATTTTCTCTATAGAAAGGCATAAGCGAATCATTCGACGTAAGTGCGCGAGCTTCTTTATATGTCCCATCCCGCAGCATAAATTTATGGTCTGGCGTACAGATAATTTCTTTATCGTTATCCAGTATTACCTTCACCACTTGTGCCGCCCGCTTTGTAATTCGAGGATACTTAATTTTCTCTAACTGAACCGACCCATCCTCCGCAATTGTGTAACAATAATTTTCCTTTCCCTCTCGCGCTTCTTCAACGAGTTGGGTAAACGGAATATTTCTCCCGTCTGCAAGCGCAACTTCAGTATTTCCGGCAAAACAACCACCGGCGCTGTCGCCTTCCACCAGAAATAATTCAGATTCAGCTGCCTCGCGGCTGGTGCAATCAGCGAGCTTGCCCGGCAGAGTAAGCCCTTCAAGCGCACCCTTGCGCAGTACAGTTTCGCGCGCGGCTTTGGCGGCTTTGCGCGCTTTGGCGGCAAGAATACATTTTTCCAGTGCGGCCCGTGCATCGCGCGGATTCTTTTCAAGATACTCACCAAGCGCATCGGCTACCACCGCGTCAACCGCGGTACGCGCCTCCGTGTTACCGAGCCGCGCTTTTGTCTGCCCTTCAAACTGCGGCTCGCGGATTTTCACGCTCACCACCGCGGTAAGCCCTTCCCGCACATCCTCTCCGCTCAAGTTATCTTCACCCTCCTTCAAAAACCCGTTTTTGCGCGCGTAGTCGTTGAGCGTACGGGTAAGCGCAGTGCGGAATCCGGTAAGGTGCATGCCTCCCTCGCCGGTATGAATGTTATTTGCAAAGCTCACTTCAAGCCCCTGAATGTCTTCGGTGTAGACAAACGCGGCTTCGACCACTATATGCTCGTGCTCGCGCTCCACGTAAAACGGAGTATCATGCAGTACTTTTTTGCCGTGCGTGAGAAACTTCACATATGAAATGAGCCCGCCTTCAAAGTAGAACCCGTACGTACGCGGGCTTTGCGGCTTACGTTCATCCCGCACGGTAATGCGGATTTTTTTAATGAGATACGCCTGCTGACGCAGGTGTTCGAGAATCCGGTTCCAATCAAACTGTATTTCCTTAAAAATCTCCTCATCAGGCTCAAAGGTAACCGTCGTCCCTGTTTCTTTGCATGTTCCCTCGGGCTTTACTTTTGATTTTGGCACCCCACGTATATACTCTTGCGCATAGCGCTTGCCGCCGCGGCACGATTCTGCACGCAGCCATCTGGAGAGCGCATTCACTACCGATACTCCCACACCGTGGAGCCCGCCGGAAATTTTATACGACTCGCCCCCGAACTTGCCTCCGGCATGCAGGGTAGTCATTACTGTCTCGAGCGCCGATTTCTTGGTTTGCTTATGCACGTCAACCGGAATACCGCGGCCGTTGTCCTTTACGCTCACCCGGCTTCCCTCGTGCAGAGTGACTACAATGTCGTTGCAGTAACCACCCATTGCTTCATCGAGCGAATTATCAACGACCTCGTAAATTAAATGGTGCAGGCCGTCGGGACCGGTAGAGCCAATGTACATGCCCGGGCGTTTGCGCACCGGCTCAAGCCCCTCCAATACATAAATATCCTTTGCGTCGTAGCTTACTTTATTTTGTTTATCATTTTGTGCCATACGGATTGAAGTGAACGCAATCAGTTAAAGCGAAAGATATAAATATTGAGCCAAAGGCGAACACCACAATTTTGCATTTTGACTTTTGCCTGGCCGCCGAAGCCTTGGCGCAGGCAGGCATTTTGAATTTTGAATTATTCTCATCCCTTCCTTACCTCCCACCCGCAGTTTTCGAGCGCACTAATAACTTTGCGGAATGATTCGTCAACCTCCGCATCCATAAGGGTTCGCTCATCAGATTGGTATACAATATGAAACGCAAAGCTTTTCCTCCCTTCAGGAAGTTCTGGTCCTGCATATAAATCAAAGAGGTCTACATCACGAACATGTTCCCCACCCGTGTGCTCTATAATGTTGAGCACGTCTTCAGCCTTCGTGCGCGGGGGCACAAGTACCGATACATCGCGGATCGCGCTTGGATATTTTGAATAGACCTTGTACCGAAGATCTTCCACCGAGAATTGAAAGAGCTCATGAAGCCCGAGATCACCCACTGCAACCCGAAAGGGAATTTTGTACTGCGCAAGGAGCGCGGGGTGTATCTCTCCAATGCATCCTACTACAGTTTCCCCCACGTGAATCTCCGCGCTGCGCGAGGGATGCCATAGGGTACGAGGAGTAGTGTGTGCGCCTGCGGCCTTCGCGGAGGAGCGCGAGCTTACTGCGCCGAACTCCCTTAAATAAAAATCGGCAATGCCAAGTTTTCCCGTAAGCATATCGAGCACTCCCCTTGCTTCGTAAAATTCATCGCCTTCCCGTCCGCCCCCGGTGTGCGCGAGCGCGAAAACACATCGAGGAGATTCTTCAACCGCCCCGTGTACAGTTTTTTCCTGCCCGCGGTGGAAGACGTTACCAATCTCAAAAACGGCAAGGTGTTTTGCGGTATGAATATGTTGGGCAATAACCTGCAAAACCCCAAAGATAAGGGTGGGGCGTAAATAGTACTTCTCGTCGCTTACGGGATTCTTGAGCGCAAGAAGCGAAGCGCGCGGGTAATGTGCCTCAGTTTGAGATTTCCCGGTAAAGACGTATTGCATAAGTTCGGTAAAGCCCGCACCCACAAGGATATCTCGTACCATATCCTCCCACCAGAGCCGGTCATTGCGCGCAGGAGGAATCAGCGCGGCTTCGGGGAATGCTGCGGGAATTTTATCGTATCCGTATATCCTTCCTACCTCTTCAATAAGATCCTCTTCGAGTACAAGATCTGGGCGGTATGAGGGAGGATGTACGTGCATGGCTCCCTTTCGCGATTCGATACGACAGCCAAGCCGCGTAAGTACCTCGCCCGCGTACTCCGCGGTAACCGCAACCCCCAAAAGGGAGCTTGCCCGCTCTGCTGAAAAAGGGATCGCGTGAGCGGGGGCAGGTTTGGGATAGAGATCTATCTTCGCCTTCACCCGCACGTCCTTGCCGCATAGTTCCATAAGCAGTCCCCCTGCCCGTTCGAGCGCGCGCCACGTGCCCTCCGGGTCTACCCCATAGGCATACCGAAGGGAGGCCTCGGTACGCATACCGAGTGCGCGCTCGACGGCGCGAATACGGGATCCGTCAAGCGCGATCGCATGCAAAAGAATAGTATAGGTATCTGAAGCAACACCCGATCGCATCCCGCCCATAATCCCCGCGAGATCCATAAGACCCTTCTTATCTTCCACTACAATTGCCCCCTTGGGGAGTATGCGTTCCGTCTCATCGAGCGTAATAAGTTTTTCACCCTCTTTTGCCTCGCGTATCTTAAACACTCTGCCTTCGATTTTTTCGTAGTCAAAGGCATGCAGTGGCTGTCCGCATTCGAGCATTATGTAATTGGTAATATCCACCACATTATTCACCGGCCTCACCCCCACCGCGGCAAGCCGCTCCTGCATCCACGAAGGCGAAGGCGCTATGGTAATTCCCTCCACCAGAAGAGCGCTGTACCTCGGTACTGCCGATTTTGCGGAGATGGTGAGCGCAAGCTGTCGCGGAGAAAGCTTCGGAGCGGTAAGTGCCGGCGGGTGAGAAAGGGTGAGTTCACTACCCGTAATTACCGCGAGCTCCCGCGCTATCCCTTCGTGGGAGAGCGCGTCCGGACGGTTAGGAAATATCTCCACGTCGAGTACCGTGTCACTCCCCAAACGCTCCTGCCGCTCTACACTGAAACTCTTAAGGGTAAGCAGTTCGGCTGTCCGCGCAGGCGGGGGAAGGTGCGGAAGATAGTCTTTGAGCCATTGATAGGAAACACGCATACTACAGACGTGAAAGAAATCGTATATCACCCGATCGGAACTGGCGGATATCCTCGATCCCGTACTTCATCATCGCAATCCGATCGTAACCGATACCAAACGCAAATCCCTGCCACTCGTGAGGCACGTAGCCAACTTCTTTGAGCACGTTGGGGTGTACCATGCCCGCCCCCAGAAGCTCCACCCATCCGCTGTGTTTGCACACCGAACATCCGCTCCCGCCGCAGGCAAGGCAGGAGATATCAATCTCAAATCCGGGTTCTACAAAGGGAAAATATCCGGGTCGGAGGCGGATGGCGACCTCGTGCCCGAAAAGTCGCTCAAAAAATATCTGCATTACCGATTTAAAATGCGCAACCGAGATATCTCGCCCGATCATAAGCCCCTCTACCTGATGGAACTGGATGTCGTGGGAGGCGTCGGTTGATTCAAAACGGTACACCCTGCCCGAAGAGATAATACGGAAAGGAGGAGTGTGGGTTCGCATATACCGTATCTGTACCGAGGAGGTCTGGGTGCGCAGGAGAAGCGGAGAGCCGCCCGCCTTTGTAGTGTCCGTCTCCCCCTCGAGCCAGAAGGTATCCTGCATCTCGCGCGCGGGGTGATCTGAAGGAATATTGAGCGCGTCAAAGTTGTGGTATTCTGTCTCTACCTCCGGGCCGTCAACAATAGAGAACCCCAGTGAGTTGAAGATGCGTTCAATCTCTCGCCGTATTCGGGTAAGCGGGTGCAGATGCCCGTGGGGAGCGCGCCGGCCCGGTGCAGAGATATCAATCCACTCCCGCGCAAGCTGCTCACGGTCCCATTCCGCGGCAAGTATCTCGTGCTGGCGCGCAAGAAGGGCGCGCATGTGCTCTTTGAGCGCATTCGCCTCTGCGCCCCGTATGCGGCGGACTGATGCAGAAGCGTCTTTGAGCCCACGCAATACCTCGGTGAGCTTTCCTTTTCTGCCGAGGTAGGCCACACGGATCGTTTCAAGCTCTTCAAGCGTAGCGGCACCTTTGAGGTCTTTTACGAACTGTGTTTTGATCGCGCGAAGTGACATGTCAAACGGTTATGAATAAAGACGCTTTGCCGCACCCACTTCAATCGCAAGAAGGAGCGCTGAAGCGCTTGCCGCGGTAAACCATCCAAGGACGCGGTATCGGGAAAGCAGAAGCATGCCAACAACAAATGTTGATGCGAGAATGCCGTGGCGGAATGCGGTTCTGAACTGGCATTCCGATGCCCACTTCCTATCGCGGGCACGAACTCGAAGCTCGAGCAGGGTAATAAGGCCGGTAAGACCGATAAAAAGGCTTCCCAAAAACAAAAGAATCCCGGCCCTTCCAGCTTCAGGATTTGAGAAGAGAAGCACCGAAAAGAACGTTGCCCAGCCTACTATCGTCCCAAATCCAAGCGCCGCCGTGTACATTCGGTGTGATCCGACCATCACGTATATTGTAACGTAAATAATGGTCAAGAGCAAGCTGGTTTTTGTCGTTTTGAACCTCCATTTTACACTGATTCCTATTTACAAAAACGTACTTTAAAGCATAAAAGGGGCCGCGAAAGTGTGATGGCGGCCCCTTGATGATTGAGTGCAAGCTCTAGAGCGGAAGATTGGTGGATCGCTTGATATGTGTGGCTTCGTATCCCGGGTTCCGGCTCGTCTCCTCATCCACCACGAGAGGATCAATAATCCTTCCCGGTTTCGGCGTAATCTTCCATAAAATATGCGGATACGGAAGCGCGGTAGGAATGACCATTACGGAACAGTGAAGCTCCTCTTCAAGGTACCGCGCAAGGTCCATAAGGTTTGGGGCATCCTTTCTGAACTCTACGATCCTAACCCACATCGTTTTTTCCTCCTTTGTACGCTCTCGCGCTCAACAAAGATCAAAAGAACAAAAAAGAATCCCGACCGAGAGACCGGGTGATTTTTCTGAAAATGCGAGCTGGATTTATACAAACATACACCGACCTCTTGTATTGGGCTTCGTAAGGAGTAGCAGACTAAGAGCCGATGGATGATGCATATCTAAACTTATTGTAGCGCGTACCGATATAGTGTCGAGGATTTTACAGTTTCATTCATTTATTCCAAAGGTTGCACTATCCACCAGAGTCCACTATTAAGTCGGGCTCCGAACATCACGAGTTTATTATCTCTACTAAATTGTGGGAGGGTCTCTATCTCCATAATGCGCTCTTTTTTACCCCCGCCGATATCTATAAACTCTCTTTCTTTGCCGTCGATGACCAGTATTGGATTTTCTCCTTTAAATGCGAAATAAACGACGTGCTTGCTATTCGGACTAAACGCAAGGTTACCTATCCCATCTTCATAAACAGGTCCTTCTTTTCCGTTTATTACTACGTATGATTTTGAAAACCCTATCTGTTGTCGGTGCGGTCTTCCTCTTACAATATATGCAAGCTGTTTCCTATCTGGGCTAAATGTCAAGCCTACAATTGCTCCGGAATATGAGATCGTTTCTTTTGCATTTTCAATAAGCATACCCTTGTCCCCTTTAATCGCCGAGTATACAAATCTTTTTCCATCCGGACTAAAGGCGAAATCGCTAATCTCGTCATAGACAGGGCCCACCTGACCGTCTATAACAACAAACTCTCTGTTTTTCTCGAAATAGCGATTTTCTTCACTTTCTCCGCGGCCAACATACCCTTTGTCTATTACGTATTCATCTCCTTCTTTCTCCACTGTAAATGCGAAACGGGAACTAGTGGGGTCAAATTGAAGATTATACGGAGGAAATGGATATGCCCATTCTTTATCATCAACTGTGATTACATAATCCTTATATCCCCTTTGGGCAATATATCCTACTTTCCGACTATTCGGGCTAAACATTGCATAAGATATGTCACTATAGGCTTTTGTCTCCTTTCCATCAATCACTAAGAACTCCTTTCTGTTGACGAGAGGTTCTCCTTTTGACTGGCTTTGTACGCTACACGCCTGTTATCAGGGCTGAAGTGAGGATCTTCTATAGAGCCGTAGTTTGTCTCTTGCTTTTTGCCATCGACAACAAGCATAGGGTCCCCAGAATTATCTTCAGCAAGATAAGCAAAATGCTGACCTCCAAAACTGAACGTTAGATCCCACACCTCTCGGTAGGTGCCGATTTTTTTATCGTTGAGTATAAGAGTGGCGGTATCTTCTTCTCCATCTTCTGCTCTTCTGACATAGGCAACATTTTTCCCATCCGGGCTCATTATAACTGAATCTAAGTCGGTGTCAGATGGAAGTTCCAGCCGCGTATTATTTATAAATGACTTGTATTCTTGAAATCCCTCAACTTCTTCATCTAAATATTCTGTTTCGACACTCCAGAAAACCTTTCGTCCATCTTCACTAAAAAAAGGCGCGTAATGCAAATCTACATCTGGAGCGATATTTGCAAGATGCGTGGTAAGTGCATTTATATCGAGGGAAGAAGTGTTGCTCTGTATTGAATTCTGTCTAGAATCTGTAGGACTTTTTTTAGGCAAGAAAATTATCTCCGGCAAAACGCCTTGAGAATAATAATAGGCCGCAACTCCACCTCCTACCAGAACAATAAAAATTCCCGCGAGAATCAGATTCCTTTTAAGAGAAGAAGGTTTCGGAGAAAAATTTTCAGGAAGTGATGGCTGATTTAAGTTATCCTCCATTGCTTAGCTCAATTATAACATTTATTTTACCACGAACGTTCTCTCTAACGTAATAATTGATTTTGTGAGGGATATATGAAATAGAGTCCGGTCGCAACTACTATAACCAATACAAAGAGCCAGAGAATACTTCCACCAATATAGAAGAGCATAAGGCCGCTCAAACCTACCGTTTCGATCAAAATGATTTCTCCTACATAAAGGATGTTACTTTTCTTTGCTGCCTTGCGAATCAAGAACGCAAGAACGAGCGAGGTGAAAGCTATTATTTTCAACGCACTACCCAATGTATCTAGAAAATACGCATCAACAGAGAAAAGTGTAGGGCTGATGCCTCGATACCACCACACCAACGGAACCAACAAACACAGCGGCAAGAAGATAAGCCCCGCGTACCACACAATCTTAGTATTCATTAAAGTATGTATAAGAAGTTTGATTGTGGAGCGAGAGAGGGGAATCGAACCCCCGTCCCTAGCTTGGGAAGCTAGTATACTACCACTGTACTACTCTCGCACAAAGAAATAATCCCACCACTGCCGGAGATTAGATCGCGTTGCTGCGGATTCGCTTTTATCTTCCTCCGGAAGGCGTTCGGGAGAACTTGAAGTGGATTTCTCCGTAAAGAAAATAACCTGTTCCCCCGGCTTCATCAAATTGAGCTGTTTGCGCGCCTCAAGCTCGATATAGTCGGGGTTCTTAAGCGCCTGCGCCTCTTTTTTCATCTGTTCCGTGCGCGCCTGCACCTCGTCACCCCTTTTTACCAGCTTCCCGAGTTCTTCGTTAAGCTCATATTTGCGGCGCATTTCGTTCACCGTACCAATTCCGAGAAGCATTGTGATGCCGATAATGATGAAAAGCCGCAGCCGTTCCTTTACTGTATACGAGAATCCTTTTCTTCGCGGGGTATTTCGCATATACTGAAGCGGTCAGAGCCATGAAAAAGAAAAAGTGGATACAAATTGTCTGGACAATCATCGTGGTATTCGTGCTGCTCTCGATGCTGCTTTTCCTCTTCCCCCTGCACACGCTGGGTATATAATACCATCCCTCCCTATACACGGATAGGCGCCGACTGGAACGCAGATTCACGCTGATCCGAAGATGCGGATAAACGCCGAATGAGCACCGATATTTTTATAGAGGGTTGGCAACGGGTTACGAGAAGGGGCCGGTGGGCGCTTTTTTTCTTATCCCTGCTTGAGCATCTCCAGAAATACCTGCGAGGGGATGCGCACCCGTCCCAGCGTTTTCATCTTTTTCTTGCCTCGCTTCTGCTTCTCAAGCAGTTTTTTCTTGCGCGTCACATCGCCGCCGTAGAGATAGCCAGTTACGTCTTTGCGCAGAGCGGGAATGGTCTCACGCGCGATAATCTTCCCTCCGATAGCGGCCTGCAGAGCAACCGCGAAGTTTTCGCGCGGCAGAATTTCTTTAAGCCTCTCCACCACGCGCCGGCCCTCGGTTTCTGCGTCCTTTCGCGGCACAATGCGCGCGAAAGCCGACACCGGTTCACCCGCTACCAAAATGTCGAGTTTCACCAGATCCCACGGCCGGTACTCAAGCGGTTCATAGTTCATTGAGGCATACCCGGAAGAGACGCTCTTAAGGCGGTCGTAGAAGGTGGTAATAATATCAGCGAGCGGAATTTCATAGTGCACGAGCGCCCGTTCCGGCGTGAGGTAGGTGGTAGTCTGGGCAACTCCGCGGGTTGTGGCGAGGAGTGTAAGTACGTTCCCGAGGTACGAAGCCGGAGTGATGATCTCAAGTTTCATCCATGGCTCCCGTACCGCGAGAATGCCGCTTGGATCCGGCAGTTCATGCGGCGAGTGGATGATGCGCACCCCGCCCCCCTTCTCGGTAATCTCATAGCGCACTGATGGAGAGGAGGTAATAAGATTAATGTGGTGCTCACGCTGCAGCCGTTCCCTCGTAATCTCCACATGGAGCATCCCCAGAAATCCGCACCGGAATCCCCTACCAAACGCCTCGGACGATTCGGGGGAATAGGTGAGCGCGGCATCGTTGAGATGCAGTTTCTCAAGCGCGTCTTTGAGGGAATTAAACTCATCGCTATCCTCCGGATAGAAACTCACAAAGACCATTGGCTTGGGGTCCTGGTAACCCGGAAGCGGCGCTGGAGTCCTTTCGGCTTCTGCACCGGTCACGGTATCCCCCACGCGCACAAGCGCAGAAGATTTCACTCCGGTAGCGATATATCCAATTTCCCCGCTCGCAAGCTCTTCTACCGGCTGAAGATCGGGTGAGAAAAATCCTGTTTCGATTACCTCGCTCTCCGCGCCGGTTGCCGCGAAGCGTATCCGGTCCCCCCGTTTCACCTTTCCATCCACGATCCGCACATACGCAAGCACTCCTTTGAAAGGGTCGTACGCGGAGTCGAAAATGAGCGCCCGAAGCGGAGCGCGCGCGTCACCCCCCGGCGAGGGTATGGTAGTCACTATGCGCTGCAGCAGCTCTTCCACACCTGTTCCCTCCTTACCGGAGATACGGAGAATCTCACCAGGGTCTCTGTTGAGCAGGGCGGCGAGTTCGCGCTGTGACTCTTCAATACGGGCGCTCGGCGAGTCTATTTTGTTAACCGCAGGGATGATTACGAGCCCCTCTTCTCTTGCAAGATGCAGGTTGCTTAGGGTCTGCGCCTGCACGCCCTGAGTAGCGTCCACGAGAAGCACCGCTCCCTCCACCGCGGCGAGCGAGCGGGAAACTTCATAAGAAAAATCCACATGCCCCGGAGTATCAATCAAGTTCAGCACTAACGCAGATTCACGCAGATGGGAAGACGCGGATTGACGCTGATACGGAGACGCGGATATATGCGGATTGGGGCGGGCGGTATCGAAGACAATGCGCTCGACTTCTGCTTTCTTTGAGCCGAAGTTCACGAGGAGCGTTAAATGATAATCGGATCCTTTCAGATAGTGCCAGATTTGTTTCCGTTCGACCTTGCCAAGGAAAGAAATGGCCTTTATCTCAATGAGTATTTTATCCTCAACAATAAGATCGGGTCTGTATACACCAACTTTTTTATCTGCGTATATAACGTCAATAGATTTTTCTCTTTGGAAAGATATTCCGTGATTTTTTAGTTCTTCTTCCAAAGCATTTTGGTAGACGTTTTCTTTGTGTCCCGAACCAAGAGTATTGTAAACCCGAAAAATAGCTCCCCGGATTTTATACGTAAGATCCTCATACAATAACCCACCCCCGCCCATATTCTTATCCACGTTTATCTGTATCTCCTTATCTGCGTCTATCCGCGTTCCATCATCCGCGTTGATCTGCGCTTTATTATCCGCGTGAATCCGCGCTTGGTGGTGCATGCGGACGGGCTGCATTTTAATGGTAATGCCTTTCTCCTGTTCAAGCGGCATGCGGTCGAGGTACTGCGGGTGCATTTTGCGGTGTTCTACGGTATGCGTGGCTTCAAGAAAACGGTCCGCGAGAGTAGATTTCCCGTGGTCAACGTGGCTAATGATCACAAAATTCCTTATTCTCTCCACTTCCATACGAGTGATGCTTTTTACTTCTCAAATTCACCGCCCAGACCGGGCGGGATCGGAACTTTTCGAATACCGCGGCGTATGGTGACAGCGAGATCATGCACTTCGGGTAGACGCCACACGGCGGTAAGAG
>CAYVXU010000010.1:14298-17244 GCA_964454705.1 uncultured Candidatus Saccharibacteria bacterium | reverse complement strand
CCGCCACTCCCGCAAGCAATCCCTGTAAAAAGATTCCTACCACCGTATTTGTCTGGAAGGGGATTTCAAAATACCGGTAGAACGCATCGATGCTGTAGAGCGTGCCATACGCAACAGCCGCCGCGAAAAGCCCTCCAAGCACGAATCGGACAAAACCTTCAAGAAGACGGACAAATGGGAGCGAGGGAATATTCGACCACAACATAAGAAAGAGAAGGGTAGTATGCACGATATTTGCGCTCACGAAGGCAAGCGCAAGCCCCGGAAGCCCCCACACGCGAACCCACCAAAAACTGAGCAGCACGTTGAGGAACGCGCTTGCGGCTCCCACAAGGAGAGGTGTGGTAGTGTCGTGGAGCGCAAAGAAAGCACGTACCACCACAAGATAAAGCCCTTGGGCAAGAATGCCGATACTTAAGATGCCGAGTGCGGCAGCGGTGAGACGGGTATCTTCCCATCCCTGTGCAAATGCCCCGTACCCGAGCGTAACACGAACAATTTGGGCGCGGAGAATGATGAAAAGCGCAGTGGCAGGAATGAGGAAAAACGCTATCTGACGCGAAGTTTTCACAAGCGTTTCTCCAAATGCATGCTCCTTCGAAGCGCTTCCCTCTTCAGCAAGCGTGGGGAACGCCGCAACCGCAAAAGAGGCAGCAATTACCCCGATTGAAAACCCCTGCAAATCCGAGGCAAAGTTGAATACCGCAAGCGCACCGCCGCCGATAAGCGAGGCGAAACGGGTGGTGATGAGAAGATTCACCTGCACAATCATGAGCCCCACTGCCCGCGGAATCATAAGTGCGAGCACCCGCCGCAATCCGGCAAATGCAGTGTGAAGGGTAAATGAGTAGCGGTAGCCGGTGCGCGCGAGCGCCGGCAGCTGAATAAGCGCATGCAGAAACGCTCCGATCACCACCCCCCATGCGAGCCCTTTTACTCCGTAGCGGGGCGCGAGGGCGACAATACCAACGATAATGCCCACATTATAAAACACCGGGGTAAGCGCGTATACAAAAAAACGCCTAAGCGACTGCAGCACACCCGCAAATACGCCTGAAATCGCAAGGATAAGCGGCTGCAGCAGCATGATGCGGGTAAGCGCAATTGCCTCGGCGAGCTTCTCCTCGCTAAAGCCCGGCACCACATAGGGCATAAAGAGAGGTGCGGCGAGCATAAGCGCCACAGATACTACCACGAACACCGCGATCGCCATGTGCACCATATCGTTGGTGAGTTTCCACGCGGCCTCCCGCTCACCTTTTGTCCAATAGGCAATAAACACAGGAATAAACCCAGCAGAAAGCGCACCGAGAAAGAGCACGTTAAAAAGAAAATCGGGAATTCGGAATGCCGCAAAGTAGACATCGAGCTCGTCTCCCGCGCCAAAATGTGCGGCGAGAAGCGCATTGCGAAAAAAACCCAGCATACGGCTCACCGCCCCCACGCACGCGAGCAGAAACGCTGCGGACAAAATCGAAGAAGACTGGTGATCAAGTAGCCGTGTAACCACAGTAGAGAAAAGGTTAGCGGACGTTGAGCGCGATCATTGCGTCGCGGCTCATATCCACGGAGAAGTGCTTCGCCTCCGTGTGAGAGATGTCCGATTGTGTATCTCCCCCATAATGCTCAATGAACGACGCGGAGAAAAGCGAGCCTTGCATTCCGTCCCCTGCGTCGCTCCACGCCACTCCGCCGGCGGGGCGCACTGCCACCACAAATGACCGCGGTGTACTGCCTGCCTGTTTCTGGATGTAAAGCCGGTACGCATCTTCCTCACGCCAGCGGGATGTCCGGTACCGAAATGTGATGGTACGGGAATCTCCCGGGGAAACGATAAACCATGCGCCAAATACGGTTTTACCGCTTTCAGACATTATGTCTGCCTCTCCTGCCCGCTGCATGGTGTGCTCAATAGCGGCAATCTCGCCATCCGCTTCAAAGTCAATTTCCGGATGTCGCGCGGTGAGCGGCGCAAATTGATGGGGTGTGTTACCCTCCACATCGAGCAGCTGGGAACCGTGCGGTACGTACACGCGCAGGTAATCTTTGTTCGGCTTGTTGAGGAATTCGTACGGCGTATTGCCGCCGCGGTGCGTTTTGGTAATGGTGAGTGTATTCACTGCACTGCCGTCTGCGGCGAGTTCGCTTTCTAACGTCACCTCTTCGTCTATCACACGGTCGGTTTTATAGCCGTTCACGTTGGAGTGCACGATTGCAAGATAATCTCCCGGCGTATCGAGGATAGCGCCGCCCCATCCCTTCTCGAGCACGATGCGCTGTGCATCCGGATTATTAAAATACAATTGAATATCCTTCTCCGCAAGACTTCGGGTGAGTACGGCCAACGCCGCCGCCGCCTCTCCCGAAAACGAGCTTAGCCGCTCCATAAATACGGGAGCAAAATCGGCGAGTATTTGCTTGGGTTTTCCTGTTTTGCGGGCTGCATCCGATTCCACCTCTGCCTGGATAAGGGGAATAAAATTTTCCGCGGTGATCGTCATACCGTACTCCCCAAAAGGAATGGCTCCCGTGAGACGAAGGAGGTCGGTAAAAAAACGGGGGGTGATGGCGATGATGCCATCAGGGGTTGGCTCTCCCGTCTTTTCATAGAACCAGAGTGTTTTTTTCGCAGACGAAGGAAAATCAAAGAACCAGTTCGCGTCGTGCGTCTCCCACCGCGCGGTAACCGACTGGAGCGGCCGGGGAGGCGCAATGTAGAGGGGAAGCTGTCCATCGATATCGAAAATGTTGTGGATAGTAAGGTCGCGGATGCGGCCGTCAGAGAGGGTAAGTACGCCGTAAGATCCGAGAAAGCCTCCGGTAGCCCGTTTCTCATCGGTATTTTGGAATAAGAGAAGATACTGCCGCGGGTTGCGGCCGCCCGCCGCCTCCCGGAGAAGCGGCAGGAATGCGTGTGCTGCCTTCACATTGTGAATAAGACGCGGA
>CAYVXU010000010.1:0-14288 GCA_964454705.1 uncultured Candidatus Saccharibacteria bacterium | reverse complement strand
ACGCGGAAGCTCGCTGCGGGCACGCTGCACCTCTCCGTGGTAGTGCGCGGGTAACAATCGTTCGTCGAGACGATTCACCTCTCCGTAGGCCTTCTCGAGCAAGGGGAGACTTTTGGCGATTGCCGTCTCGGCGCGCGCAAGAAGTTCGGTAGGCGCAGACCCGTCTTTTGCAAGGAGTGATGCGAGCGAGATCTCTTTTACGCCGGCGATGTCTCTTGTGAGAATCTCTCCCGCGTGCGCAAGAGAAGATACTGCGGTATGCAAGCGGGCAAATTGCGCAGCATTTCTGATTCCCGGCGTTTCGGAGAGGTACGGAAGCGTCGCAATGCGCATGGCGGCGCGGGTGGGAAGTGAAACGTGCAAAAGTGCGGCCGCCCGTTCAAAAGAGCCGTGCGCACGCGCAAAATCACGAGCGTAGATCGCTTCTTTGCTCTGCACGAGGGCTTCCTGCGCGCTGTGTGCGCGAACAAGCATCTGCGCTTTCCATGAGAGCGCGCTACGTGACACCAGCCACACTCCCTCAACAAGAACTCCCGCAAGAAGCATGGTAATCCCAAACCTCCGCAGAAATGGTATACTCCGTCTCTGTACCCGCAGCCATTTCTGCCGCCATGCAACCCGTGGCAGTCGCAGAGACGGCACGCTTAACGTCATCACAAGGGGCGTTGCCGGAAGCGTCGATTTCGGCATCGCTCGCGTTTGCGGGAGTATGGGTTGAGGAGGAGCAAGAGACCGGCATGCCTCAAATCTCGCGAGAGCGGGCTGGTGTGCTCCGTGTCTCGTCACGGCGGGTTTGTGGGGTGGAGATGAAGAGAGAATACCCGCGCGTGGAAGCGGACGGGGAGGAGGCACGGTTGACCGAACTTGCCGCACTGCCGGCTGCGGCGCGGGACGCGTATGCACCGCACGCGCCGTACTATCTGCGCTGCGTATCACCCGCACCTGTTGTGCGGCACGTGCCGGAATCGGACGGCGGGTTGCCCACTCTTTCTCGTAGGTCTCCCCCAGCATCATTTTTTGAAACCGTTCCCACGCCTCTTTGGAGGGGCGGGGGACGCGGGTGATGGCCCCGCCATACGAACGCAAAAGCCGGGCAAGATACGAATCCTGCGCCTCAATAGTTTTTATCTCTTCGAGAATATCATCCTGCCGCAGCGCTATCGTCTGCGCGCCGGGCGGAATACCTCTATTTGGTGCGCCTTCGCCCACCGGACGGGCAAGAAGCCGCGAAGCGACATTCTGGTACACACGTTCACGTTCCCGCAGTTCTTTTCTCATGAGCGCCTCTAAAAATAGATCTCTCTTGCGAGGTGAGGCGGGAATCTTTTGCCATGAAACTTCGTGAAGGCGTAGTATGGGCTGAACGCTCAAAATCCGCTCTGCATGCAGTGCGCCCTCTGCAGTAAGCGGGCGGATATCGAACATTTGCGTGAGGATGTTCTGTCGTGCCATCACCGCCTATTATACCATAGGAACGCAGATTCACGCGGACTATAACGCGGATAGACGCAGATCAAAATGGATTACTGAACGCGGATTTGCGCAGATATAGCACCCAAGATCTCCCACTAAAACCTCGTATACCAGTATCCTTCCATTGGCGTTTACCCGCGATTACGCGAGTGCTTGTTGGTACAATGCAAGGGTCTTTCGGGCGGTATCCTCCCAGGCAAATATCTTCCATCGTTCCATGCCCACACGCACGAGACGCTCCCGCAACTGGACGTTTGTGAGTACTGTGTGCATCGTGTGGGCAATAGACGTAGGGTGGTGAGGATCAAAATATACTGCCGCCTCTGCGTATATCTCACGAAGCGCGGGGATATCGCTCGCCGCAACCGGCACGCCCACACGCATCGCCTCTAACCCCACAAATCCGAAGCCTTCCGAAAATGAGGGGAGCACAAAACAATCTGCATGCGCGTAGAGCATCGTAAGTTCGTGAGGCGTAAGAAAACCGGTCGCACGCACCGATTCGCGCATCCCAAGCTCCTCCCACGTACGCCGCACCTCCGGGTAGTGCGGATCTTCCTCGCCCCCCAGCACGAGCGTATGCGGCAGCTTATACTTTGATTTGAGCACCGCGAACGCGCGCAGGAGCCCTACAAGATTCTTATGGTTGCGCCACACACCGGTATAGAAAATATACGGAGTAGCAATTTGTTTTTGCCGCTGGTATGTCTCCCACACAAAAGGGCCGCGGGGAGGAGCGGAGTCACGCCCCGACCCCTCGTAGATAACGTGTATTTTCTCCTTTGCGATTGCAGGATAGTAGGTGAGGATTTCATCGCGGGTATGCTTTGAAACCGCTATCACCGCACGCGATGCGGTAAGTGCGTGCGCAAACACCCGCTCAAATCCATACCGCCGCACTGCTGATCCCATCTTGTGGCCCGGATAGTACTTGGGAGTGAGATCATGAATAGTAACCACAAAAGGAGTTGGGCTAAGGAGGGGCACATTAAAATGCGGGTAATGGATAAGGTGCGGCTTATATTTTTTTATCTGCCACGGCAGCACAATCTGCTCTTTCCAACCGTACCAGTGCGCGTTCGCACGCGCTATCGAAACATTACTATGGGGAGGAGAAAAACTCGCTTCAGGAGAAAGGATAAGCAGATACTCATTTGCGGTATCAAGCGGGAGGAGGTGGGTAAGCAGCTCTTCGATATAAAGTCCGATGCCGGTGGTCGCCGGCCCAAGCATCCGCGCATCAATCGCAATACGCGCCATACGTCGTAGCATCACCTCTTATATGTAACTTTTCATTTTTCACTTTGAACTTTTAATTTTTTGTTGCGGCCTCACGGATAATATCGAGCATCTTTTGTGCGGACGCACGCCATGAAAACCGCGCGGCATGAGCTCTCCCCCGTACGCGAAGCATCTCCTGAAGTGCGCGATCCTGCGCCACTGCCTCCATTGCCTGTATAATTTCTTTTACACGGTACGGGTCAATGAGAAGCGCCGCATCTCCCACCACCTCCGGCAAAGAGGCGACATGCGAGGTAATCGTGGGCACCCCATTCTGCATCGCTTCAAGCGGCGGGAATCCGAATCCCTCAAAGAAGCTTGGATAAATAAAGCAGGAACTCAACTGATAGAGGTACGGTTTATCCTCTTTTCGTACAAACCCGGGGAGGATAATATCGTTTTTGCGCGGCGAGCGCGCAATGCTCTTGAGTATATCTCCATATGACCACCCCAAGGACCCGGCGAGCACGAGCTTCCAGTGGTGAAGCTCGGGAGAGAGCGACTCGAACGCGTGTATGAGGCCGCCTATATTTTTGCGCGGCTCGATTGTGCCGAAATAGAGAAAAAAACGTTCTGGCAAGCGGTAGTACTGCCGTATCTTTTCCCGCCTCCGAGGATCGTCAGAAATCTCATCGACAGATATGGAGAGTCCGGGGTGCACCACCTCTATTTTCTCCTGCGGCACTCCATAGACTGTCTGTAAATCACGGGCGGTCGCGTGCGATACCGCTACAACCCGTGTGGCGGCCGCTACCTGCCGCGCAGGCATCATCTGTGCGTGCCATATTTTTTTGCGCAGTGAAAAGTACTCCGGGTGCATGTGGAATGAGAGATCGTGTATCACGAGTATGCGCGGCGTATGCCGGGAAAGCGGCGTGAGGAGAAAGTGTGGACTCAAAAAAACGTCTACCCCGCCGAGCAGACGATCTATCTTTGGCTGTTGAAGCACAAGTGCGGCAGTATCGAGAATGCGGTTAGGCACGCGAAAACTGTGCAACTCCACATGAGGGGAATGAAGCCAGGGCTCCACAAGATCCACTCTCGAAAACGCGTTATAAAAGAGACAGTAGGTAATGTGCGGATCCAGCGGAATAAGCGCCTCCAAAAGTCCCCGTGTATACTCTTCAATGCCGGTGTAAGTCCCCCGCGCAAGTACGCGTATATCAACCCCTATGCGCATAATTTCTTTTACCTAAGTTAATCACACCTCGTGCAAAAATAAAAAGCCCTCTCACTAGACGGGATTATAGATGAAGAATATGTAAATCAGTACGATTAGGAAAAGCTAGGATGATTTGACTTTGTTTTTTATGAGCAATGAAAGTGCGGGGTAGGTAAAGATAAAAACAGTGGATAGAAAAATTGGTGCGGCTAAAAACCATCCTTTAAAAGAAGGACCGCAGGTATAACACTTGGTAACTCCGTCCCAATAGAAAAACGCCTCCCCAAACCACACAATCAGGGTAAGCGGATCTCTAATATTGCTGCCAGTGGGCGGAGGTATCAGATCTGGAAGAGAAGCTATGTAGCCGCGCTGTAAAATATAGATTACTGCGGCAAACGACGGCAGCCAAGGTACAAACTTAATTAATTTAAACGAGCCCATGAAAGAAGTGGGTAAGGTTAATGAAGCTCTTCAGGGCGCTCTTTTTGTTGATGACGCTCGTCAATGGCCTCCGCGCGCGAGAAAGCTTGTTCAAGGTTGATACGGTTGAGTGCGTCACGGAGCGCAAGGAGATGAGAAACAGCCGCAGTATCATCAAGCGCATCGGGTTGCTCGAGAATAAGTTGTAGTTCGTGCTTCGCGCGATAGGTGAGTCCGCGATAGCGGGCCTGGCGTGTATCGTAGTCTTTTGTCTCCGAAAATGGGTGTGTATCGGAATCCGCAAGATAATTGGGATATGAAGATTCAGAAGGCGCCGGAAACATTTCAGATTTTTCAGACATGGTAAGTATGGATAAAATGGTAATTACATTTATATTAACGCACATTTTACAAAATATAAAATCTGGTGGGGATAAAAAAGTGTCGATGAAAGGTTATGGCTCAATAAGAAAGGAGACCGCATATCAAACGGTCTCCTGCAACAGACGAGCGAAGCAATTTTTCTTTCCTCGCTTCTAAAAATCTTGAAGTTTAAGAACGTGCTGGTGAAGCTGTGGGAATACAGCTTCAAAGAAATATGAACAGCGGGTGACAGGATCGTAGGACGCTTCTATCGGAATAGCTGCTCGCCGGAGTAGTCGAATCCAGCGAAAGAGCGTCGCTCGATGAATATCAAGCTGTTGCGCGCTTCGAGTGAAGAAACATACCGTCCTCGCTTCCTGATCAGAAATCCCATTTTAGACATCCCGCACATTGATCTCAGTGAATTGCAGATCTTTCTCTCGAAAGCGTTGTGCCGCCTCGGTAGGGACCAAGATTGTCTAAAACTCAAGAAGATCGCGTGGTATATCCTTGAATTCGCCGTCCCAGAGAAGGGTTAGTGCCGCGCGAAATTCAGTGAGGGATTCAAACTTCAGCATTGGGCTTCCTCTGCAAGAAACCGGTTGTTGAGCTCTTGAAGAAATTGGAGATATCGTCGTAACCTCTCGATGTGCATTACATCTCCTCGGAGAAGAAGACGAGGAAGAGACGCATCCACAAATCTATCAGTGCCGCTAAGATCAGAAATAGTAATTACGCCTGCTTCCACGAATGGAGCAAATCCGTGGAGAATTTCCTGACTCTCTTGGGAGTCGTCGACATACAACCAGATATCCTCTTTTTGTAAAAAATCCTTTAACTTTCTTGCTACTGCCATATTCACTCCTTTCTGTCGGGTAAGAAAAATCTAGCACACTTTGTGCGCAAAATAAAGCTCTTGCATTTCGAAGAGATTTAGACAAAAATTATTTTCCTAAAATATGGTGAATGAAATTAACAGACAACCACACAGTTCCGGTTGTACCGTTTCTGGGGCAACTGCAACGGAATGTATAGGCGCAAAGTTTCCGGTAAGAGATAGAGGGCCTCGGTCAGAGGAGCTTTACGAACTCATCGCGGGAGAGGCCGGCGTCTTTGATGATCGAGTTGAGCGTACCGCGCTTGAGGTCGCCCACGTGGATCGGAACGACGACGCGGACCGTGGGCCGGTCAGGATGCTTGAGGATCGAGCGGGATCCGGTGGTGTGGTGTACGAAAAATCCCGCGCACTCGAGAGCTCGGATCGCGGCTTTCGAGGTGCACGCGGGCAGGCGAGTCATGCACGGGCAAGGGTTACCGCGACGCGCTCGGTAATCGCCTCGCCGTGCTCGACGGGAATCTCCTCCCCGTCCTTCTGCAGGCTCTCGAGGTAGCCGCGGATGGCGTCTTTCGCCATCGCACGCGCCTCCTCGAGCGTTTCGCCTTGTGTGACACAACCCGGAAGGACAGGGACCGTCACGGTGTACCCGCCCTCTTCGGCAGGCTCAAAGACCGCCGTATAGCGGTACTCGGTGACGTCGACCGACTCTTTGCGGGTGGGTTCGTGTGCTCATGCCATATTGCCTCCAGTATGGGGTGCGGCCCTTCGTTGCGTCAATGGCCGTACCACGTAGGACGGTCAGGGAAGCGAGGAAGTTCCAGGATGTTAATTTTGATTGAATTTAAACATAAATTTTGTAAAAAAGCCCCCGTGGGTATTTTTTAATACGCACAGGGTTTTTAATTACCTACTCCCCTCTTTTTTCTAAAATGTTGTGTGTGAAATTAACAAAGTGGTCACGATCGCTCAATGGCAACGCCAAGTTGTCGCTCGATTTCGGCAACGCGATTGCGGAGTGCGTCGAACTCCTCTCGGGTAGGCCGCTCGTCGAGCTTGTCCTCGATGACGTTGAGATGGCCGCCCACGCTCTTGAAGCTCTTGCGAGTCTCGGTACGGAAGGCGGTGAGGATTTTGCCTTGCTGGGCGACTTCGCGAGCGATGGTCTCGAGAAGATTGCGATCAGAGAGTTTCTTTTTTGGCATAAGTTCAGTGTACGCGGCGACAAATATAAATTCAATACATGTGAGGAAAGCGTAAAATTTCCCTTGCTCATTCACTTCGGAGACGTGGGCCGATTACTACTATTGCTCCCCCGAGTATGCCAAAGAGAACCGCGCCGGCTGCTACGGTGAGGCGCACCCTCTTTCCCTTGGAGATTGTTGGCGCGCTTGCCTCTATTTTCACTCCCCGCTCGTCATACTCCTGCTTGCGGCGCCGAATTTCCTCTTCGGCGTGTGTAAAAAATGCGCGTGCTTCCTCCTGGGTATCCACCTTAAAAGTTACCCGTACCGTATCGGGGTGCACCTGCACCGCAACTACGGGCGGCAGAATGGCGAGTGAACCGGAGAACGTTATCCCTGCGCGCCGCGCAATCAGCTCTACAAACGCTTCATCACGAAACCATGCCTGCACCCGCTCGGCGATCTCACGCGAGGAGAGGATGGCAAAATACGTCTCCCCCCCGGCGCACTGCGTGTCTGCGGGTACAAACCGATACTCTACCGCTCCTGCCACTCTGTCTCCCCGCGCATACTCCATGGCAAGGATCGCGACGATAATAATACCCGTCACTAAGGCAAACCTTCTCCAGCTTTTTTGGAGATCAGCAAGGTATAGCATGGATTAGTGCGCAGGCGCAGCCGTTCGCAGCCCGGCAAGATGGCAGGTAAGTGCATGGCGCATGCGCTCGAGAAATACCGCGCGGTCAAAACGCATGGCGTGCTCGCGGATACACACTGGATCGTAGGAAGTATGCAGAAACGTATGTACTGCCTTTACTATGGCCGCGGGTGTCTGGGAGGTAAAAAACTCGCCCGTTACCCCCGCCAGAACCGTCTCGGTCGCGCCCCCGCCCTTGTACGCAATTACCGGTTTCCCTGCCGCCATTGCCTCCACCGCCACGATCCCGAAATCCTCCTCTTGCGGGAATACGACCGCGCACGCATGGCGGTAGTATTCACGCACCACCCGGTCATCCTTGAGGTAACCAAGAAATTCAATGGAAGGCCCGGCAATGAGGCGGAGCCTCTTCTCCTCGGGCCCCGCGCCAATAATCTTGAGCTTGAGACGGAGCGTATTGAAAGCTTCGATTGCAAGGTCAAAGCGCTTGTAAGGAAGCAGCCGCCCCACCATGAGGAAATAATCGTCGCTTGCCCCGCACTGCATTTCCTTTACCCCCACGGGCGGATAGATTACCTGTGCGTCGCGACGGTAGTACTTACGGATGCGCGCTGCTACAAAATGGGAATTCGCAAAAAAGAGCTCGGGCCTGCGCGAGGCAGACGCGTCCCACAATCGCAGATAGTTGGTAAAAAGCGGAATGAGCCGGGTAAAGAGGCGCGGGTAACCAAACTGATGAATATAGCGATGGCTGTCATCCCACACATACCGCAGAGGTGTGTGACAGTAGGCCACATGCGCAGTATGGGGAGCGGTGATCACTCCCTGCGCGTAGGAGTAAGAGTTGGAGATCACGAGGTCGTAACTCCCCAGAGAAAACTGCTCCATCGCATACGGCATCAAGAGCGGGAATGCGCGGTGGTGGGATCGCGCAAGCGGAATGCGCTGCAGAAACGAAGGAATCACTTGCGCATGCGGAAAGCGCTCATGCACCAGTTCTTCATCATAGAGCAGGGTGTAAATAGGCGCACGCGGAAACAGCTCGTGAAACGCCTCAAGCACCCGTTCCGCTCCCCCGTACTCGACGAGGTAGTCATGTACAATAGCGATACGCACAAAAACTCTATTTAGTATATACCTCGATTGGAGCAGAACGGGAAGGGGTCCCCTATTTGTGAAGCAAATGGGTAAGGGGCCCGCGGTTCTGCTCCCCCGTACTCGACGAGGTAGTCATGGACTATTGCTACACGCATACTGCTGATTTCAACCAAGCTTAACCACAGTTTTTTCAAAAAACAAAAAGCCCCTGTGGATATCTTGCACTAACCACAGGGGTTTTACTTAAACTAGGCCCCTCATTTTTCTAAAATGTCGTAAGTAAAATCAACATCAGAGCGCAGTACGTTTCTTGAGCAGTATAAAAATCGTACGGATAATAATTTTGATATCCCACCACAGCGACCAGTTCTCTATATAATAGGTATCGAGCCGCACCTCTTCTTCAAAATCAAGATCAGAGCGCCCGCTGATCTGCGCGAGTCCTGTTACTCCTGGTTTAATCGCAAGCACCCGGCGGTGGTGGCGGTGGTATTTTGCCACCTCGGGAACCTCGTGCGGCCGCGGCCCCACCAGGCTCATATCACCCTTCAAGACGAGATAGAGCTGGGGAAGCTCGTCGATGCTGAAGCGGCGAATAAACCTCCCCACCCGCGTGATGCGCGGATCGTAGGCAAGTTTGATCATAGGAGTGCCCTCACGCATATTCTGGTACTTGCGCTGAAACGATCGGTTGTAGCGCAGGTGATGCGAGTTGTGCACCATCGACCGGAATTTCACAAAGGTAAAGAGCCTGCCATACTGTCCTACGCGTTTATAGGAAAAGAGCACCGGGCCGCGGGAATTTAATTTGATCGCAATCGCCGTTACCGCCTGCACAGGGAGTGTCACAATGATTCCCGCGAGCGCGAGTACTATATCGAGCAGACGCTTGAAAATGCGCCCCCACCCTTCCAGTGACGTGCGCTTCACCTCAATAATAGGCACTGCAGAGATTGTATCCACTGAGATATTGGTAGCAAATGTCTGGAAAATATCGGGCACAAACCGGAAGGCAATTCCCTTCTCGGAACAGAAATCAATAAGGTTCCATAGCGCTTCGCGGGGAAATTCAGAGGTACCTAACAGTACCTCGTCGATTTTAGGGTTCGCAATCGCCTGCTTAATACGGGTGAGATTGAGTGTTGCAAGCGACTTCACCACAGTATACCCAAGCTCGGGCTTTTCTTTCATCTCGCGGGTAATATCGTCAATAACCTTTTGTTTGCCCACCACAAGCACCCGCCGCACGCCATACCCGTACCGCACAAGGAGCAGACGGTAGATTGCATACACACCGTAACGACCGAGTGTAACGAGCACTACTCCGAATACCCACCCGGCAAGCAAAATAAAGCGCGAGTTAAACCACTCATGCTGTATAAAGATCGCAATGATAAGTGCCATTACCGCCGCTGAAGAAGCAATCAATACCTGGATAAGCTCGCCGAAGACATGCATCCGGCGCCGCATTCGGTACAGGCCGGCGAGCGCAAACATAAGAAGCCACAAGGGGCTCACCGTAAGCACGAGCCACATAAAATCCCCAAGCGGAAGATCGCTCTCAAAAAGAACAGGCCCTATAAATTGCTCGCCCACCGGATGCACGCGAAGCTGATACGCCAAAAATCCCGCGAGTGTGAGCATCAGGTAATCAAGCGGGACCTGCAGTGCAGTAAAAAAAAGTTCACGCTTCTTGTGCATGTATTATAAAAAGCCCAAGCAAGCAATAAGCCGAATTCTGTCCTCGGCGGTTTCCCGAGGGAAACCGACGGGTGATGACCATCTGTCTGGGATCCGCATTACTGCGAACCTCGAGCGGCCTACTTGTAACCTCGCCTATAAGACGAAGCTTTGGCCTTGCACCGGGAAGGGTTTTCCTCTTCCGACGGTCTCCCGTCGGAACTGTGGGCTCTTACCTTGCCTCGCCCGCCTTGCTACGCGTGAGCGTGGCAGGCCAGAGCGAGGGTATCCCGCGCGAAGCGGGCTGTTGCCCGCCGAAGCTGGCTACAGCACTGCGAAGGCGGGCCCACTCTTTTCACCCTTGCCTCCTCCATCGAATCAGGCTTTAGACCTGATTAAGATGACGATCGGCGGTATAGTCTCTGTGGCACTTTCCCTATCCTCACGGACGGTGGGCGTTACCCACTTCCCATACACCGCTGCTCCGCAGCGGAAATTCCAATCCGCCAGCTGGCGGACCAAACACCAAATTCCAAACAAAAGGAGTTATTTGAAATTTGGATTTGGTAATTGGGATTTCCGTTGCAAAGCAACGGAGTGGTGTTCGGACTTTCCTCCCTCTAGAAGTATAGACAACTTCTAGAGAGCGGTCACCTTACTTACTTGGGTATTTAAAATACTAAGCCTTTTTGAATATTTTGTCAAGAATTCAGAAAAGAAGCAGGTATTATTCACGAACTGAAGAAAAAAGCCCTGACAAACCTTTATCTAACTCCTTATTCACCAGCTTATCTGCAAGCTGATTTTGTATACGGGGCACGTGGTGGAATGTTACCTTCCCAAAATCAAGAAGCAGGTTCCATACCGTAATAAAGAGCGGCTGAATTTTTGGATCAAGTATTTTGTACTTGTGGGTAAGTTGTTTTACCACAAGCTCACTATCGAGATTTCCCTCAATTGTGAGCGACTGTATCTTTGCTTTGCCATAGAGCGCTTTTATTTTTTTAAGTGCAAGAATCACCGCCTCGTACTCCGCTTCATTATTTGTTCTCGTACCAAGAGAGATACTATACGACTTCTCCGCCCCGCTATGTTTATCAATAATCACCGCCGCCGATGCGGCGCTCCCCGGATTCCCACGTGACCCACCGTCAGCGTAAAACACAATATCTGTCTTGGCCAACAGTCTTGATTTTTTCATGAATGGATCTTGCGGCAGATTACTTCCCTAGCTGCTTTAGTCTCGCAATAAATGAGTCTGGTCGTTTCGGATCTGGCGTAAGCTCGAGCAGCGCCTCGCGGACCGGTCTCCCCGACTTATCGGCAAATAGCTTCGGAGCATCATACCGGCGCGGATCCACCGCCACAAGGTACGACTGCCTCCCCTCAAAAAAGTTTCTGATCTTAAGCGCAACCTCCTGCGGAGTAGTGAGATACCTGATAAAAAAGCCCTTCGCCCCCAACGCTTCGGCTTCCTTGGCATCAGCGGGACGGCCCTGGTGAGAGGAGATAAATACAGGAATATTCTTTGTGCGCGGATTCTCCTGCAATGTGCGCATAAGCATGAAGCCGTCTAGGCGCGGCATCTTTATGCCGGTGAAGATGGCGTCCGGCACCGCGCGCGTTATTGCTTCAAGCGCGGCTTCACCATCAGGTGCGGTGCGCACTTCAAACCCATCCTGCACAAAACGGCTTGCGTAGAGATCGCGCAGGAAGGCATCGTCATCCACTACCAGTATGGTAACTATTTTCGGAGTCATAGATGAAAGAGACGGGTGGATTCCTTGAGGGCAGTTATGCCGGGGAGCTCATCGCCGGCAAGGTACGCAAGCATCGCCCCTCCGCCAGTTGAGATATGCTCGATGCGATCGGCGAGACCGAAATCGTGAAGTGCTGCTGACATGCTTCCCCCTCCGATAATGGTGCGCGCGCGAGATGCGGCTACCTTCGCGGCAAGTTGTTTCGTTCCCTCCCGGAATTCAGGCTGAGTCATAAGCCCCATCGCTCCATTCCATACAATCGTTGCAGCTGTAGCGAGGGATCGCGAAAACAGCTCGATAGTCCTGGGGCCGATATCGTAGATCTGCGCACCAGCAGGCAGTTCACTTACAGTATATACCACCGCCGCATTCTTTGCATCCTGCGCAGTTATCACATCCACAGGAAGCCTTAATTTAGGGTGGTGAGTAAGACGGCGCGCAAGCTCTCTATCCATGCCCTGCGCTACGTTGCCGATTGCGACTCCCTGCGCCGCAAGCAGCATATTTGCAAGCCCTCCGCCTACGAGCACCGCATCGGCAACGCGGAGAAATCGTTCGATTATCCGCAACTTCGTCTCTACCTTTACCCCGCCCGTAATCACCACGAGCGGCCGGGCCGGCTCCTGCACGATGCGGGAAAGTGTTTCGAGCTCGAGACGCAAGCGCATGCCGGCTGCACCCGGCAGAAGAAGCGGCAGCTGCGCAACCGATGCATGCGCACGGTGGCAATCTGCAAACGCTTCGTTCACATAAAACTGATGCCCTGCGGCAAGCTCCCGCGCAAATGCAATATCATTGGCGTGCTCACCGGGATGGAACCGGAGATTTTCAAGGAGGGCGAAGGGAGCACCGTCATTGATTCCTTTGGCATTCCCCGGACTCCACGGGTCGAAGAATGCTACTTTTGCTCCCAGAAGTGTTTCGAGCCGCGGCGCAAATGGCCGAAGGCTCAATGCCTCTTCACGGGCTGTGGGCCGGCCGAGGTGTGCGGCAATGGTAACCTGCGCGCGTTGTGCCTGCAGGTAGCGGAGCGTGGGAATTACCGCGTGCACGCGGTAAGCGTCTGCCTGGCTAAGCGCATCCGAGATATCAAGGTCGGCCCGCACGAGGACACGCGAGCCCTCGAGCGGCAACTCTTCAAGTGTGCGGATTCCCTCCATAGGTTTGACGCGGGAACAGAGCGACGCTAAGCGGCCTCGAGCGCGCGGAGAATGCTAAGAAATTTCTCTGGGTAAAGACTCGCGCCTCCCACCAGGAGACCGTCTATTCCCTCTTCGGATACATACCCCTTTGCATTCGCCGCTGAAACGGACCCGCCGTAGAGAATCCGCACACTCTCGGCCGCACGCATGGAAAACATCTTTCGCAGTATCTTCCTGATAAAAATAGCTACGCGGAGTAGGTCATCAGGCGTGCACGCCTGCGCCCCGCCTGCGGTGGTACTAATTGCCCATACCGGCTCGTAGGCAATGACGAGCCGCGGTAGTGCGCGCTTCGTGAGGTTCGCAAGCCCCCTAGTAAGCTGCTCGCTCACTGTTTTCTCCATTTCACCCCGCTCTTCATCGTTGAGCGCGGGGGGAGCATGTTCCCCTACACAAAGAATCGGGGTAAGGTCGTATTGAAGAGCGCCACGCACTTTCTTTGCGACCATCTCGTCAGTTTCAGCGAAGTGGATCCGCCGCTCGGAGTGGCCAATCACCACCCATCTGCATTTCATTTCGCGAAGCATGAGAGGAGAGACTTCACCGGTAAACGGCCCCTCCTTTTCCCAGAACACATCCTGCGCGCCGAGCTGGACTCTCCCGCCCGTCTTCGCGAGGCCATGCCCTGCATTGGGGCGACGGCCTGTGTACTGTGCGGCAAGTGAAAGATAGGGAAACGGTGGACACAGCACCGTATCTACCCTCTTGAGCGCCTGCGCCTCGCCTGTGATATGCTCGCATAAACGCCGCACGTCGTTCGCGTGTACGGGATTCATTTTCCAGTTTGCCACCACGAGCCGGCGCATATAAGCTATAATGCCACTTCGCGTAAGTACGCGGCGGCATCTTCTGGAGAAATAGTGGTAATTTCAATTCCGGTCGCAATCTCAAACCCGGCCCACACCGAGGTTTTTGGTACGAGTTCCAGATGCCAGTGATAATCCGGGTTAAGATCTTTTGCCGGAGAGGTATGGATAAAGAAGTTGTACTGGGGATTCCCCAGTCCCTCTTTGAGTTTCCGAAGCGCTGCGCGGAGCGCATCGGCAAAATGCCGCCGCGTGGCGTCGTCAATCTCTTCAAAGCGGGCCTGGTGCGAAACCGGTGTAATCACGGTTTCAAACGGCATGCGCGAGGCGTAGGGGCATACCACAATAAATGCCTCGTTCTCG
>CAYVXU010000009.1:0-32277 GCA_964454705.1 uncultured Candidatus Saccharibacteria bacterium | reverse complement strand
TGGAAATTCCAAAATCCAAATCCCAAATACCAAGCAAATCTCAATCTCCAATGACCAAAATGTCTAAATGTTTGAGATTTAGGTAATTTGGATTTTATTATTGTTTGGAATTTGGTGCTTGGGATTTGGAATTTCTAGATTCATGCATACACCTCAAAATCCTCGAATACTGTATGAACGTAATAACTTTCTGATCATAGACAAGCCATCCGGGTTGTTGGTGCATCCAACTCCCTCTTCGCATGAGCCAACGCTTGTGGACTGGCTTCTTGAGAACTATCCTCACATAAAAGAAGTAGGTGAAGACACGACGCGGCCGGGGATTGTACACCGGCTTGATAAAGATACTTCGGGAGTAATGGTAATTGCGAAGACGCGTAAGGCATTTACCTATCTGAAATCGGCATTTCAGGGGCGGACGGTACACAAAAAGTACCTTGCGCTTGTGTATGGTGCGGTGCGGCAGGAAAAAGGAGTTATTGATACGGCGCTTATAAAGGAAGAGGGAAAAACGAAAGTACTGCGGTCCGATACAGAGGTCAAACGCAAAACCGCGGTTACGGAATATAAAGTAAAAGAGCGGTTTGCGTTAGCCTCGTCTGATGGCGAGGCGGAGTATACTCTCCTTGAGGTATTTCCTAAAAGCGGGCGCACGCATCAGATACGGGTGCATCTCGCATCCATCGGTCACCCGGTAGTGGGCGATGAGAAGTACAAGTTTAAACGCCAAGCGCATCTTCCGGGAGTAACACGGCAGATGCTGCATGCAGCCTCACTCTCCTTTGAGTATCCGTCCGGGATGCTCTATGAGTTTGAGGCGCCGCTTCCGGATGATTTCCAAAAGGCGCTTGCATACTTGCGAAATCAGGCAAATCCTGCTACCATTGCCTAACTTTCAAGAATTTCAAATTTCAAAATCCAAATGTTAAATAAATGTCAAAATCTCAATGTCCGATAATTTGAAATTTGGATTTGGTCATTTGGATTTACGATAGCACTATCGTATACATGTCAAACGTGCTCACACAATTTACCGAGAAACACGCCACGCGAAAACTCCCCGATGTCAAACCGGGGGATACGGTTCGCGTACATCAGAAGATTAAGGAGGGTGATAAAACTCGGAGCCAGATCTTTGAAGGTGTGGTAATCGCGCATAAGCATGGAAGGGGATTGAGCGGAACCATCATGGTCCGCAAGATCTCTTTTAACGTGGGTGTGGAGCGGGTTTTTCCCTTACACTCTCCGAATATCGAGAAAATTGAGATCATGCGCCGCGCGAAGGTGCGCCGGGCAAAACTGTATTATCTGCGAGGTCTTCGCGGCAAGAAGGCCCGCATGAAGGCGAGACAATTCGAGGCGATCGTCTACGAAGAGCCCAAAGAAGAAGTCACGTCTGAAACTGAACCCGCAGCTGAAGCGTTACCGCAAGAAGCAGAAACCGAGCAGAAAGAACCGAAAGAAGAGGCGCCAGAAGAGAAGAAAGAGGAATAATCCAGCACAAAGCTGGATTATTCATTACATAAATTACTTTAAACATTACAATGCGATCGCGTTTTAATGTTTAATTCAGGTTGGGTTGTAAAAAAGATTGAAAATTGAGAAAGCTTTGGGTATAGTAGGTATTACATTACGCGCGGGTGGTGAAACCCGGTAGACACGCCAGCTTGAGGGGCTGGTGGCCGCAAGGCCGTGGGGGTTCGAATCCCCCCCTGCGCACAAGTAGAGACATTTTCAGGATTAGGAAAGAGGAGCGGATTTTGCTTTGCAAAATCCGTGCACTGACCCCCGCGTCCAATCTCCTGGTGGAAGGGCTTCTCCGAGCAACCAACAGTGTATTGTATATCGCACTATTTGGCAAGAGCTTTATTGGCACATATCATCGGGTTAGTAACACGTTAGATCTTTGAAAACACAACGGCGGTACGATTTGACATAAATAAAACTTTGTTCTAATATATACTCACTTGATTAAAGAACCTTAACAAACTAAGAAGAGGTGACCCTTGCAGCACGAAGTACTGCAGTGGCTTGGAGGAGGATTTTACCTCCTCAATAAGATCTTTCTTTCATTTTCAGAGCATGCGCGGAATCGCGGATACGCGGCGGCTGCGCGAAGGTGGCGTATTGCCTCGTGGGCAGTATACCTTTGCGGCCTTCCGCCGTGGGTAATCATCTTTGTGAGCTGGCGCGACTGGATTGCGGCTTCTGTAGAGGCGAGCGGTGCCCCCGCAATGCTGCTTGGGCTTGTTACCGCGCTGCGCGGCACTACCGCTAATCCGCCGCGCTGGCTCGACCGGCTTGCGCTCGTCTGTATCCCGGCAGGCTTCGCATACAGCCTCTATGATTTCGGCGGGCTAACCACCCCAAATCAGTGGCTTGAGATCGGGCTTGTGCTCGGATTTCTCGTGGGGACGTATCTTCTTGCGAAGGAACGTGCAAGCGGGTATCTATGGTATGTGCTTATGCATGTAAGCTGTGGATGGCTCATGTGGATTCAGAGTTATCCGTGGCTTTTTCTCCAGCAACTAGCGTCACTCGTATTCATTGTGGACGCCTACCGCGTTACCCAGCAGCGAGGGCAATGGAGTAGGGGAAAGGAGAGAAACTATGGGCAACGAACGATACTCACACATGAGCGAGCTTGCCATATTCGGCTTTCTCGCTAATGCGCTCGGAGGAAGAAGGGGTGGAGATGATGACTGCGGCCATTCATTTCCTCGCAGTGATGCGGAGGACTTGAGCAGAGGAGCACGATTCATTCCGAGCGAAGTCACCTTGGCTCGACGAGACGGCACGCACATCAATTTCGTGACCGAATGTGACCCAAACTGCTGGTACTGGGAGATGCCGGACGGCTCCCGCATCGACCACTTCGATCGGATGACATACAATATGAACGGTCCCGGTCCTTGTCAAAAGTGCGGCAACGCTCACACGAGCGGAGGCACGGTCAAACCACAGTAACGTTTTCAAACAAATGAGGCGCACGACCTACGGGTTTGTGCGCCTTTTCCATTTTTTAATCTTGCGCAGAATTTGATTCACTGCAACAATAGGAGAGAAAACACTTCTTTAGCCGGACACTATGAAACGAATTTTTATTCGTGAGGTAAAAGAGAAAGCAGAGGAGCGTGTAGTAATCGCCGGCTTTGTGCACGCAATCCGCGATCAGGGGAGCATAAAGTTTCTCATTATTCGCGATATCTCCGGCACCATTCAGGTGGTGGTCACGAAAGCGCGCGCAGAGGCAATGACTATCGCACAGTCGCTGAGCCTTGAATCGGTCGTACACATCGAAGGGCTTGCAAAGGAGGAGGCGCAGGCGCCGGGCGGGATTGAGATTGCCGTGGAGCATATCACCGTACTTTCCCACGCAGAGCCGGAACTTCCCATCCCTGTGGTGGATAAAGGGAGTGAAGAGGCGGAGCTTCAGAAGCGGCTTGACTGGCGCTGGATTGATCTACGCAAACCAAAGCACCTCCTTGTCTTTAAGGTGTGGACACTCTTTGAAGCCGCGTGCAGGGAGTACTGGCTTCGCAATAACTACCTCGAAATTCACTCGCCAAAGTTGATTGCCACGGCGAGCGAATCGGGCGCAGATGTCTTTGAGGTAAAATATTTTGAGCGCAAGGCGTATCTCGCGCAATCACCCCAGTTTTATAAGCAGATGGCGATGGCGGCTGGTTTTGAAAAGGTCTTTGAAGTGGGGCCCGTGTTCCGGGCTGAACCTTCATTTACCGCGCGCCACGCCACGGAGTTTACCGGCTACGACGCGGAAATTTCATATATTCAATCGCATCATGACGTCATAGAGGAAGAGGAAAAACTCATCGCGCATGCGGTGGAAAAGGTAAAAGAGGTATATGGCGGAGAGATACAGAGGGTGTTCGGGAGAGAGATAACTGTGCCTGCGCTTCCCTTCCCGAAGCTCACGATGCAGGAAGCAAAGGAGATACTCACGGGCATGGGAGTGCAGAGTGAGCGGGAAGGGGATCTCTCACCGGAAGAAGAGAAGAAGATTTGTGACCACATACAGGAGTCCGCGCACCATGAGTTTGTATTCATCACCGACTACCCCGCTACCGTGCGGCCGTTCTACCACATGCGTGATGAAAAGAACCTCACCCTTACCAAGAGCTTTGATCTTTTGTGGGGCGGACTTGAGGTCACTACGGGCGCCCAGCGTGAGCATCGCTATGAAGTGCTTCTCGCGCAGGCAAAGGAGAAGGGAGTGAATCAAGATTCAATCCAATTTTATCTCAACTTTTTCCGCTACGGCTGTCCGCCGCACGGCGGCTATGGCATGGGGCCAAACCGCATGCTCATGCGGCTCTTAGGACTCGAAAACATCCGTGAAGCAAGCCTGCTCTACCGCGGCGTGAAGCGGCTTGAACCGTAAGCAAATTTCGGACTTGTCCACCCTTGCGGGGCCCGGGAAAGTAGAGTAGACTCGTGTATAGCCGGAGTACCTTTACAGCAGAAAGGAGGTGAAAAATGGCGAGCGCATGCGCACAGAAGATGATTCCCGTTGATGGCTGTCCTCCCGAACTGGTGCCAGTACTTGTGCCGATTTTTTCGCTGATTTACCAGCGCAAGATTCGGGCAGAGGCAGTTGACACTTTCCTCACTGCGCTTAAGCAGAGGAGAGTCGACTACGAGTTGCTGCGACTCATCGGCCATGATCTTTCCAAACAGGATATGGGGGTAAGGGATGCGTTGGATACAGTGTGCCGGCACGTTCGATCAGCAATGTCGCAGGTATCGGGAAAGTAAGAGGCAACTCGCCATCTTCTAGGAGGGGCTTTGCAAATATGCATAAGCCCCTCTTCACTCGTTGTTCTCGTATTACTTCTTGGTAGCGATGTAAGGGTTACACATATAATCCTTAGATCGCTGCCGGGAAGCAGCTTACACCAGCGCGGAGGAAATGATGGGAAAGTACACAGAACGGCAGGGAGGCATCCAGAAGCACATACTGCCAAAGAACGCAGTCATGCTTCCGCTCGAGATGACGCGCGAGGCGCTTGCGAAAGTGTTGGAGAGCCGCTTCAGGTTTGTGAGCGCCGACGTGGAGGTACACCCGGTTATCGAGCGCAAGAAAGCGCACACTCACCCGGAAGAGAGGCTTGTGCGGACGGTGCATATCGAGGCGATGATCACGTATGTCTCACCCCCTGCTACGTCTGCAGCCCACTATCGCAATCAGAGAATACGGAGCGTGTGCGAGCTCTGCCACCTCCGTGAAGATGGAGGCTGGTGGCCAAAGCGGGTGACTGTTACGGTAGAGCAAATGCCTGCGTACACCTTCCGTTATCACAACCGGTTGGATCACGCGACGGGCATGTACCTCTCCACCATCGAATCGATCCACTGACCATCGAGAGCGTCTGAACCATACTTCAGGCGCTCTTTCCTTTTCTCCTGTATATCCACAGGAAAAATATTAATTGATGATCGCATGTGGTATAATATACATACATTATTATATAGTGCTACCATCTATGCGCATTCATCGCTTGCAGCTCTACTTTATACTGGCGGTGCCGGTATTTCTTTTTGTACTCTCGTATGCGCTTGCCGAAACACACATCGGGACGTACCCACTTCCCTCGTATTCTCCTGTATATACGCCTTCGCCCTATCCGTCTCCCTCGCCCTATCCCTCTCCAAGCCCGTCACCTACTGCCGATGGTTCATTTCCGGTGGTCACCCACTTTAGTATATTCCTCACCGGAGACGGCCGTATAAAAATGGATGTGGCGTTTTCCGAGATGGTAGATCAGTCAACGCTGACGAACGCGAATATCTATCTCAAGCGTGCAAACGATGGGCTTAAAATTGATGAGGTGACTATCGAGAAATACCCGGCAGGAATGACGGTTTATAACACTTCGGTGGTAGGTTCTACGCTTTCATACCGGCTCGTGATAAAAGATATCCGGGATCTCGCCACCAACAAAATGGAAGCTGAATACACATCCGATAGCATTACTCCTTCACAACTGTCCTCTGTTTCTCCGTTTCCCTCCCCCAGTCCGTCGCCGACTTCGAGCGTCTCTCCCATAGCAAGCGCCTTCCCTACCCCGACGACCGTTTCTACCGCGAGTCCCACGGCGACTCCGGGTGTGTATCCCACGCCGAGCGCGTTCCCCACACCAACATTTGTGCCTACTTCTTCACCTCTCGCTACTCCACGGCCTTCTGCAACTCTGAAGGGCACGGTGAAAGACGCAGAGGGTGCGGCGCTTGCAGGAGCCTATATATATGCGCGCTCAAGCGACTACCGCGCCTTTGGCAATGCTGTTTCAGACGCAGCGGGAGCATTTACGCTCGCATTGAGCGCGGATACCTATATCGTAGAGGCGTATCCGCCCGCGGGAGCGAAAAATCTATTTCGCCCGCAGCCACAGACAGTTACATTAGGCGGAAGCGAGACAAAAGATATTACCTTGGCATTTCGTGCCGGGAAAAAAGTAATCACCGGCCGCGTCGTGTTTTCTGACGGTGCGGCAATTACCGATGCAGAGGTGGGCGCGTACTCACGCGGAAGCCAGCAATGGATAAGCACGAAAGTAGATGGCAATGGGGGGTACTCGCTTACCGTAGGGCCGGGCGAGTGGGAGGTAGGAATACATCCGCTCAATGAAGCTGCCGCGACATGGAAATGGGACAATATTGCGAAGAAGGTATCGTTTGCCTTTACCGATGAAAGCGAGACGCGTGATGCGACCTTCACGATTACCCGCGAGGAGGCGCGTAATGCACAGCTTCGTGTATTCGCGCGCGACTCCAAAGGGGCTGCTCTCGGCGGCGCGGGAATTGTAGTGGCGGCAACAAGTCTTGCGGAAGAGCGGGAGGGTATTACGCCGCGCGATATTCAATTTGCAAAAACAAATTCAGATGGGTGGGCGGAGTTTCGTCTCAAAGGCGGAGTGTACTACGTACGCGGCTTCCTCTCTCTTGAGAGCGGTTATATAAACCCCCTAGAGGTGAAAGTGGAACTCACTGGTGGCGCGCGTACTGATATCAACCTTGCCTTTGGCACGCAGGAAGCAGCCAATACAGCAGAGGTAAGGGGAACCGCAAAGCTGTCGAACGGGACTGCGGTAGATGCGCTTATCTGGGTATGGTCAGAGAAAGGCGGCTCTGCGCAAACACGCGCAAGCGGGGATGGCGCATTCACGCTCATGCTGCGCAAAGGCGAGCGCTGGCACATCGGGGCAGAAAAAGTGTATCTTGATGCGCCCTATCGCGCGTATGGAACAAAAATCAACGTGGGAGATACTTCCCCCCAGTCTGTAGCGCTTATACTTAGCCGCCAAGGTGAATCGCTGCCCGATGCGGTGAGTGCAACGAAATCTGCGCAGGAGCAGGTTATTACGCAAACCGCCGATGGCGCGAAAATAGCACTTCCTCCGCAAGGTGCGGCTTCCTCCGGCACCGTGGAGGTTTCTATGGCTCCTACGATTGAAGCGCCGTCAGTAGCAGGGGCAAGCGTAGTGACCACCGTGTACGATATTACTATTAAAGACAGTACAGGAAAGGTTATTACCCAGCTGCAGCAAAAGGCAGAGATCCACCTGCCGTACTCTGATGAGGACCTCAAGAAAAAAGGAGTGAGCGAAGAGGAGCTTATTCCGAGCTACTACGATGAGGCAACGGATACATGGATAAAGGTAAACGACTTCACGCTCGATAAAGAAAAGAACGTAGTGATTGTGCGCGTTGACCACCTCACGCGCTTTGCGCTGGTGACGGCAAGTGTTGCAATCGCGGCCGAACCTCCCTCCGACACACCGCCGGCGACCCCGGCGCCGCAGGAAGGAATCACTGCCTACGAAAAGCTCAAAAACGGCGATATCATCCGCGCAATTGGTGACCACCGCGTATATATTATCAAGGGTACCTATCGGCGGCATATCTTTAACCCGGCAGTATTCCGGCTTTATCGGCATCTCAAATGGGAGAATGTAAAAACGGTTTCAGCGGCAGACGCGAATCGTTTCCGCACGTCGGATCTCTACCGCGCCGCAGGAGATAAAAAGGTATATGAATTGGAGGAGATTGACGAACGTCGCGGGGTAGCCGTCAAACACTGGCTCGATCTCACCCCCTCGCAATTTGTCGCCTCCGGACGCGTATGGCAGCAAATTTTTACCGTAAGCCCGCGTGAGCGCGACTTCTACACAACCGGCGCCCCTATCCGCGCCCAATAAGCTAGGCACAAGGCCTAAGAGAAAACTGCGCAACCGCTTCATCCGCACGTTTTTCTTTGCGGTAGTTTTGCCGTTCGTGATAGTAGGGGTAAGCGGCATTACTATCATTAACCGGACGAACCGCAGAAATGTTGACGTGCTTGAGCAGCAGCTCATACGGCTCCGCAGCGCCGAAATTGCGCGGCATCTCGAAGAGGTGGTGGGTGCCCTTGAGGTCCAGGTGCCTATTAAAGGAAGGCAGGATATTGAACGGCGCGAGGTGCAGGAGCTCATCCAGGCAATCCTCAAAAACAAGGCATTTATTTCCCTGCGTTACGTAAACCATCTTGGGCGCGAGACCGCGCGTATTGACCGCTTTGACCCCGCTGCAGAGCCGCGTATCTTCTTCGACTGGCGCGAGGATCCGCTGGTGGCAAAGGCGCTTGCGGGCGCGCGCGCGCACGGCAATACCATTTTTACCCTTGACGGCCCCGCGCTCGAAGTTGCCGCTCCGGTCACGAACGCCGAAGAACAATATATCGGGGCATTTGTCGGGTATATCTCTCTTAAAGAAATTCTTTCTATCATCGAAAAAGGACCCCAGCTTCAGGAGACGGGATATATGTATGCCGTGGATCAGCGCGGGACCATCGTTGCCCATTCGCTCGATCCCTCACGCGTGGGCCGCCCTGCGGGGTTTCCTTTTTCGGGATATCGCGCAGAAGGAGAAGCGTTTGCATGCCGCCCGTACCAGGGCCGCTATGAAAGTGAAGACCGCGGTATCGTAATCGGCAGTACCGAGTGCTCGCCGCTTCTCAACGCCGCGCTGGTAGTGGAATGGCCAGTGGAAGAAGCAGAGGCCATTGTCCGCACCCTTTCAGGCCAATTCGCCGTGATTGGAATTGCGGTGCTCGCGCTTTCTCTTTTGCTTGCCATACGCCTGGGGAGGCATGTGGTACGCCCCATCCAGCAGCTGGAGTTTGAAACTGCGCACGTAGCGGAGGGAAAGTTTGACCATCCTATCAATATCCAAAGCGGCGACGAACTCGAAGCGCTTGGCATTGCATTTAATTCGATGGCGCGAAGCGTACAAGAACTCATTGAACTCAAAGATGAATTTGCATTCGTTGCCGCGCACGAACTTCGGACGCCGGTTACCGCAATAAAGGGTTTTATTTCCCTCTTACTCGAAGGGGGGTCGCTCACCGCACAACAGCGGCATTTTCTTCAGAGAGTACAGCAGTCGAATGAACAGCTGGTATCGCTTGTAGATGATCTTCTCAATATTGCCCGGTCGCAGGCGGGCAGGCTTGAATTTAAGGTTGCGCCACTGCAGATAACGCGAGCGGTAGAGGAGGTGATACAGTCGCTCGCCCCGCTTGCGGATAAATCGAAGGTACATATTCAGTACGAAAAAGTAGAAGGTGTGCCGCGCATCCTTGCCGACCAGGACCGTCTCCGGGAGGTGCTGGTGAATTTAATCGGCAATGCAATTAAGTACAACAAAGAAGGAGGGAGGGTGTCGATCCGGCATCGCACGCAAAGAAGAAGTCTCATAACCGAGATAGAAGATACCGGTATCGGCATAAAACCAGAAGAGATGAAAAAATTATTCGAGAAGTTTTATCGCGCGCCCGGCGCAATTGAGCGAAAAATATCCGGCACGGGCCTAGGCCTCTTTATTGTGAGGCAGCTTATTGAACGTATGGGCGGGTCAATCACCGCAGAGTCAAAGGAGGGTAAGGGAACTGTGATGCGATTTACATTGCCGCTCGCCCCGTGAGAGAAAAGCCGCTCCTAGCGGCTGCCGCCGTGCCTTCGGCAGGGCGGTTCTCTAACGGGGTTGAACCCACCCACAAAATTGTGTAGTATTATTTCTTATGCCAACCATTACTATTTACACCACGCCTTCCTGCGGATTCTGCCACATGGCGAAAGAATTTATGAAAGAGCATCACATGCCCTTTACTGATGTAAATGTCGCGGCTGATCCTGCGAAGGCAGAGGAGATGATCCACAAATCCGGCCAGATGGGAGTGCCGGTCATTGCGGTCAACCGCAATGGTAGCGAAGAAATTATTATCGGATACGATCAGGAGCGGCTTGCCGAGATCGCGGGAGAATTTGTTCCCGCTTCATGAAGTAACAACCGTTATCACAATCACAACTTTCTGCTATCGCTGAATCTTGTGACTGAGTATGCCACGGGAAAGCCTCACGAAAGGGGCTTTTTTTGGTATACTACAATGTTATGCGCACACTTACTTTTCGCACCGCGCTTACCGATTACGAACACGAGAGTATACGGCAGATTTTTAAGGAACTGCTCACGGGAGAACGGGGGCTTACTGAAGAGCAGGCACGGGAACGGATTGTCCGCTATGGCCGTAACGCGATCGCGGCGCAATCAGGATTTCAGTTCGGACGGTTCGCGCGGGAACAGGCGTTCAACCGGTTTAACCTCCTTCTTGCGGGTGCTGCGGTTATTTCATTCGTCTCAAGCGAACACGTTACCGAATCGCTTATCATCTTCGGGTTTCTCTGCCTCTCGATCCTCATCTCGGCGATCGAAGAGGTGCGCTACATCCGGCTCTATGAGACACTCACTCCCTACCTGCAAAAAAAGACTGAAGTGATCCGGAGCGGAAAGCGGAGCCTTATCTCGGCTGATGCACTCGTGCCCGGCGATTTAATCTACCTCACCAAAGGCGAGCGCGTGCCTGCGGACTGTATTGTGCTGCATGCATTGAACCTCAACGTTGATGAATCCCTGCTTACCGGAGAATCCGATATCGTGCCGAAAGGCGAGCGCGAGCCGCTCTACTCGGGAACAGTGATTTCTGACGGCGAAGCAGAAGCAATCGCGGTATTTACCGCCGGGCGCACGCGCTTTTCGCATATTGCGAATCTTGCATTTGCATCGCAGAAACAAAGTGCGTACCAGCGCAATCTCGACCAATTCTCCGCGCAGCTCACGAAGTTCGTCGCAGGGTTTGCGGTGATTATTTTTGCGGCACATAGCGTATTTTCCGATCTTGCCCCTTCAGAGGTGCTTCTTTTTACGCTCATCCTTGGCCTCTCTATTATTCCAGAATTCCTTCCTCCCATTACCGCTACTGCTCTTGCATACTACACTCACGTATTTGTACGTAAACATGTGCTGGTAAAACGCCTCACCGCAATCGAGGACCTTGGGGTTATTGATATATTATGCGTGGATAAAACCGGTACTCTCACCACGAATACGCTTGCACTTGAGCATTTTGACTCGCCCCACAAAGATCTTTTTGTATATTTTGCTTTTTCGCTTTCGTGGGGGATGGGCGAAAAGCATCTCTCTGACTTTGAAGAAGCGCTGGTGCGTGCATACCATCCCCGCGTGCGCGCGGGCGGCGCCGCGCGCGGACTGTTGGTGGATCGGCGGCTCTTTGATCCCCATATGCGGGTTTCACAGGGAATCGTGCAGAAAGGCAGGAAACGCTACTTCGTGCTGATGGGCTCACCCGAGCTCATCCTGCAGAGCGCCACCTTGCCAAAGAAAGAAGCCAATGCGCTGCGCGATCGAATTACCGCATACTCCCAGGAAGGCCTGCGCATTCTTGCTGCGTCCTACCACGAACTTCCTGGTGTACAGTACTCTTTTTTTGAGCGTGCGGCAGATGTAACCGGCAACTTTACTTACCTCGGTATGGCGGCTTTTCGGGATGCGCTCAAGCCCACTGCGCGCGCCGCGATCCGCGACGCAGAAGCGCTTGGGGTGGATGTGAGAATGCTTACGGGAGACCGGCCGGAAGTAGCGAGAAAAGTGGCGCATGAGGCGGGATTAATCGGCGAAGATGAGCCGGTATACACCGAAGACGATCTTGCGTCACTTTCCGAAGCTGCATTTGCAGATACGGTAGAGCGCGGGCACGTGTTCTCGCGTTTGCGGCCGGAGATGAAGTATAAAATCGTACGCGCCCTTCAAAAACGGCATCTCGTGGGGTTTCTTGGCGAAGGCATCAACGATATTCCCGTCCTCAAAATTGCGAACGTCGGGATCGCGGTTGACATGGCGGTAGACGCCTCAAAGGATGTCGCAGATCTCATTATGCGCGAGCGGGGACTGCACGTAATTGTAGACGGCATCCGGCTTGGCAGGGCTGCATTCTACAATATCTTGAAATACCTCAAGCATACGATGAGTGACAACTTTGGAAACAGTTTTTCGGTGGGAGTGCTCTCGATATTTATCACATTCCTGCCGCTTTTACCCATTCAGATTCTGCTCACGAACCTCCTTACCGATCTCCCCCTTTTCGGGGTAGTATTTGACCGGGTAGAAGAGCGTGAAGTACGGCAAAGGCCGCGTTATGGCGTACGGGAACTTGCGCTTCTTCTCATGTCACTTGGGATAGTTGCTGCACTCTTTAACCTCATTGTATACCTCTTCTACCGAGGTGCTCGCCCCGATGTAATCCGGACTGCACTGTTCTTACAAACAACAGTTTCGGGTCTCGTGATTTTCTACTCCATTCGTACCTCTAAATGGCTTTTTCAGTCTCGTCCGGCGATGGTTATGCACATCGTGACGTTTGTTGCCTTCCTCCTCACGCTTTTAGTCCTGCAGGAACCTTTTGCATCGTACTTTTCATTTACCCCGCTCCGTACGAGTGAAATTCTATGGATTCTGATTCTCAATACCGCATTTCTTGCGGTAAATGACATTGTAAAAAAGATGGTTGCGCGCAGCCGTGACAATGCACGGAACATGCGGTAGCATAGGAATGCCGAAACCAATTCTCAATTTGCAATTTTCAATGAATTCTCAATATCCAAATTTTCAATTGAAAATTAGAAATTGTAAATTGAAAATTTCCTGCATTACATGCCTGAAAAAAAGGAGAAAAAGAAAATAGCGCGGATTGTAGTAGATCGCGATTTATGCATTGGAGCTGCGAGCTGTGTGGTGATTGCCGCGGGGGTATTTGAGCTTGATGGCGAAAACAAGGCGATTATTAAGCAAAAGGGCGGGGTGCGCAATTCGGGGCCGGCAAAGCGGGAGAGTCTTGAGGACATCACGATCGATGATGATACGCTCCTCCTTGCCGCCCAGTCATGCCCCACCAAAGCGATATTTCTCTATGATGAAGAGGGAAACCAAATCTATCCCTAACAATACCTTCTCACCATATCTTGTTATCGGCGGAGGAATCGCGGGCACGACCGCAGCTGAAGCCATCCGCGGGATTGACTCCGCTGCGGCGATTACCATTATCTCGGCAGAGCCCTATCCGCTCTATTCCCGGCTCATGCTTTCCAAACCGTATTTCTTTTTAGGAGAAATTCCGTTTGAGAATGTGTGGCTCAAAAAAGAAGAGTGGTATCACGAGCGTAATATCACGTTGCGTGCAGGCAGACGGGCCGGGGAACTCCATATCAGCCATAAGACGATCGTACTCGACGACGGAAGCCGCTATACCTATGGGAAGCTCCTTATTGCAACCGGAGGAGTTCCGAAGAAAGTCGTCATAGAAGGGATAGAGAAGAATGGCATATTTCGTTTGCAGACTATTGATGATGCCAAGGCGATAATTACGCGACTTCCCAAGGTAAAACGCGCAGTGGTGATAGGGGCGGGATTTGTAGGGTTTGAAATGTGTGAAATTTTGCGCAAAGCCGGGGTAGAGGTAACGCTCCTCATACGCGGGGAGCGATTCTGGGAACGGATTCTGGACCCTGCCTCTTCGGATTTAATTGAGGGGAGTTTGGCAAAGGAAGGGATTTCGATTATAAAGGGGCGGACGGTACAGACGTTCAAGGGGGAGAAGGAGGTGGAAGGTATTACCCTCAATGACGGCACTAGCATTAATGCGGATATGGTACTTCTTGGAGTGGGAATTGAGTATCCGGTTCGATGGATACACGAGGCGGGTGTAGTGACGGAACGGGGAGTGCTCGTAAACGAATACTTTGAAACAAACGTTTCGGATATCTGGGCGGCAGGGGATATCGCGCAGTATCGCGATCCGGTGCTCAACGGACACTTCCACTCGGGGTCATGGGTGCATGCGCAGATGCAGGGAAGAGCCGCGGGGATGAACATGGCGGGTAAACGCACACCATTCTCCATGGTGCCATTTTATACGTGCCATGCGTGCGCGATGAATGTAGTGTTTATCGGAAATACCGAGGAGTTTGAGGGGCGCACGGCTATTTTACGTACCGAGCCCGCGAAGAACTCTGCGGCCCAACTCTTTCTCCACCATGGAACATTAGTAGGAGCAACGCTTATCAACCGTACCCCCGAAATGGGGGCTCTTATAAAGTTAATTGAAGAAAAAACTGATCTTACTCCATTTACCAATATGCTTTCAAATCCTGCGCACGCAATTCCTTCTGCACACGCTTTGCAGAATTAACAAATCATGGTAAGGTTTGGGGGATCATAACAGATAAGTTGCAAAATGGCCCCATCGTCTAGAGGCCTAGGACACATGGTTCTCAGCCATGGAACTGGGGTTCGAATCCCCATGGGGCTGCTATAACTTCTGAAATCCAATAACATCTGGTTCCCTGCCCCGTACACACGGAGGCAGCCGACGTGTTGGCGAGGTTAGCAAGAAAACATCGGTTCGTCCAAAGATAAACTTTTGGGTCACACTCCCTGCTATGCACGCGCTGTACGGCGTGTTATCATAAATACATGCGAAAGGAGAGCCCATACGCCGTATGCATTGTTAAGGGGCTTATTGGCATCGCAGTTTTTGCGGTTCTTTTTTTATCACAATCGTTTCGTGCTGAAGCACATACCGTACAAGTTGCGGTTCCGGATGGTGAGTATCAATACCGCCCGCGGGAAAACTATCAAGACCTTCGGGGATGGGGGAATTGTCCGGCAGGGCATGCCGTCACGGCGGCACGGGTTACTGATTATGCGACCAAGAACAAAAATCTCCGCCACATTGAGTGTTCAGATGTCGCAGGGCTTATTTCTGGTTACGATATCACGAAAGAAATAAACCATGCGAATTCAGAGAAACTCGTAAATCGCAGCAATACTCTGCCAAAGGGCTATTATTGCTCGGCAGACCACTCCAAGGGATTTATTCACTGTTGCAGTGTCGTAGTGCCGCAGCAGCAATTTTGCTGGAATGTCGCACACGGATACGGTGATGGATTGAACAGCTGTCCGTACGGCACACCGTACTCACCGGGGTGTTTATACGTCGCTTTGAAACGACCGATAAAAATGCCACCATCATCCGATGCAGCCCTCTCACCTCAAAACTGTATAAACCCGATTCGACGGTGGTAGGGCTAAAGGATGGTAAGCGCTTTGATACCTCACTGCCTCCTCCGACTGATACCGCATGGGGAAAGTGCCCTGCGGGCACGGCGGCAGTCGGTCTCTCAACCGTGAACCACCGAAAGACCGGGTCATTCCATCCTTCGGTATCGCAATACTATTTTCTCAATGAAATAGGCCAGCAGATCATCGATGAGGGAATCGCATTATTAGTACGTGGGTCGAGTGGGATAGTAAACGTTACAGAACAGGCTGGGTATGTGGTTTTTGAATATGCAAATGGAACCATTGGAGTAGTCGGGAAGGATGCAGTTATTGCACTCAACTACAACTGGCTCTCCCCATCACAGTGGGCTATCTTTCAGAACGCGGGATACTGGGCTTCACAGGTAGCAAACGTCATACCCGTTCTTGCGATCGCGACTGATATCGGAGTGCACATTGCTGATTTCGCGAACGATAACGATGCAATGAATTTTACGGAGCGGGGGTTACGCTGTGCAGAATTACCCGGCGCACTCAATACGGGTGAGCAGGGAAGTATTAAGGTAACGACACTCGAAAAAGTCGGCAAACTTGAGCTGCCGGCATCTGCTGAAGTATTATACCGTTTTCGACAGCACACACTCTCACCCCCCTTTTATAGCAAGAGGTTTACCAATCTTGTGCCGCTTCCTACCACACACACTATCCTGGTACGCAAACAGGGCTATCGGGTAGAATATAGTCTTTGTGCGACTGTCGCGGGAGTTCCTTTGCCGCAAACATGTGCTACGAGTAATGATTGGAAGCCAATGCCCCTACGCGGAGTAAATATTGGGTTTTTCCCGAAAGGATTCGTTGATCTCCGGTTCCGGCTCGTTCCCGTAGACGAGAGCGCTCAGTATATCACACCGCCTACAGCAGTTCCGGGACTCTCATGTGCCATTATCGGACCTGCAAAAATGGAACCGGGTAAGCCATTTGATATTGGATGGAAGGTATATGGGGCACACAACCCGTCCATACAGTCTGATTGGAAAAACAGCCACAAGTTTACTCTCCCTCGGAAATCAGACGGCGCTTTATTGCGTGATATGTCTGCGTTGCCTGCCGAGGGAATATGGAGCGGACTAGAAAAGAGAGCAGGCGATAAGCCCTCGCGTCTCGTACTCACTGTGCGGGACGGGAATGGGAAAACCGCGAGGTGCGCCCAGACGATTTCTCTTGCGGGTACGGCGGCATCTACTCTGTCAAAATCTCCAAATTTATGGTGCGGTATCACTGTGGATCGGGCGATTCAAACAGGAAAACCATTTAATGTAAGAACCGAAATTGGTGGTGGGTCAGTAATAAAAGTTGTTTCAGATTGGATTAATAACAACAATTACGGACCAGTTCGGATAAGCAGCAGCGGCCCGTTCTTGGGAGACGGTCCGGGGCTTGAAAATCCCGGCGTATGGGGAAATATAGTGAAAGACGCAGGTGATAAACCCTCGAGAGTGGTGGTAACGGGGTGGGGGCCGGACGGAAAATGGGCGCAGTGTGAAAAAGTATTTCGCGTTACATCGGGCTTAGCCCATCAAGACACATCATCAACACCGCTGCGGCGCTGGCGCGCCGCAGTTGGTGTGCTGGCGGAACAAGCATGGCAGATACTGCACAGCATCATCGGCCGTTTCTAAACGTGCGGTCAGTGGGCAAGAAAAAGTCTGTAATCATCAAACACCGCATCCATAAAATCGGTGCGGATGCCGGCAAAGCCTTCTTCACGGATTGCCGCTTCGCCTTTATCCGCTACCTCGAGGACTTTTTTCCACCTGCCGTTACGTTGCTCATCAAAAAAAAGTCGGACAACTACAGAGCCATCGGCTGTATTTTCGACTTCGCTCCGTATCCCCAGCCATGTGCCGGACGGCAGCAGTGAAGGATTATTTTCCCGCTCGTACGAGCCTGAAAAAATCTTTTTATACGCGAGTATAGAATACACACCGTTCTTTTTTCGTTTAATCACTGCGCCGCCATCCACTCGCAGCCCCGTGTAGTAGAGGTTGTCACCATTACGGTAGCGATTAAAAAGGAACACGCCGTTCGAGGCATTTCTGCGCGGGCTTTCGCTCGCGTGTATACGTGTTATTAAAAAGTAGAGTTCCTGGCGAAGATTTTTCGCGGTACTGCGGGTAACGAGGCGGAAGATATTTTGGGGGTGCGCGCCCTCATCGGTGTCAACTGCATTCGTGGCGCGGTAGATACTTCGCCACCTCGAATCTGCCGGAAGTTCGCCGTGCACAGTTGCGCCCACGCCGTTCTCGGCGCGAAGCATGGCTCCAGAGTTCACCCACCACACGTTACTGCGGCTCAACGCCGGGCGCGATGTTTCTTCGAGAGATAACGCAGTATCAAACGAATCCTGAAGTACAGGGGTATAGGCCGGCACATACGAACGCGCACGAAGCGATGAAAAAAACTCACTCGGGGGTTCGCCCTGAAACTGAAGTATCCCTGCCGCGACGGCGGCACCCAGTGCAAAAACAGGAATAAGAAAAAATTTAGACATTACTTAACCCTTTCAACGCGCATGTGTTCGAGCGTGAGAGACCGGGCTTGCGGATTATCGCTCCATACCTTTACTCCCACTCCTCCTTGTGAAGGCATGCCTGCACTCGTGTGCAGGTGGAGCATGGTATGGTTCTCCCAAAGGCATTTTACGCCGTTTTTCCCGAGGGAAATGCCCAGGGAAATTGGGGTGGAATACAGCATGTCAAAGTCAGTATACCACGTAAGGAGTGTTTCTTCAGCGGCACCGCGCTGTACCCGCAGTGATATCGCGCGCCTCTGCAGTACGCAGGAGAGTTGTTCGGTTTCATTCGCGTGCGCAACGATTGAAACAGTAGATGAAGGATGAGCGGTGATATCGGCGATGGCGCTGTAGCGTTGCCATAAGTATGTGCCATCGAGAAATGCAGAGGCGCCGGCTTCGCTTGGTTCAGCTTCAATCGTAAGTGCGCCGTTTTCCACCCGTTGAATGCCCCACGGAGAGTACCAGCCGTTATCGTTGGCAATAGCGTCTTCATAAGGAAGCGCTTTATCGCCGCTTGCCTCGATGAGCGCAAGGAGCTTTTTTTCATCCCATTCAGGACGGACGACAATACGGGTTGCCATAAAGGAATTCCGATACGGGTAGTTGCGCCGCTCATTGGGAAGGAATGATTGATAAAACGCGAGAGGATATACGTTCCGCAGCTCTGCAAGGAGTATTTCTTTCGCTCCCGGCAGATTTGTCTCGTTCTGCCCATAATCACCGAATGGAAACGCGAACCCGATCAGTTTTTTCCCCAACGCACGTTCGATATCATGTTTCGATGCGGCTAGATCATCTGCTATGCGCGCGCGATATTCATCGCGCGTCTCCATTCTCTGCTCATGTGCGAGCCATCGGGCATTGGCGAGGAAGTGCCCGGCGGAGCCATCCGACTCCACCGTTTCAAGCTCGTGGTCGTCCTTTCCGTGCGACTCAATATCCCACCGGCCCGAGCGGTGCATCACGCCCAGTTCGCGCGCGGTAAGATGAAAGGCGCTGCGGAACCGCTCACTTCCCAATGAGCGTCCGGTGATGGTGAACATCACTGCTCGAAAGCCGAGCGCTTTGAGAAGCGGGTCCACAGGGTAGTAGCTGTCTTTGCGGCTATCGTCAAATGCAAGAAGAAACGATTTTTGCGGAACCGTTCGTGTACCGCGCACAAAATCATAAAACTCTTCTATGCCGATCGTCTCGTACCCGGCTCCCGCGAGTGTGCGCATGTGTGCTTCAAACTGGTTTCTCGTTACATTGGATCCGTCGTGAGATTCCACTACCCCGTGGTACAAAAGCACAGGAACTGATGTTGCAGGAAGCATTACCTCATCTTCGGTGGTTGCGCGTACGTGGGAGTTCATGCGGACTCCGCGCATCGCAAATACGTACTGCACGTACTGCGCGTAATTTGCTGCAAATCGCAGGTCGTCGGTACTCACATGATAGGTCTCTCTTACCCATACGCTTCCTCCCACAAAGCCGGCGATCGTCACCACAAGTATCGTGCTATATACCTGTTTATTTCTTCGTGCGAGTCGCGTGAGCATACTTAGCGCGTGCCCCATCGCCGATCTTGTAACCGGACGATCGCAATGAAAAACAAATAGGTGAATACCGTAAGATACGCGAAAAACCACAGATAGAGATAGAGCCAGTAGCGATTCCGGGACACAATCCGGTAGTACACGATAAAAAGGGAGCTAATAAGAAAAATACCGGTAAGGTAGAAAAGAGGCGGCCGGGCAGTAACAAGCGGCTGATACATTACTGAATAAAAAGCCATAAAGGGGCTTGCGAGTGAGATAAAGATAAGCGGGAAAAAATAGAAGACGCTCACGAACGGCCGGGTACGGAAGAGAAAACCAGAGGTGAGGAATGCGTTTACAACCCATGATTTTTTCCAGCGAATTTGCTGGCGCACAAGGCCGGAAAAAGTGGTGGGAACAAGGGTGTATGCGACTACCCGATCCGTATAAAACGTTTGGTAGCCGCTTTTCAATACCCAGCTCGTGAGCGCGCGGTCATCGCCCCACGTAACCGGCCGGCCAAGAAATGTCTCGTGCACCCAGTGCTCAAGGATAGGAAGTACGGCGGACCTGCGGTATGCCGCGGCGCATCCGCTGCAGCACAGTACGGTAAGAAATGATGCCTCCGCGGCCTTAAGAATACGAAACGACATAAAATAGTACGCCGCCTGCATTTTGGTGATGATGTTTTTACCCATATTGGCAGGGTGGGTATGCGCACAGAGAGCTCCTATTTCCGCATGGGCAAAGGGAGTGATGAGGTTGCGAAAAGACCGGGCCTCTACATAGCTATCGCTATCGAGCTGTACTACTATCTCGCCGGAGGCGTGGCGGAACCCCTCTGCCATTGCGGCACGCTTGCCCCTGTTTTCGCCCCAGCGAATTACCCGCAGGCGCGGATACTGCGTGTGAAGCTCCTGCAAGCGCTCATACGTGTGATCGGTACTGCCGTCGTCAATAACAATTACTTCAAGTTTCTCCTGCGGGTATGCCACACCGAAAGCATGCGCAACCGTATCGGCAATCACCATCTCTTCATTTTTGCAGGGAATAATAATCGACACCGAAGGTTCGTATCCTGCCGGGATAGTGACATAGATATCCGAGCGGGTTTTTGGGTAGAGTGTGGCGGCAATAAGCCGGGAAAGCTGAAAGAGAACCACAAAAAATGTGTAGGAAAAAAGGAGAGGTGCGGCTTCGAATTGAGGAGAGGTGATTGACTTAAAAAGAACGAGGAGGACGAGAATTATACCCGCAAGGAGTACCAGCACACCCTGTATAAGAACGCGGGTAATAAAAGAAAAGGGAGCGCGAAGGAAAAGAGCGGAAAAATTCGGTGCGGTGTCGCGAGCGAGGTGCATGAATAAAAAATGCCCGGAAATTTCCCTCCGAACATTTATGCTTTAAAATATGCCTAAGAACGTATCCTACCAACGCATGTTCGCGAAGTCAATTTTTCCCGTTAGAGAACCGCCCCGCCGAAGGCACGGCGGCAGCCGCTAGGGGCGGCTTTTCTCTAACGGGATTGCACTTTATTATTCGTTATGGTATGATAGTACTGTTCCTTAAAACCAAAACTAGGAGGTGTAAGAGTGTGCGAATCAATCTTTTTGCGGGTGAATGCCCGCAGGACCTCTCGGAGTACGAAGATAACGTGGAGAAGTTCGAACTTCAGCTCGTACGGGAAGCGAGAAAAGTTCGAAAGGTAAAGCGACGCACCATTAAGGTTCGCCGACTCCAGCGCGTCCGCGCAGGATATATTTCGCTTACCTGCTTAGAGGCACAGCGGGCCATTAACCGCTTTCTTGCACGGGTGATGGCACAGATGCATCACACTACCTCGTTCTGGGAGATGATGAGTTTCTTGGCCGGCATCTTCTTGCTTGCCAGGACTGCCCGTACTACTATCAGGGAAGATTGGTTGAAGAACGGTTCTTTCATGCATTTAAGGACGAGGTGCTCCAGAGGGAGGGGATTATACTCCCTGCATGGTACGCGGGAATGCGCCGTGCTACTGCGATGGAAGAGTACGAAAAGTGTGATGCGTTTGTGCGCATGGCAAACGGACAAGAAATTCCGTTGCAAATCAAAAGCACCAAACGGGCAGCTCGACGTTTTAGCGAGCGCATCTACCGGATCGCAAAAAAACGCCAGCTCCGGATTCCGGTGGTGGTGTATCTCAACTGGAATACAGATCCGGCTACCATCGTGCGCGAAACATTCCAGGCAATAGAAGCGCAGTGTACACCCCCTGCTGCAGCGATACAGCTTACCGCGTGAGGCGCAGTTATCAACAGACTGCGCCTCTTCTTTTTCAAAAAAAGGTATAATCACTCTATGCGCCATTCATATGTTAGATATTTACCCACGATCTTTTTAGAGGGTTTAGTTGCGGCAGTGATAGTGCTGCACGTAGTACCGCGCCAATTGCCCGCTCGCGCGCGTGCGGAATCAATACTGGTGCGTGCAGAAGGAGACACGCGGGTATGGGAGATTCTCCCCGACGGCAGGAGGCACTGGATTCCTACTATCGAGCTATTTCGGGAAAAAGGATACCAGTTTTCTCACATCCGCACTGTTTCAGTGCAAGAGCTCAACCGCCATCCGCGCGTGGCACTGCTGCGAGCCGAAGATGAAGAGGAGGTGTATTATCTTACCCCCAAGGGAAGAACTCACCACGTCCCCACGGCAGAGGTTTTTAAATCGTATGGAAACCGGTTTTCGGATATCTATATTACTTCAAGTGAGGAGCTCGACTCCTATGAAGAATCGCAACTTATTGCACGGGCGGGAGATGCGCGGGTCTACCTTGTTCTCTATGATTCAAAAAGCTGGATTCCAGACCTCGCGACTTTCCATGCCCATAGGTTTTCATTCGAAGACATCACCGTAGTGAATGAAACAGAATTTAATTATTATGCAACCAGTGAATCGCTCCCGATGCCAACTCCTCCCGCATCCCCCACTCCGTCACCGTCACCGACTTCCTCACCGCAGGCAAGTCCTTCCCCCACGGTTACCCCTTCGCCAAACCCTTCGTCCTCCACGGCGGCAAGCCCCTCTCCAACGCCGATATCCTCCCCTACCCCAACTCCCACTCCGCTTTCTGATACCACTCCCCCTACTATTTTTGGTGTTGCGGTTACCAATATCACTGCATTCTCTGGCCGTATCCAATGGACGACCAACGAGCCTGCCGACGCACAGGCAGAATTTCTTAATCCGTGCCCGTCAACCGGATGTCTCACGCCACGTGTGAACGAGCGAACACTCACGCATAGTATTAATACTTCAAATCTGCGTCCCAATATACTCTACCCGTTCAGGGTTATTTCGCGTGATGCTGCGGGAAACCAACGGGCGAGTGTATCTTACTCATTCCATACCTCCTCTGTATCCCCTCCCACCCCTTCGCCGTCTCCTACTCCAAGTCTCTCACCCACACCTACGGTTACCCCTATTCCTTCCCCGACTATTTACGCGGGTACATTTGTAAGCCAAAACGTGCCCATTACCATCAACTCGGGAGAAATGCGCAGAGTCAGTCTTACTATGAAAAACTGCCGACCCAATGGAGCGTGTGAGGGGCTTGTATCATGGACAGTAGATGATCCTGCTACGTATGTACTCAAGTCAATAATTCCAGCCGATGCAAACGAGGATATCCGGACATGGGGAGTACGCCGGGTAGTACTTCCTGCGAACGTAAACCCCGGGGTGGGCGTGACATTTTCATTTGATATTACCGCGCCCGTGGTGACCACCGATACTTCATATGATTTTCGCTGGCAAATGCACCGCAAAGATACAGGGCTTTTCGGAGAAGCGTCTGCCAATGTTTCCATTAGAGTAGTTGCGCCTCCGTCTATCGCTGCTACCTTTACCGAGGTGGCACCGGCACGGCTTGAAAACGGAGTAATTCTCACCTGGGCCGAAGGGTCTCCGCGATCGGTAGCTACCACACGGGGTATCTTTTCTCTCGTGCCGAGCCCATCTACAATACCTTCCCGTGCCTACTACGATCTTCACTTTAAGCCATATGGAGCCTCTGTATGGCAAGAAGTATCACTCGGCTCCGTAGTTATCGGGCCTGGCGGAACACCGTTATTGCTCGCGGATCGCAACGAGAATATCCACATAATTCTTGATCGGGCCGAGGGAGGCTGTCGTACCGGGAGTAATCTTCGCCACTGGATAGGAAGTACCGCGAATATATTTGCACGCAGTGCGATATTACTCGAAGAATATGATCACTCGCAACTTGGCAACCAGCTCTTTCCGGGAAAATCCACTCTCGAAATCTGTCTCCAGCGCCTCGCGGGGTTCTCGAGCCGCGTCGAGAGCGCGCTCTATATAGGATTCTACATTTTAAATAATGACTTTCCCTCGCATCTAATGGCGGCGCGATATAATTATGAAACAACGCCGGGGCGCTGGGAACAAGCATATGAAGTGCCGAGTGTACACACTTCTGCGCACTGCAATGCGTCCACACAGGCGGGCTGTGAGGGGGTGGGGGCTAGTTACGGAGCGTTCAGCCAGCGCGATGACGGGCGGCTCTATTACCTCACTACCGTATGGCGTAATTTTCATAGCGAGTCACCCTCTCCTCACCTCTATCGCCATGTCGATATCGCAGTTTCGTCTGACCGGGGGAGATCGTGGACGCGCACTACGCTCTGTACCGTTCCGGAAAACCGCATTACCCCTCCGCCCAATGACAACAGGGACGGATGTCTAGGCATTGATCTTTTGCGGTACGAAGGAACTATGGTTGCGTACTTCCGGGCAAATCCGGAGTGGGGAGCATCCGCCCCGCATGGCGCCTACGCGCGTAAGGGATTCTATGTAGCAGATGAGGCATCGGGGTGGAGACCAAATTTTATTGCAGATACAAATAACGTTGCCCCGGGTTGGCCGGGCGCGCTTATTGGCGATCGGGGCGACTCTCAAGGCAATCTCGTGCTTGTTGCCACAGTGAATGGAAAAATAGGGATATGGCGTTCGTCCAGCATAGGAGTGCGTTGGGAGTATCGCTCCGCGCGGGTTGATCCAGGCGAGGAACAGGCACTTGGAGGCCTGCACTATCTCTATCAGCCGCAGACCATTAAACCTCTTTACAGCGGGCGGAATAATGCGAATCTATTCAACAACCATGTCATAGGAATTGTCACCGATAGATGGCAACTGAATTCTGCTGATCCAAACTCCTACCAGAATCGTATTCTCTCATTTGATCTCAATACCCCCTTACTTCCTGCGCTTCTACCCTGATTATTTGTCAAAAAGTATTGACAGAATAAATCTCACTTGATACAATCCCTGCACTCAATTGGAGAAGAGGAGGGAACACCGAATGCACGTTCCTGAACAATACATCCGGTTTCTCCGCGAATTGGCGAAGCCAGATGAGGTAATTAAAGCAGGGGAGCACATTGCAGTTCCGGACGGCCTCCTTAAGGCAACCGTCAAAACCGTACAGGCAGAACTTGTGCGTGCCGGGATTCTCACGCGAGTCGGGCGGGACCAGATACTCGTTCCAAAGGACTTCTTTGACGCTTCGGTAGAAGAGGTTCTCGTACGTTATCGAGACTTCAGAAAGGGTGAGCGAGAGCGGGCGCAAAAGCAGGCACACGAGGAAGCTGCCTCGGTGGAAACAGAGAAAGAGCCTGGCGAAGCCACAGTAGAGGTTAACCCGCTCGAGGTGCTCATCCAGCTCGAACCGAAGGAGGTGGTGGAGCTTCTGGAGGCCTATATCACACGCCGAGAGGCGCAGCAGGAAGAAGAGCAGAAGATTCCTGCAAGCCGCACGCGGAGCTCGAAGTTGCACTTGTCGAGAGGGGCCGTGAAGCTGACCGCCTGCGCGCAGACGTGGAGCGCCTCCGCAGGGAGCTTACCGATGTCAAGGCAAAAAACCTGCTTCTGCAAAGTGAGCTCGCGAGACGCCGTGAGCTGTCCACCACAAAGGTGGTCGAGCGCGCGTTGATGGTGCGCCCGATGGGTTCGGTGCCGCGGGACCAGGGAGGAAGTGGTATTCCGGGCGGTGCGCTTGCGCGTGTGAAAATGCACCGCAAGCCGCTTATGAAGCACCCGCCAAAACTTCCACCCATCCAGAAACCAAAGAAGTAATTGCCCAACACAAAGGGAACTATCAAACTGCTGATAGCTCCCTTTTTCACTGCTGCAAATGGCTTCGCAGGGTTATGCGCTCATGAGAGGGGCGGCGCTAGGTAGTGGTGCGGAGTGCTCTTACGATGCCGATGAGTACGACCGCTCCGAGCAGGGCAACAAGAAAACTGTAAATGTTAAAACCGATAATCCCTGTTTGACCGATGAGACTCATTATCCATCCGCCAATGAGCGCCCCTACGACTCCTACTACAATGTTAAGCACCGGTCCCTGCTCTGCGTCAGTTTCCATAATTAACGACGCGATCCATCCCACTAATGCGCCAAAAATAATCCACAATACAATACCCATAAGCATTACCAAATTAACCAATAAAAACGAGAATCGACCTTTATATATGAGGACGCGAATTTACGCCAAATGTTGCTTTACAATCGTCTTTCTTATAACGGTTCGCGCACTCCATTGTTTCCGGGATACTGCATGTATTTCATGCAGTTAATTTATTGTTTTGTCACGATGGCGGGGAGTATGAGAATGTGGTATTATAGACCTCTATAATGAGCCGCTTTCTTTTGTTTTTCTTTGTACTGCTCGCCATAGTCGGCACAGGAATCGTCTACTTCATCTACCGCGGTGGCATTTCATTTGTTGTCGAGCCGAGCGCATCGCCGAATATCGATTCCCCTCTGCCAAGTATTGCGATGGATGTTTCTCCTTCTCCCGCGTCCACACCAAAGTTGGTGAGAGGGTATGTCCCGCGTCTCCCCACCAAGGATCGTGTGATTGCGCTCACCTTTGACGGCGGCGGAAATGCGGCGGGGGTAAAAACCATTTTAGCCACACTGCACGCGCGCAGAATTCCTGGCACGTTCTTTCTCACGGGCAACTTCATAAAGAAATTTCCTGCTGAAACGCGCGATATATTCGCATATGTGCCTGCTGACATGGGAAATCACTCATACTCGCATCCACACTTTCCCGCTCTCTCCGAAGAAAAAAAACAGAGCGAAATAAAAAGAACCGAGGATGAGGCTGCCCGCTTGGGAAGGTCTCTCACGCCTTACTTTCGATTTCCATACGGCGAGTACAAGCCCGAAGATCTCTCATTCATCGAGTCGCTTGGGTATATCGCGGTCGGATGGACCGTGGATACCGCTGGATGGAAAGGAACATCAGGAGGGGAGAGCGTTCACACCATCCGTGAACGCATTCGCAAGCGAGCGGGCCCGGGAGGTATTATACTTATGCATCTGGGCTCGCACCCGCAGGATAAATCTACTTTGGATGCCGACGTACTACCGTTTCTTCTTGACGACCTCACGAGCCAGGGGTATAGATTTGTCCGTTTGTCAGAATATGTTTCTTTTTAACTCAAATGCAAAAATCAAAATGAAAATGTAAAATGTAAAAAGAACCAAAAAAATACTGCAGCGTTGCTTTTTCAATTTTTAATCTTTCATTTTGACATTTGATTTTTGAATTTTGAATTAATATAATGTCCAACATGCAAAAACGCTTATTTCGTTCGCGTACCAACCGGATTCTCGGCGGGGTCGCCGGGGGTCTCGGAGAATACTTTGATGTAGATCCCGCGCTCGTGCGGTTTATATTCCTCATTCTCCTCTTTGTGACGAGTGGGTTTATGGTTATTGTGTACCTTCTCTCGCTTGTCGTCATTCCGGAGGAGCCCTTTATGACCACACCCGGCGAAGTGAACCCTGCAGATTCGGTAAGACATATGGCAGAAAATATGAAAGAAAAAGCGCATTCATTCGCGAAGGATATGCAATCGAGAGAGTTTTTTCGCGCGGGAAGAATATCTTTGGCCTGCTGATTGTTGCAGGAGGTGCCTTCGCGCTCGCAAGCCAAACCCTTCCGCATTTCATGTTTCCGTGGCATCTCATATGGCCCGGGGTAATTATTCTTATTGGCCTTCTCATTATTCTCAAGCAATAGTAAAAAACCCCGTGAGGGGCTTTTTACTAGAAGTCATTATCTACATCGTGGTTGTGAGTAGTATCGGGCACTCTGCACGTTCGTGTGCGGGTCCGAAAATACTCCTGCCACGCGCCAAGCCGCTCTTTTCTAAAGTTTTTCCGAAGCTCTTTTCTCATCTTGGCGTACTCTTTCCAGGCTTTGTCAAGATCGGCGCGGATCTCATTGCGGGTGGGCTTATCCCATGCCGCCTTCAACAAATCCTTACGCTTGAGCAGCGCGTTGCGCAACCCGCTATTGCGCGCATCGAAGGCGTTCACAATTTTAGTATCCCGCTTTTCAATAGCATCTTTGATACAAGTCCGCTTCGCCGCCGTAATATCACCCTTCTTCGGTTTCGGAGTAGGAGTGGGGAACGGTGAAGGGGTCGAAGTCGGCGTAGGGCCGAGAGAAGGAAAAACGGTAGGTGTGGGCGAAGGGCTTGGAGTAGGAGTTGCGGTCTGCGCAAACACCACCGTAGCAGCAAACGCACTCACCACAAGAACACTTGCAAGGTAGGGTGCAAATTTTTGCATAGATATTCAATAAAGGGAATAAGGCGCGACCTTTTTATCGCGCGGGTGACAGGTGATACATCCTGGCTATGGTAGGAGACGTACGTGGCAGTTCTATATTACATACACTCAAAAAACCAAATGACAAAATCCAAATTTCAAATAAAACCCCAATTTCCAAAATCCAAAGAGGCAGCTTCGATTTTTGTCATTGGACATTGAGGTTTTCCACATTTATTTGACATTTGGATTTTGAAATTTGAAATTACCGAAGGTAGAAGGTGAGCTTGTTGCATGTGCAAAAGAGAAATTCTATAATATACAAAGAAATAATCTCATTCACTAAATAAGTGTATATGCACACTACTCTCAAAAATGTGCTTGGAGGAGCGCTCGTGGTGGGGATCCTTGCAGTCGCGCTTTCCGTGCACTCATTCGTACGGTCGTATTCAAAATCCATTCAACCCTCATCGTTCCGCAGTTTCATTGTCACGGGAGAGGGAAAAAAGGTCTGGGTGCCCGATGTGGCACGGTTTTCATTTAGCGTGATTACCGAAGGAGGGAAGGACATCAACAAGCTTCTTGGCGAAAATACCGAAAAGGTAAATAGGATAAACAAATTCGTCAAAGACCGTGGGGTACCGGCGGAAGATCTGCAAACCCAGGCATATAATGTGGAGCCGCGATATCAGCACTATCCGTGCACCTCACCGCCGATCGTATATCCGCAACGCGAACCCACGGCTGATCTATCAATCATCGATACACCTCCCGGACGCGGCGGGTGCCCCCCGCCTGATATTGTCGGCTACACCGTCTCGCAAACCGTGCAGGTAAAGGTGAAGAATTTTGAGAAGGTAAAAGTAGGAGAACTGCTCACCGGAGCGGTAAAAGAAGGAGCAAACTCGGTTTCGCAGCTTACCTTTACCGTTGATGACTCGAGCGGACTGCAGAATGAAGCCCGGAAGGAGGCAATTGCGAAGGCAAAGGAAAAAGCAGAGGCAGTTGCAAACGCGGGCGGATTCGGAGTGGGGCGACTGCTCTCTATCGAGGAGTCGTTTGGCGGGCTTCCCTACTATGATTACGGAATCGGCAGGGGAGGGGGAGAGTATACAAAGAGTGTTCCGCCGCCGCCGTTTGTTGAGCCCGGGTCACAGGAAATCCGTGTGAGCGTGACCCTTAAATATGAGATTCAATAATTTATTAGTTTAATGAGTAAATGTATGGCAGAGGTAAACTGCGCAGCATGCGGCAAGCCCGCACAGGGATATAAATGCGATATCTGCGATGAGGAGGCGGCAGAGCATAATCCAAACCACTCGCATGGCGGCGAACACTGCATGCCGAAATGCACGGGATGCAATGAAGCCGAGGCAAAGTGCACATGCACGAGCTAATTTTCAACGAGGTTATAGCTTATAGGTGATAGGTTATAGGAAGCTTCATTAGCTTACTAGCTTTATTAGCTACTTAGCTTTCGCCTCAAACTCAAAAGTCAAAAATCAAAACGCAAAAGTACAAGTCAAAAGGCAAAAGTATTAAAATATCCGCGGAGCGGCTACCACAATTTTGACTTTTGATTTTTGCATTTTGAATTGTATTTTATGCTCGTCGTAGAAGGGCTTACTAAAAAATTTGGGGGGGTGGTGGCGCTGGAGAATGTTTCGCTTTCCCTCAAGGCGGGGGAGATATTTGCGCTTATCGGCCCGAATGGTTCAGGAAAAACAACGCTCATAAAGTGCATCGCGGGGTTGCTGCATCCACATACAGGTACAATTCGGGTAGACCGCGTGCCGCTCGCCGAAGAGCCGGTACGGGCAAAAAGTAAAATGGGGTATATCCCGGATGACCCTGTAATCTGGCCTGGAATGACCGGGCTCGAATTTCTCTCGATGGTAGGAAGTCTTTACGGTATACCGCGAAAGACCAGCGCGAAGCGTATTCCGGAGTTGCTCGCCCTCTTCCGACTTGAGGACATGGCATACCAGTATTTCGATGACTACTCGCGGGGAAACCGTCAAAAATTTTCCATTCTCGCCGCACTCCTCCACCAACCAAAACTGCTTCTTATTGACGAGCCGATGGTGGGCCTTGACCCTGCGAGCGCTGCAGTTGCTTCGAAACTGTTCGTGTCATTCGCAAAGGAGGGGGGCACAATTCTTCTCGCTATCCACACTCTCTCGGTTGCCCAGGCAATTGCATCGCGTATCGGCATTCTCCGCGAGGGGAGGTTAACGGCGCATGGCTCACTTTCGGAAATTCTTCTCGCCGCACATCTCCCGAGTTACGCCTCGCTCGATGAAGCTTACCTTGCGTTAACTCGCTCGTAATGATCTCCCAACTTTTTGCGATATTCATACACCGCGCGATACGTTACTTTACCCATGAACGCAGCGCGCGGCTTGCGGTGGCAGGAGCATTTGGAGTACTTGGCCTCGCAGTGGGAGTGGGGCTCTATTTCTTTTTCCGGGCAGGCTTTCGTTTCCTCGCGCAGGATGAGTACCAGTACTTCCATTTTGCAGTACCTGCTCTCCTCTACGAACTCTTCCTCGCTATTATCTGGTATCTCGTCTTTCTTTCGAGCCTTATTACCATCGGCACCGCAATGAGTGTACGAGCGCATGATACTTGGATTATGGCCTCCCCCCGGCATCGCATGCTCCCGTGGCTGCAGGCAACGCGCACCTTTGCGGTAGCGCTGTGGCCATTGGCGCTCATTGCGATACCGCTCCTTGCCGCGATGCGGAGCGTATTCGGAATCTCTGCGGCGGGAAGTATAATCGCATTCATCTCGCTTGTCATGCTTGTGGGAGCTACGGTATGCGGCGTGGCGTTCATGCTCATTGGCGCGGGAAAGATATTAGTGTTCGTGTCACAGGTACGGCGAGGTAGATTGAGACTCCGGCGATGGTTTGGCGCGGTTATGCTTGTCCTCGGGATTGCGGTATCGCTTTTTACGTGGTACTCCCTTGCATTTCCGGGAATAGAGGCGCTCATACGTATCGATACCCAGCGTGTTACTGCGCAGGTAGAAGAAGTAGCATATCACTTTGCCTATACCCCCTCACATATTGCGGCAAGGATATTCCTTGCGGTACATCTAGGCGAGGATACAGTGGCGGGAGCGCTTGCGGGCGCACTTCTTCTTGTGACCCTTGGCGTTGCGGGGTTATATATGATTTCGGCTCAATGGCACCTTGCGCTCTGGCAAAGGCTGCAGGAAGGGTCGCACCGGGCGCATGTGCGGTCTTCAAAATCGGTTGAAATTGGTTTTCCCCATTTTTCCCGGCATCAAATTGGGGTGGTAGGAGAAAAAGAATTTCTTGTGATGGTGCGGAATCCGCGTAATATATGGTGGCTTGGTTTTCTTCTTTCGCTGTGGCTTATCCAGATTGTGCTCAACGGAGTGCTCACCCGCATGGTGATAAGGCAGGGAGCGGCGGATGCGCAATTCCCGCCTCTCTTGAGCGCCCTTCAGCTTCTGGTCGCAGTCTATTTTGTAAGTGCGCTTGCCCTGCGGTTTGCATTCCCTTCCTTCAGCACCGAACGCTCATCCGCGTGGATTATAGGAAGCGCGCCAATCCCGCTTGCAGGGCTTTTCTGGGCAAAAACACTCTTCTTCTGTGGTGTCTTTTTCTTCTTTGGGCTCACCGCCGCTCTGCTCAATATGAACATTCTTCCCTGGACCATTGGCGGAGCCGCACTTTACCTCCTGCTTGTGGGGACCGCCGCACCCCTTATTACCTTTTTCAGTCTCTGGCTCGGTGCCCGATACCCTAATTTCGATACTGACGATCCCCAGGCGCTTGGCACTTCGCTGCCCGGCATCGCATTTGTATTTATCTCACTTATATACGGCGCGCTTGGCGCAGGCGCGCTCTACCTCTATTATGAGATGGGCGCACTGGTTCCTGTGCTTGTGTTTCTGCTCCTCTCGCTTGCGTATGCCGGATGGATGGCAGGAGGTGTGCCGAAGATTATCGGTCGCTTTGAGTTCACCAGTATTCGTGAGTAATTGCAAAAAAGATATAACTGGTTGTAGGAATTGAACGCGTTGTTCACAGTTCCTGCGGATAAAAGTAATTGATT
>CAYVXU010000008.1:7487-33867 GCA_964454705.1 uncultured Candidatus Saccharibacteria bacterium | reverse complement strand
ATGAAAACACCGGTCGAAATGCTCAAAACTATTCCAAGCTATTGATTAGAAAACAGTACATCAGGTAAACGGCAAAAGTACAAGTCAAAAATTTAAGCATAAAAACTCCGCGAAGCGGCCACCATAATTTTAAATTTTGCATTTTGAATTTTGAATTAAAACTTGGACACGTCAATTTTTACGCAGAGATAGAAGAACTAATGAAGCACGGGGTAGATTTGTGATATAATTAAGGCATGTATCGGAGGCATATTTTGATTTTGACCGCACTTTTGATTGCGGGCGCATTCATGCGAATCTGGCAGCTCCATACTATCCCTCCCGGCCTATGGCCCGATGAGGCGATGAATGGCACGAACGCGCTCGAGGCAATCCGTACCGGCGACTTTCAAATTTTCTACCCTCAAAACAACGGGAGAGAGGCGCTCTTTATTAATATACAGGCACTCTCGATACTGCTCTTTGGGAACACCGCGTGGTCGCTGCGCATCGTTTCCGCGCTCTTCGGCAGTGCGACCATTTTGGGTATCTATTTTTTTGTGCGGGAGCTCGCGCTCATGTACCCGCGATTCCGGCGCCACGCCTACGCGATCGCGCTTGCGGGAGCGTTTTTTCTTGCATTCTCTTTTTGGCATATCATGTTTAGCCGTATCGGGTTTCGGGCGATCATGGCGCCGTGGTGCCTTAGTATGGGCCTTGCCTCGCTTCTCTATGCAATCCGTACAGAGAAACCGTGGGGGTATGCGCTTTCAGGATTCTTTCTCGGCCTCGGGATGCATACGTACATTGCCTACCGCGCGGTACCAGTTATTTATCTTACGCTCTTTACGCTTGCGTTGCTCGCGCATGGTAAGCAATTTCGCTCGTTTACCACGGGAATAAAGACATTTGTACGCACCCACCTCTCTTCATGGGTACTCCTTGGCGCCACTGCGTGTGTAGTCATACTGCCGCTTGCGGTATACTTTTGGCTCCACCCGGGCACATTCTTGGGGAGAGCAGGCGACGTTGCAATTTCATCCTCCGCGCATCCGCTTCGCGATCTCGCATTCAGTACGGCAAAGACCCTTGGAATGTTCAATGTATGGGGCGACAACAACTGGCGGCATAACCTCTCCGGCCGGCCGCAACTCTCACTGCCTGTGGGAATATTGTTTCTCATCGGCCTTGCGCTCATTCTCCGGGACGGGTGGCGTGCGATTAAAAAAAGGAAGTGGAACGCTGCCTATGCGCCCCTCACACTGGGTACTACCTTTGCCGTGCTTCTTGTTCCCTCCCTTGCAAGCAAAGAGGGTTTACCCCACGCACTGCGGGCAATTGCAGTAATTCCGGCGGTATATGCCCTTGCCGCATTCGGACTCGCATGGATGGGCCTTACGATGGCGGCGTGGTACCGGCAGGCAAAACGCGCCCGTCGTGAACTCATTGTCCTTCTTGCGCTTATACTTGCCGCGATTGCAGTAAATGACGTCACCACCTATTTTGCTCGCTGGGGAAGGCATGTCGAGGTGAAGAAAGCATTCATTGACCGCACAAGCGAAATTGCGCGTATCCTCAACGCACTCCCCCCCGACATCAAACGGCACGTGATTATTGACGACCCGGGTATCGAAGCACGTGATCTGCACCTGAATGATACGGTAAATAGTCCCGTGTTTCTGCAGCCGCTTATCTATCTCACTGCATATCACCCGGAAATCCGCTACCTTCTGCTCGATGACGTACTTGTCCATACGCCTTTTGCGCCATCAGTCTATGTGGTGCTCGGAGAGAACCAAAGTGCCTTTGACGACTTCCGTGACAACTTCCCGTGGGGAGAAACCGTAGAGATAGGAGAAATAGATGTTGTCGTGTATAACGGGCAGTGATGAACACACCCTAAAATCTTAATTTCCAATTTTCAATTCTCAATTTCCAATGAATGTTCAATGTTCCAATTACTTAATTGAAAATTGAATGAAAATTGTAAATTGGAAATTGAAAATTTTCTGGAATCTATAATGTTTCTGCGACGATACAGTACTATTCTCGCTCTCCTTCTCCTCCTGCTCATGGGTGTGATGATGCTCACAACCCTCGATTCAGACGCGCTTACATTCGATGAAGTAGCGCACATTGGAGCGGGATATTCTTATCTCTCTCAACGCGAGTACCGTCTCAACCCCGAGCATCCGCCGCTCATGAAGGACCTTGCCGCGCTTCCCCTTTTATTTCTTGACGTAACGTTTCCGGCGGAGCACCGCGCGTGGACTACTGACGTAAACGGGCAATGGGACATCGGCCGGATATTCATATTTGAATCAGGAAACGACGCGGACCGGCTCATCTTTTGGGCACGGATCCCGATGGTAGTGCTCACTCTCTTTGCGGGCTGGTTCGTATTTCGCTGGGCGCGTGAACGGTATGGGAAGGCCATAGGCATAGCGGCGCTTGGGCTCTATACTTTCTCCCCCACCCTTCTTGCACATGGCCGTCTTGTTACCACCGACGTTGCTGCTGCGGCAGGATTTCTTATCGCTACCTATTGCTTTGTACACTTTCTGATGGAACCGTCACGGAGGCGCGTGGGAGTAGCGGGAGTAGCGCTTGGCGGCGCGCTGCTTGCAAAATTTTCTGTCTTTCTGCTGATCCCGTTTTTTATCGCACTCACCCTTGTGTGGCTTGCGCTTTGCCGGTACCTCGAACGGTATGACCGGCGGCCTACGCGGATTCCTTTTGCCGGGATCGCTGCTTCCTATTCCATATCGCTTGCCATGGTATTGGTGACTGCCGCGCTCGTAATCGGAACAGTCTATACCTTTCATGTGTGGAGCTACCCGCCCGAAAAACAGGCACACGACGCGGCGATAACCCTTCAATCGTTCGGCCGGCGCAGTCTCGCGGAGCCCGTCGTGTGGCTTGCAGATAAGCCTGTGCTTCGGATATTCGGCCAGTATCTCCTTGGGTTTCTCATGGTGATTCAGCGGTCAATCGGAGGTAACACTACCTACTTTCTCGGCGAGGTTTCAGCTTCTGGGTGGTGGTACTACTTTCCGGTAGTATATCTCCTCAAAGAGCCGCTCCCTCTGCTGCTTGCCGAGACGCTTACGGTACTATTCGCGCTTGCCCGGCTCGGCATGTGGGTACGCTCGCGGATAAAACAGTCTTCGCGAAACGCGCTGCGCCGCACCATACGGGATGCGGCTTCGCTTCTCTACCGGTATTTCCCCGAAGTCGTGATGATGCTCTTTGTAATAATGTACTGGTACTCGAGCGTTACTTCGAATCTTAATATCGGAATTCGTCATGTGATTCCTACCTTCCCGTTTATATATCTCCTTTTGGGATTTGCGCTTTCACGTATCACGCCGTACGCCGCCCGCACACGCATGACTGCTCCTGTGGTGATTGGGGGAATACTGCTCGGGGCCTGGTATCTCTCTGCGGTACCTCGTGTATACCCGCACTATCTCACCTATTTCAACGAAGCGGCGGGAGGGGCAACGAGAGGATATCGCTATGTCACTGACTCCAACTATGATTGGGGACAGGATTTGAAGCGCCTGCGTGAGTACGTGTATAGGTATGGTATGGGCCGCGTACACCTTGCATATTTTGGCGGTGCGGTTCCTGCGTACTACCTCGGCGACCAATTTGTACCGTGGTGGCCGGAGCGCGGAAAGCCAGAGGGCTGGTTCGCGATTTCTGCCACGCTTCAGCAGGGAAACTGTGCGTCACCAAGCGAGCAGTATCAGGCTGAAATGCGGGGGTTTATCAACGGAGAGCTCTCTAGGGCCGGCATTTCACTCAATGAGGAGGCGACATACCTTATCTTGGCGAATGCCGACTTCAACCGTGATATTATGCGCCGTCATGTTGAGGAGATTGTAAAGTACGCCTCCGTACACTCGATAGAGACGGTATCAGTTGAAGCAGTACGTACAATTCTCGAACGCCGTTCGTACCTGTGGCTGTGTGACATGCTGCGGAATGGCGCCTCCCCTACCGCCCGCGCCGGAAATTCGATATTCATCTACCACCTTAAATAATGCAAAAGTCAAAAATCAAAACGCAAAAGTACAAGTCAAAATGCAAAACTATAAGAAACTCCGCAAAGCGGATACCATAATTTTGCTTGCCCCGTTGCGACAAGTCAGACTTGTCTGCTTCGGGGACTTTTGCCTGCCCGCCTGAAGTCGTTCAGGCGGGATTTTTGAATTTTGAGTTGTATTCTGGGTTGTGGATAACACGCTTCGTAGAATTTGTTTCTCGCAGTACAATGGAGATAGAGAACACAACTCGCACACCCGCGTGTGTGCTCAAAGGTCCGTTTACCATATTATTAAGAGGTCGAACTAAATTATCGATATCGCCCGCATAGGCGGGCCATTGCCTCGCCGACCGGCGCTACGCCGAAGGCCTCGGCGAGGCGAGAGCGAGATGTGGCCGCGTGAAGGCGGGAGATATACGTAGTATGTTTACACCAAAGAACTTTCTCCTTATCGGCGGAGTAGTCCTTGTGCTCGTAGGCGTGCTTGGATTCTTTCTCATCGGGCCAACCGAAGAAGACAGTATTTTCGGGTCGGCGTGGTGGTTTGATAATGCAGAAAACTACGCTCACCTTGTACTCGGCGTGGTAGCCCTCATTGCGGCATTTGCGCTTCCGGCAGGTTCACAGAAAGCACTTGTAGTAATAGTGGGAATCGTGGGGATCCTCGTGGGCCTATATGGATTCTATAGTGAGAGTCTCTTGGGCGCGAATCTTGAGAATCCGGCAGATAATATTCTGCATTTGGTTGTAGGAGTGTGGGCGCTTGCATCAGCGATGGGTAAGTCGGAAAGCGTGCCCCCCGCAAACCCCGTGATGACCTCTTAGGAAGTAGTAATTGCGAGATGAAAAAGCGGCTTCAAGAAGCCGCTTTTTCTTTGACATACCAATGCGGTCTGCGATACAACTAGAACAACTGCTCTTTCATCGCTAAATGGAGGTACGTGCCATGCCACGCTACAGAGATCTCCACGAACAGGATGTACTTTCGATACTGCGGCTTCACGAATGGAAAACCGCTACAGAAATCTTTGAGGAGCTGCGTGCGCAACGCGTTCGAGCTGCGGGTCTGTGGATCCGCGAACTTTCAAGGCGCTTGGTAAACCGCTTCTTGACACAACTTGTTCAAAAAGACCTCGCCGCGCGACGAGAGCGGCTCACGAGCAGGATACGAAGAGTTGCACGCGGCGGATTTGCACTCTATGAGTATCGCCTCAAGCCAAAGGGGCTTGCTCAATCGGCACGGCTCACCGTGACTGACGATATGCCAAAACGCGCGGTCGCATAAACGGAGGCTCCACCAGAAAACCCCGCTTTCAGTTGAGAAAGCGGGGTTTCACTTGGATTCATATTTAGCGCTGCGGGAGAGACGCATCGCGCAGACGGTAGTAAGCGCGATCAGGAATGCGTAGATCAATTGAGGCAATGCGAGATGCATCCTTCCCGGCCTTGTGCCGGACTCCCCGTATGGCGGCGAGAAGATATTCGGGAGATCTTTCAAAGGTAAAAAGAATGCGCGGTCCGTTCACGATGTGCGCTTCCACATCCTCATCTGAAAGCATAAATACACTCACCGGCAGTTTCAGTTCTTCTCCGAGTTTTGTGCGGAATATGTCGAGAAACTGAAACGTATCACTCTCGATCACTGCAGTGCGAAGGGTAATGGGGCGATTACGTATATCATGCACACGCAAGAGCACAGTTCCGGTAAGCTGGGGGGCAACTGCAAAGGGAATCGCGTGCGCATCTATAAAATAACACGTTCGTACCGCTACTGGGCGCGGAGCTTCCTTGGCAGAGGCAGGTACGGCCCCACCCGGCGTTGAGGTGGAAGTAACAGAAGGAGTGCTCACCGGCTTCTCTGCCTCACACCAGATACCGCTAAGGGTGCGTGCGGTGGCTTCGATGTGGGCAGTGTGAGTCAGGGATGAGCGGATAGTAAGATCTGCAATTTCGGGCACTTCCTCCCGCAATCGTGAGGCAACAAGCCCCGCGGTAAGAAAGAGAGTGAGCGAATTGCGCTGGGGGAATACACCCGCGCGCTTTTCGTTGAGGATACGTTCAAAGTGCCTCTGCAGTTTTTCTTTTTGTGGCGTCTCTACCCCCACAATATTTGTTTCTTCAATAAGAAAAATCGGCGAAAACGCGAGGAAATATCCAACGAGCAGCGCCACTGCACTGCTTACGAGCAGTACTGCGAAACGTCGTCTCATAAACCTATTGTATCACCCGCGCGAGACATGGGTTAATACGCGTAACCACCTCATAATTAATCGTCTCCAGCTTTGAGGCAAGTTCTTCCGCCGCACCCCTCTGCGATACGAGCGACCTCAAGAAACCCGTGTCCACATGCGTTTGATTTAATCACTGCCATGAGCGCTGTTGAGGGACTCGTGATGGTACGAAATTCGCGCACATTGTGCGCGATCGTGGAACGGCTGATCTCTACCCAGGTCTTGTGAGAGATATTTGTGGAATGCTTCATCTGAAAAATTTAAAATCCCAAGCACTCTATCATAGGTAATCTTGGAGAGATTTTGGAAGCGCTACATTACCTTCGGGTGTCTGAAAATTTTCGATAAGCGCGATAAGCGTTCGTCCCACCGCAAATGCCGTTCCGTTGAGAATGTGTACGTACCGCGCTTTCTCACCATCCCGTTTTACCCTAATCCCAAGCCGGCGAGCCTGAAAATCGGTGGTGTTTGAAACCGAGTGCGTCTCACGCCATGCATTCTGGCTGGGCATCCATGCATTGAGGTCGTAGGAGGCCGCTGCGGGAGGTGAGAGATCACCAGTGCAAATACCCATCACACGGTACGGAATCTCAAGCAGCTGCATAAGCCGCTCTGCCTGCGCAAGAAGGTATTCATGCTCTGCCTGGGATTCATCGGGAGATACAAAGCTCACCATCTCGACCTTATCGAACTGATGCACGCGTAGGATCCCTTTTGTGTCTTTGCCGTATGAACCGGCTTCACGCCTGAATGAGGGAGAAAAGGCCACATATCGCCGCGGCAGATCCTGCGCCTTAAACGTCTCCTTGGCATGGAGCGGCACTACTGCGTGCTCGGCGGTTCCCACTAAATACAGACTGTCGGTGGGAAGATAGTACCGTTCCTCCCTGTCGGCCTCGGAATCGATATATCCAAGCCCCTCCATCATCTCTTGCCTGATCATCGCGGGGGGTACCACCGGGACAAAGCCTTCTTTGATAAGCACGTCAAGCGCCATGCGCACCAGCGCAAATTCCCACTTCACAAGCTCACCTTTGAGATACCCAAAGCGAGTGCCCGATACCTTTGCCCCCCGCTGCATATCAATCCAGTCGCGTTTGCCTGCAATGGCAAGATAATCGCGGGGTGTGAATGCGAGCGTACGCGGACTCCCCCACTCTCGTACTATGGTGTTGTCGCGGTCATCCGCTCCCCGCGGCACATGCGCAAGCGGAATATTGGGAAGCGTTAAGAGTTCGTCTCGTACTTCACGCTCAAGCTCGCTGGATTCGTGCTCATGCGTTTTTATTTGCTCTTTGAGGTCTCTCGCCCTCTCGGAGGAGGCGTGTTCCTCTTTGCTTAAAAGGCGCTGTGCGCTGCGCAATTCATCGAGCTTGGTGCGTATCGCGCGTGCGCGCCCTTGACGGGCGCAGAGAGCCTGGATGTTGGCGGTGATTCCCCGTGCCGCGAGTGCCGCCTGCACCTCCACAGGATGAGCACAAATATATTTAATATCCAGCATGGTAGAGGTAGGGATAGTCCGCTTAACTCGATTTCGGCCGCATCGTGGGGAAAAGGATTATTTCACGAAGACTCGGAGCATCGGTGATTACCGCAACAAGCCGGTCGATGCCCATACCAAAACCCGCCGCCGGCGGCATGCCATACGAGAGCGCCTCGAGGAAATCTTTATCGAGTCGGTGCGCCTCTTCGTCGCCTCTCTCACGGGTAGCCTCTTGCGCCTTAAAACGACGCTCCTGCTCTAAAGGGTTATTAAGTTCCGCCCACCCGTTTACAAGTTCGGTGCCTCCGGCAAGAATTTGGAATCGTGCTACCTCACTTGGCTCCTGCTCCCGGGACTTCGCGAGCGGCGAAAGCTCCAACGGATAATGCTGCACAATGAGCGGCGACATAATATGCGGCCGGACTGCTTTTTTGATAATTTCGTCGGCAATCTTTCCCTTGGTCATCTCCGGGGTCACTTCTATCTGAAGCGTCTTTGCCCGCTCGCGAAACTGCTCAAGCGAGTCTTTTTTATATGCAAGCCCCGTGCGCTCCTTCAAAAGATCATCAAAAAGGATGCGCTGCCATGGAGGAGTAAAATTGATCTGCGCGTTTTTGTGTGGGACTTGCGAACTTCCCGTTGCCTCCTGTATTACTGAATGGACAAACCGCTCAATGAACGCAAGCATCTCCTGATCATCAATATATGCTTCGTAACACTCGAGCATCGTAAATTCAGGATTATGATCGCGATCCATGCCTTCGTTGCGGAAATTCCTTCCAAGCTCGAATACTTTAGGAAATCCCGCCACCAGCAGCCGCTTGAGGTAAAGTTCGGGCGCAATCCGAAGGTAGAGGCGCATATCCAGCGCGTGCAGACGTGTTTCGAACGGACGCGCCATGGTGCCTCCGGGAATCGGTTGAAGGATGGGGGTTTCAGCCTCGACAAACGCCTCCCGCGCGAGGAAGGAGCGAATTGCGGTTACCAGCGCGGAGCGGATAGTGAACCTCTGCCGCACCTCTTCGTTCGCGAGCAAATCGAGATACCGCTTGCGATACCGCTCCTCAACGTTCTCAAGCCCGTACCACTTCTCGGGAAGCGGCAGGAGAGACTTTGTGAGCATGGTAACTGTGCTTGCCTCAATAGTAGGCTCATTGCGCTGGGTCCGAAACGGATATCCGCTCACACTGATAAAGTCTCCAATATCGAGGAGGGAAAGCCACTGATTGTATGCCTCTCCCATCACATCGCGTTTGAGATACCCTTGGATGGCGCCGGTGCCGTCGTGAAGTGTTACAAAGGTAGAACCGCCATGCGCACGCATCGCACGGAGGCGCCCCGCCACAGTAATTGACTCCCTCGAGGCGGCGAGCGCGTCGAACTCTGCGAGCACGCGGGCATTGGTGTGCGTCCGGGACGTGAGGCGTGGATACGGATCCATCCCCAGTTCCCGGATTTTGCTAAGCTTCGCAAGCCGTGCTTTTTTGATTTCGTCTAACGCCACAATAACTAGGTTATAGCTTTCAGCAGGATAAAACAAAAATCAAATCTCAAAAATCAAAATGAAAATGTAAAATGCAAAGAGAACTGAATGACAACTGCAGCATCTCTTTTTCGCTTTTTGATCTTTCATTTTGATATTTGATTTTTGCATTTTGATTTACTTATGAATTATATCACGAAGTAACTATAACCAAAAAAGGGCGGTTTCGCGCCGCCCTCGCATTTACTTTACCGATACCAGATGATAGGTAACTTTGCCGCCAGGCGTTTCTACATCAATTTTATCTCCGGGCTTGTGCCCAAGAAACGCCCTCCCAAGGGGTGATTCATTTGAAATACGTCCGTCAAGCGGGTTTGCTTCGGCTGAACCAACAATAGTAAACAGCTTTTTCGCCCCGTGCGATTTTACCTCGATGGTACTGCCGATATGTACCGTGTCGGAATGATCGGATGCGGTGATCACTACTGTGTCGCGAATTTCTTCCTCCAGTTCTGCAATCTGTTTTTCTACAAATCCCTGCTCCTCTTTTGCCTCCTGATACTCAGAATTTTCAGAGAGGTCCCCGAGTTCTTTCGCGCGCTGCAAACGCGCAGCGATCTCCTGCCGTTTGACTGTTTTTAAATGCACGAGCTCCGCCTTTAATTTTTCAAAACCCTCTGCGCTGATATAACGCGCCATAGCAATGAAGGTAATTATAAGTGTGAAATCATTTTACAAGCCACGATTTTATTGTCAACCCCAAGCCAGAGCGAAGCTCGGTTCATGGCCGTAAAGTCAACTTCCGCGGTACTTTACGGCCGTTACTGTTTCTTTTATAAAGATACTCTAACGGGATCGGGGGGAGCCGAAATACCATTGCAGTGTCTCCCGGGCTACGGTGAGCGCTCCTCCGCTTCCCTCCCCTCCCTCTTCAAGCAATACCGCAAGCACAAGTTCAGGTTTTTCATAAGGACCGAATACCACGATCCACGAGTGCGGCTTTTTTCCGCCGCCGGGCTGGGCAGTGCCGGTTTTTGCCGCAAGCGGCACCGATATGCGCGCAAGACCCCGGGCGGTCCCGGCGGTAACCGCCTCGCGCATTCCCTGCCGGATAATCGTGAGTGCCGCGGGGTCGGCAATACGATCCCGTACCACCTCTGGTGGGACTCTCTCCCCCTTCTCATCATCTCCATTAAGCATACGTTCTACCAGCTGTGGTTTATAGAGCGTGCCGCCGTTTGCAATTGCCGAAACCGCTGTTGCAAGGTGAAGCGGAGTAACCGCAAGGTCTCCCTGCCCGATTGCAAGATGATAGGTATCGCCCGTATACCACGGCTCATGCTTTGTCTCTTCTTTCCACTGCGGAGTAGGAACGCGTCCCGGTGCTTCTCCGGGAAGGTCGATTCCGAGAAGACTTCCGAATCCGAACTTCCCGAAATAAGCCGCGATCCGCTCGACTCCAAGCCCCTTAATACCGTTGTAACCTCCCCCTACCGTATAAAAATATACGTTGCTTGAACGGGCAATCGCCTCGGGAAGGTTTACCGTTCCGTGCGGTTTCCAGTCACGAAAGGTGTAGATCACTCCCGGATTATATTCGTTTGCGATCTGGATTGCTCCCGGCGCGGGAATCCGGCGCAAAGGATCGATGATTTTCTCCATAAGCACTCCCGCCGCTACAAATAGTTTCATGGTAGAGCCGCCGGGGTAGATGCCGGTAATTGCGCGATTGAAGAGCGGCTGGCCCTGCGCCCGGAGCAGCGCCTCCAGATCTTCATCTTCTCCCCCGCTCACAAATACATTGTTATCATAGGAGGGAACACTCACCAGCGCGCGGATATTCCCGTTCGAGGGATCAATCGCAACCGCAGCCCCGCCTTTCGCGTGAAGCTTCTTTTGCTCACGATCAAGTGCGGTGTAAAGGCGTGCCTGCAGGTTCGCATCAATCGCAAGTACGATGTTGTTTCCTGCAACCCCGGGCTCTGCAAGAGATTCTGAAAGATTTTTTCCTTCGGCGGTACGCTCGATACGCCGCACCCCATTGCGTCCTTTCAAGAGCTTTTCATATGCAATTTCTACTCCCGCTTTACCAATCTCATCGCTCACACTGTACTGCGGATCTGAAGCGAGGGTTTCCGCATCCACAAGGCCGGTATAGCCAAGCACATGAGCAATTGCCGCTCCGTAGGGATACGCACGATACGTATTTTGCTTCACCCGCACGCCGGGAAGGCGGGCGTTTCTCGTCTCCATTGCCACTACTTCATCGTGGTTCATACGGCGTTTCAGCAGCACCGGATGAGGCGAGAACACGCCTGCGCGCTCGATTGTGCCCGCAATGTCATCTTCGCTCATATGGAGTACCGCGGCGAGTTCATGTATGAGCGCATTTCGCTCAGAGAGATTCCGGGGAAGATCAATTGGCGTTACCAGCGCATCAAAGCTTACTTTGTTCTCCACAAGCGGCTGTAAAAAGCGGTCGTAAATAATGCCCCGCGGTGCGCGGGTAATGTACGAACGCACCCGATTTGCTTCTGCGAGCGCACGATACTCATCTCCGTGCGGCAGCGCGAGATACCCGGCATAGCCGGCAAGCCCCAAGAGGGTTAATAGGATAAGACCAATAAAACGCCGTGCCGCCGAACGAGTAAGCGGCAGTTCAAGTTGGGAACCACGAATCGCGGTATCGGGTGAGGCAAACACCGATGCGTCTACGAATACCTCTTCAGGCTCAATAACCGACTTTACCGCGCTGCGCACGCGATATGCACGGTACCTGTTCTCTCCCGGTGAAGTATCAGCGGTAAATGCCATAGTAGAAGTCCTTTGCGAACTGAATTCTATTCTCTCTCCAAAGAATCAGGCTCACCAACATCAAAAATACACCTACCTCAAACGCGACGGCTGCGATAAGTGAGCCTGCGAGCTCCGGGAGTGCCCGCAGCATGGCATGCCGTAATGAGGAGAAATACAGCAATACGAACCCCACCAGTACTATGTGATACACCAGTATACCGCCCAACCCGGTAATCGTAATTTCACGAAGGAAGTGACCGAGCACGCGCCGCGCGAGAAGCCAATACGAGACCAGCGCAATACCCATTGCGCCAAGGTACGCCGCGAGAGGAATAAGGGAAAACGAAGAAGCAATCATTGCCGCGATTACCACCGCAGCAAGTGAGACGCGGTAGGAAAAGAAGCTCGCAAGAAAAAAAATATAAGGGACAAAAAGAAATGGGGCTACACCCGCAAACGGCCATAGCGGTTCAAGTATATTTTGTATGGCGAATACGCCGACACCGCTCATAAGAGTGATAATCCATTTCATAGTATTACTGAAGAGGTGTGGAGGAAATCACAAACACATGTGCAAGGCGGCTCAAATCTGCAGCCGGGGTAATACGAACGGTATAGAAGAGCGCCGCCTCTTTTTTTATGGTTTCTGCAACCCTCCCCACCACAAGACCGGATTTTACACCCTCGATCCCCGCAGTCACGATGATATCGCCTGGTTCAATCATTACGTCTTTGGGGATGAGGTCAACGATCAGGGTAAGGCCGAAGTCGCCCTTCAGCACGCCTGATGCACCGCTTTTCTGAAACCGTACGGCAAGAGAACTTCCCGGATCATGAATGAGCATCACCCGGGAGGTAGATCCGGCCGTCTCCACTACCTTTCCTACCACCATGTGGCCGGGGGCGGCAACAAGATCACCCGGTTTTACCCCTTGGTTTTTGCCTTTATCGAGTACCACAACCCGCCCGATGCCGGTTGGGTCTGCGCCGAGTATGCGCGCATATATTTCGGCAGCACGCTCTTTCGCGGGAATGTGCAGTTGGGTGCGGAGGGCACGGTTTTCTTCATCCACTTCAGCCATGCGCGTAAGTTCGGTGAGGAGCCAGTCACGTTCATCGCGCAGGGCCTTATACTCCGGAGAGTACGCAGTACGTACCCCGAGGTACACGCCGGCACGCCGCAGTGTTCCGCTCACCGGCCCAAGCAACTGCGCAACCACTCCCTGTGGCGCGTTCATATAACCTATTGAATCAAGCGCCGCGAGGATAACAAATATTACTCCTATGAGAAGCCCCGCTATGATGGGCCTGTTCAAAGACATACGTTCTGAAAAATCAAAATGCAAAATTCAAAATAAAGGTATCAAAATTTGCTTTGCAAATTTTGATTCGTCAATTTTGACTTTTGATTTTTGAATTTTGATTTTATTTAAGCGCTCTATACTGCGTTTCTACGAGCACATCCCGCACCGCATCAATATCTTCTAAAATTATCCCTGTGCCACGTACGACCGCGGTAAGAGGATCCTCCGCGGTGGCGACCGCAATATCTGTTTCTTCAGCTATGAGCCGATCGAGCCCTCTTAGGAGGCTTCCTCCGCCGGCAAGCACAATCCCCCGCTCCATAATATCAGCAACAAGCTCCGGGGGCGTCTCTTCAATTGTTTGGCGTATGGCATTGACAAGCGTCTTCACCGACGGATACATGGCCTTCCTGATCTCCGCGTCATCAACCGTCACCTCTTTGGGGAGGCCGGTTAAGAGGTCTCGTCCTCGCATATGCGCCTCAAGATCCTCCTCGAGCGGATAGCATGAGCCGATCTGTATTTTAATGTCCTCTGCGGTTTTCTCTCCTAAAAGCAGCTTATACTCATCGCGGGCAAACCGCACAATATCTTCGTTGAGCTTGTCTCCTGCAATACGGAGGCTTTTCGCGGTCACGATGCCTCCGAGTGAAATCACCGCTACTTCAGTGGTTCCTCCGCCGATATCCACAATAAGATTTCCGCGCGCTTCCTGAACGGCAAGGCGCGCACCCAGCGCAGCCGCCATAGGTTCTTCTACGAGGTACACCTCGCGGGCGCCCGCGTTGCGTGCAGCATCCTCAACTGCCCGTTTTTCCACCTCGGTAACTCCCGATGGTATCCCGACCACCACGCGTGGGCGGGGTAATACAGAAAACCCGCTATGCACGCGGTCAATGAAATACTTGAGCATCTGCTCGGTGATTTCAAAATCAGAAATCACCCCGTCCACCAAAGGGCGGGATGCCACAATATGCGCAGGGGTGCGGCCGACCATCTTCTTTGCCTCATTGCCGATCGCAAGGATCTGGCCGGTTTTTTTGTTTACCGCCACTACCGACGGTTCATTGATAACAATTCCCCTGCCGCGCACATAGACAAGCGTATTTGCGGTTCCAAGATCAATGCCTATATCGCGCGAGAACAGACCAAAGAAAGTATTGAGCATTGGTTCGATCAGCGTGCGGAACTGATCTTGCTGGCGATAGCGGCGCTTGCGTCCTTGCGCCCAAGAAGGACAGTACTGCCTGCTATTCGATCGGCAAATTCCACCTGTCCCTCCCGCGCCGTTTTTCCTACCACCACGCGATATGGTAACCCGATGAGGTCAGCATCTGCAAGCTTCTCGCCCGGGCTTGCATCCCGGTCATCGTAGAGGATGAAACCATGTGTGCCTACAAGCTCATGGTAAAGCGTTTCTGCTGCAGCACGGCGTTCGGCATCTTCGCCAAGAAGAAGAAGATGCACCATATAGGGGGCGACGCTTCTTGGCCACTGTAAGCCCCGCTCGCCCGCATAGAGTTCGGCGATCGTCCCCAGTACCCGTGTAAGCCCGATCCCGTAACAGCCCATAATAACGGGGTGATGCGCGCCCTGCGCATCAGTGTAGGTGAGATTAAATGCATCAGAAAAACGTGAGTGAAGCGGGAAAATATTTCCCACCTCAATCGCTTTTTCCTGCGTAAATTCCCCCGCCCCGCATGCCGGGCACACCCGGCCAACTTTTTCAACGATTTCTTCGTTTACGGCGTTGCGACAATGCCTGCAGATATGGATGATATCTTCGCCGGCAGCAGTGAGCGTCTGGAACTCGTGCGAAAACTCCGAGAATGTGCCGCCCGAAGCATAGGTGTAGTAGGTCTTCTCGCCTATCCCTACCCGCGCGAAAATTTTCTGGTATGCCTCCCGGACCTTCTCGTAGTACTCTGCAAGATCTTTCTCATCGGCGTGGAACGAATAGAGATCCTTCATGATAAATTCACGCCCCCGGAAAATACCCGATTTCGGACGCAGTTCATTGCGGAATTTTGTCTGAATCTGATACACCGAGAAAGGGAGGTCCCGATATGATGAGATATATTTTTTCACGAGCGGTACTACCACCTCTTCGTGGCTCTGCCCAAGGACCATGTCCTGGGTACGGTCCGTGTCGAGATGATAGAGCACGTCAATTTTCTCCCTCCCCGTAGCGCGGTAGTTTGCAAGCGGATGAAGCGCGGGCATGAGGATCTCTTGCCCGCCTACCGCATTCATCTCTTCACGAATAATCGCTTCGATGCGGCGAAGCACAGCGAGCCCGAGCGGAAGCAGGGTATAGACCCCGGCCATGAGCTTATCTACAAATCCGCCCCGCACGAGGTACTGCGCGTTGCGTGAGAGCTCGTCCTTGGGGGCTGAACGGAGCGTTTTCGTAAAGAGTTTCGATTGGCGCATGCGAGGCGGTATTATTCTAATGTTGGTGGATCAAAAGAATCTCCTGATATCGCGGATGGTAATAAGGAGAATGAGCAGCATGAGGGAGGCAAATCCTACCGTATTTGCGATGCGCTTTGCACGATCGGAGAGCGGAGCGCCTTTGATCTTCTCAATGATCACAAATAAGAGCTGCCCTCCATCAAGCGCGGGATAAGGAACGGAGTTGAGGATCGCGAGCGTCATCGAAAGGAGCGCCACGAATTGCAGTATGTATACAAATCCAAGCTGGGTAAACTGTCGCGTCATCGCATAAATTCCCACCGGCCCCGCGATATCTCCTGTAACCGGCTCTCCTGTTACAAAGTCACGGATTGCATCAAAAAATGAATATACAATCACATATGCAAGAAGGAACCCGCTCTTCGTGCCCTCCCATACGGCGGTGAGAATCGGAAACTGCCGTATCCCAATCCGCTCCATCGCGATCCCTATCCGGCCCTGCCCTTGCGGAGGATGTTCCCGCGCTTCCGCGACTACCGTTTTTGTCTCTTTGCCGCGTTCAAGGGTGAGCGTAATGCGCTCTCCTTTATGGGATTCGATAAAATCATGGACTTCGTTTATGTGTGCGGGGGAAACCATCACGGGAGAGTCGGGAATTGCAAGCGACCGGATTGCGTCCCCTATCCTGATGCCGGCCTGGTCCGCAGGAGAACCGGGCACCACCTGGACGATTCTGATAGCAACGTCCCGGTATTGATCTATCGGTACGCCCTCTTCTATGGGAGAAGGAATACCGATCGCGTGCGCAAGCACGAGCAGCACAATGGCGAGGAGAAAATTCATCGTCACCCCGGCAAGAAGAATGGCGGCCTTCCTGCGGGGAGGTTGGGCGGCAAAACTGCGCGGGTCATCGCGCCCTTCTCCCTCTTCTCCGTAGATCTTCACAAACCCCCCCAACGGAATAAGGTTCAAAGAATAGAGCGTCTCCCCCCTGCGGATGCTAAAAAGACGGGGAGGGAAGCCAAACCCAAACTCATCCACTCTTGCCCCTGCCCTGCGCGCAACAATAAAATGCCCCCATTCATGCACAAGGACCAATATTGCAAGCGTAATGATAAATACGAGTAGAGCCATGGAAATAAATCAAAATTCAAAAATCAAAAGTCAAAATGAAAAATCAAAAAGTGAAAAAACAGCGCTGCTGCATCTTCGTTGATTCTCTTTGTATTTTACATTTTCATTTTGATTTTTGAGATTTGATCTTTGCATTAGGTTATATGGTAAGAATCTCCTTCTCTTTGCGCGCACTCCCCTCTTCTATCTTTTCTTTCCATTCATCAAGTTTCTTTTGCAGGGTGTCTTTGAGGCGGAACTTCTCGTCTTCGGAGAGCGTGCCTTTCTGTTCTAAACTCTGGATTTTTTTCCATGCTTCATCGCGCTCCCGGCGCAGACGGATGCGCGCCTCTTCGGTATAGGTGCCGAGAATCTTCGCGAGTTCCTTTCTGCGCTCCTCGGTAAGCGCGGGCATGCGCAGAATGATCATTCCCGTCTCGCTTACCGGATTCACCCCGAGTGAGGAGGCGACAATTGCCCGCTCAATCTCCGGTATGAGGCTTTTGTCCCATGGCTGGATCTGCATTGTCTGCGGCTGGGGTATGGAAATGGTCGCGATAGCGCGAAGAGACTGCTTTGATCCATAGGCATCCACAAGGATGTGCTCGACAAGCGCAGGGGTAGCGCGCCCGGTGCGCAGTGACGCGATGCGGCCTTCAAACCACGACCATACCTCACCACCCTTCCTATCAAACGTAACGATAGTTTCGTGCTCCATGGTAAGCTATTTACTCCGAGAGTCCCGCAAAAAGCTCCTGGGTATTGAAGCGGTTAATACCGAGTGCAACGACACGATGGTTGGTGCGCAGGCCCGTTACCGCCCAACTCTGTCCGCGATTCCGTGATTGATAGAGCAGGTTATCGGCGCTCGCGTACAGCGTGTGTGCATCCACAGGGTCCTGCATCACCATAAATACCGTAAGCGGCTCGATAAACCCTGTGCGCACCCATGTCTCGCCGCCATCAAAACTTTCAATGAGACCATGTGCACCCGCATAGTATAGGTGGCTTGGATTGTTGCGGTCAATAACTATGGCGCGCCCCTCCGTACTGCGTGAAAAGTTTTGCAGGGTAGGAGAAGGTGTGGTGCGTACGCCGCCCGCGGAGCCGCTCCTGCCGATACCACTGCCACCGGAAAAGAAAAACCCCCGTCCCGGCGTCTCCCATGTGTTCCCTCCGTCACGGCTCCGTACGAGCCCCCGCCTCTCCACCACCGCAAAAAGTTCCGTGGCATTCACAGGATTCGCCGCAAAATCCAGCACCCTTCCCTGCAGACGATGCACATGGTGCCAGAATGTGCCGCCGTCGTCACTTCGCAGGATTGTACCGTCACCCGTTGTCACATATACCCGTTCGGGGCTTGAAGGGTCAAAGCGAATTACAGTAATGGAAGTCTCTTTTCCGGTGCGGTAGACTTCGGTGAATGTTGCCCCGCCATCGAGCGAGCGCAGGAGCGCTCCCCGTTCTTCAAACGTAGCGAGAAAGAGCACCTCCGGAGAATGGGGTGAAAATGCGATCTGGTTGACATGCACGCGCGCAGATGGCCCATTGCGCGCTTCAAACCGGCGCCATGTTGCGCCCTCATCGGTAGTAATATACATACCCGCATCGCGGGTACCAAGGTACCATGTGCCCTCTTCCCGCGGGTGCTGGACAATCGTGTATACCGAGGTACGCCCTATGTGCTCCCTGTCGTCTATCCGCACGCGCGGCGTCCATGAGACGGCACGATCGGCGCTCGCGGTTACTCCGAGCAATCGTTCGCTCTGTGCGGAAGAGGGTACAAACCCCCCGCGGAATACCGCAGTTACCCCTACGATAATCGCCACCACAAGGAAAATCGCGGCCATGGCAAGAAGCACTGTTTTCATACGTGCAAAAGGAAGTACTCTATTACTGCCCGCGGCTGGACAGTAGAGTGCTCCAGATACCACTGCGCTTTTTCGCCGATACGCATCGCGCGCGCAAGCTGACGCGGCGAGTACCGGGCAAAAAGGCTCTCCAGCTTCTTTTTTTCATCGGCAAACACTGCAAGTTCCCCAAGCGAGAGGCGGCTTAAGAGCACGTCGCGGATAAGAAGCGTCCAGCTGCGGATATGCGCGAGGGAGGTGTCACGCTCGTCTTTGAGTTCCTCGGCAAAGAGTAATCGGTCGTTAAGGGGAGCACGGAGAAGTTTTGCAAGCGCCGCCGCACGGGACTCATATGCAGCGCTTTTCACAGGGTTGGTGAGCAGCGTGAGCGCTTCCCCGGGCCGCCCGAATGCTCTGTGCGCCGCTTCGTTGGCTTCTTTTTCGGCATACCCTTTTTCCTTGAGCCATTCCCGAACCTCTGCGCGCGACACCGGCCGGAACCGAACCATCTCTGCGCGCGAACGAATTGTAGGAAGAAGCTGCGCGGGATGCGCGGTAAGCAGGAAATATATCGCCTTTCCTTTGGGCTCCTCAAGGAGTTTTAAAAGCGCGTTTGCCGCTTCGGTCGTCAAACGCTCTGTGGAGTCCATAATCACCACTTTATAAGCGCCCAAACCCGACCGCAGCGCAAGCGAGCGGCGGAGTGTTCGGATATCCTCCATACCGATGACGCCTCCTTCCGACACCACGGGCATACTCACATCGGGGTGTGTGCCCGCGCGCACTGCTTCGCAACTCGTGCAGGTACCGCAATACGCAAGACCCTCCTGTGGCTTCACGCCCTCCTCTGGATACACACACAAAAGCGACTGCGCAAGCCGTAACGCCACCTGCCGTTTGCCAATCCCTTCCGGCCCGGTAAAGAGGTACGCATGCGCAAGATTTCCCTTGCGTGCTCTGCGCCGAAAGTGCTCAAGAATAGTACCGTGACCAATGATACTGTCGGTCATCTGATGAGTGTAGCACAGCGCACGCGTTTCCTCAACGAACTATGCATCGATTTATTTTCAAACTGGTACGCCTTTGTGATTACGCTGTTGCACAAGGAGTTTTGCAATGTGGGTGCGGAATTCACGTTCAAACGACTCGCGCGAGAAGCGGCGTGCCGCTTCGGCGATTCGGCGGCGATCGTATGCGCGAAGACGCTCCCGGAGACGGCGTACCCCGTCGGCGAGGACCTCGGGCGTCGGGTCATCAAAAAACTCTCCCGTTACTCCTTCTTCAACAATTTCAAGCGCTCCCCCTTTGCGATATGCAAGTACGGGCACCCCGAAACTCATTGCCTCTGGCATGGTCATACCAAAGTCATCTTCTCCGGGGAACACGAATCCCGATGCGCCCATGAAGTATCTCCGCACCTCTTCATCACTTGCTGGCCCCACCACCTTCACATTCTGCCGCGCAAGGCGCGCAAGGCGCGCGCGCTCGGGTCCGTCTCCGATAACTAGGAGCGGGAGTTCAAGCTTATTAAACGCTTCGATCGCAATATCGATACGCTTATACGCTACAAGGCGCGACACAATAAGAAAATATGTTTCTTTTTTAAATTGCGGCAACTCGCCCGGCTGCTGCGGCATTGATACCGGCGGGTAAATCACATGCGCATCGCGGCGATAATACTTCCCTATCTGCGCGCGCGTGTACTGTGAGTTTGCAATAAAGTGATCAACCCGCTCGCCCGCTGCCCTGTCCCACATCCTTAGATAATGCACATAGGGACGAATGAGGCGGCCCCGAAGCGTCGCGTGGTACGGAGCAAGATACTCATGCGCGCCGTCCCACAGGAAACGGCTTGGCGCATGACAGTAGCACACGTGCAGCGTACGGGGTTTTACTATCACCCCTTTTGCAAATGCAGAGGAAGAGGAGATCACGAGATCAAACGGGGAGAGATCGAATGTTTCTGGCGCAACGGTAAGGAGCGGAAGCAAATACTTCCTGTGCCGCTGCAGCAACCGGGGAAAGCGCCTTAAAAACGAGGTGCGAATCTGCGCGTGGGGAAAATGCGGCCGGAGCGCCTCATTCCACAAAAAGGTATAAATAGGGGCATTCGGGTACATCTCATGGAGCACCTGTAACACTCTCTCGGCGCCACCCATCTGTGTAATATATTCGTGCACAAGGGCTACTCGCATACCTATTGGCAGTGTAGCATGGAGTAAGTCGCTGGCAAGAGAAAAGCGAATTGCCCGTGGGCAATCCGCTTCTGTAAACGTGTTTCACTCATCCGGGGGCTGGAGATAGAGATTATGGAAGGGTTCCATGATTACCCTCCTCCCTAAAGGACCGGCTTTTTCTACATACCCGAGCATGTATGCTTCGTAGCCGGCCATGCTTGCAATACTAAGCACCCGCGAGATCTCATGAGTAGGGACCATTACGTAGAACCCGATCCCCCAGTTGAAAGTGGTAAGGCAGTCGGAGAGTGGAATTTTGCACGTTTCGTGCAGAAAGGTAAAAATAGGCGGAATGTTGCCCGGCCAGTGGATGATTCGGTATTGGAACGGCCGCGGATCGGCCGCAAGCTTTGCGACTCCTCCGCCGGTTCCCGGTAAGTACTTATGCACCTCCACATGGCGCGAAAGAATCCAGTCAACTAATCCCACATACGACCGTGTGGGTATAAGCGCCTCTTCACCAAGCGTATACCCGTTTAAGAGCCGCGTCATAAATTTCTTCGGCAGCTTCATAACGCGCTCGATAAGGAGTGTGATGCCATTTGAATGGAGCCCCGATGAGGTTACCCCAATAATGGCGTCTCCTGGCACAAGCGCTTCTCCGGTAACCTCCTTCTTGCGAGGCACGATGAGACCCACCACAGTTCCTGAACACACCGATGCATCCTTTACCGGGGGAACAGGTTGTATGAGGTAACGAAGCGCAGGAGATTCGCCGCCGCCAAGCGCCGCGCCAATAAGCTTACACCCCGCAAAATAGCTCTCGGCAATTACCTCTGCCCGCCGCCGGTCACTGAACTATTCGCTTTGCCCTGCTGCAATCTCGTCCATATAGAGTATCGGCAAGGCACCGTGGGCAATGTTGTCGTTTGCCGCCATGAGGATGTTATCAAAGCCGATACCGCAGAAGTAGGAGGGGTTGCCCGTTTCCTGATACATCTACTCTGCAATCCAGCTCTTGTTCCCGAGCCCCTCCATCGTAGTAATGAATGAGTGGTCGTTATGGTAGGGCCCGTGGTAGGAAAAAGAAGCACCGTGGGCACGAGGCATGACATCTACCGAGCGCACGCGTGGGAAATCGTTGGTGCGCCGGCATACCTCTTTCATAAGCTCCTTGAGCACTCCGATTTTTTTGTAATCCACCCCTGCCTTCGCGTATGCATTACCCATCTCTCTCCTCCTTATAAGTTGTGAACGAGCCTCTTTACATTTACATACCTTTTAAATATAGGCAATACAAAATTCTTTCCTTACTTCACCAAGCCCTCGCGCTCATTCGGCCCTTTCTAGAATAAAAACCAAGCCTTTCCTGCCGCTCACTTGGAAGAAATGCGAGAAAATTGCACAAAGAGGTAGCTGGCAAAAATCCACTTGTTCGACCGCGTGCCGCCGTAGCTTTAGCGGTGGCGCAAGGCGCGAAGCGTCAAGTTGTGGATTTTCAGATACCTCTGTGCAATTTTCAAAATTTCTTCCGTGAGCGGGGGGAAGATTGGGTTTTTCCCCTTTCCCAGTTTCTTGCTGAAGTGGGAGGGAAGAGGAAATTTTCTTCTTAACCAATAATCACTTTTAGCGTCTCGCGGGCGGTGCGCTCCCATGAGTAGCGGGCAAGATTTTCTTTGCCGCCGCGCACAAGCGAGGCGCGTAAGTGCGGATCGGTAATTATTGTTTCTATCCCTTCTGCGATCTCTTCTATATTTTCGGGGGAAACAAAATATGCCCCGGTAAGCCCTGCTACCTCTTCGCACGCAGATCCGCGCGAGGTAAGCACGGGAGTGCCCGCGGCCTGCGCCTCAAGAATAGGCATCCCAAAGCCCTCATAGAGGGTGGGAAATACCAGCATGTCGGCATGGGCAAGAAGCGCCCACTTCATTTCCTCATTCACATACCCCATGGTGCGTATCGGCTGGGTGCCGTTTCCGAACGATTGCGCAATAGTGTCGTATCCATAGCCGGGCTTTCCCGCAAGCACAAGCTCATGGGGAGCATGGGTCTTTTTCTTCCACAAAAGAAACGCCTCAATCAGGCGGTGTACATTTTTGCGCAATTCGATCCTCCCGATATAACATAGATACGGCTTGAGGGGGGTAAATTCTGGTATTTCGTGCGGGACTTCGGGAACACCAAAGGGAATAACATGAATCTTCTCCGCATTGCCTCCATATCGGTGGAGAAGATCATGCTTCGTGGTAAGTGAGGGAACAATAACTTCGCGTGCATGCAAAAGCGCATAGCGGGTAGTCGCGCGCAGATATGCACGGTGGAACATGGAGTAGTATTCGGGAAAGTACTCAAACTCAAGCCCATGGATGCTCACGATACTCCGCGCCGGATGCCACACAGGGAGTACATGCGCCGGAATAAATAATGCACCGGGCGGCCGGCGCATCATCTCATAGGAAAGGCGTACTTGGGTCCACAGCACAGGGCTTGCGAGTTCCTGTACCCGGGTAAACGGCGGAGGGGAAAACAGTTTTTGCGCATACTTCCCCTGCCCTGATTTTACATATAAAATAAAGCGATGCCTGCCCGATTCCGGCAGCGCGAGCATATGCCGGATAAGCTGGAAGCAGTACTCTTCTACCCCAGTACGAGCAGGATTGCACGCGGCAAGCGCATGGATACCGATTACCATACATGCGTAAATCAAAATTCAAAATGCAAAAGTCAAAATTAATGAATCAAAATTTTCGGAACGAAAATTTTGATACCATCATTTTGAGTTTTGCATTTTGAATTTTGATTTATTTTTTCGACATAATGCTTCTCTTGTATATTTCCAAATTCTCAAGCGCCACGCCGGTTCCCTTTGCTACACACAAGAGCGGTTCATCAGCTACATAGCATGGTACGCCGGTCTCCTGGGAAAGCAGCACATCGAGGTTGCGCAGGAGCGCTCCGCCGCCCGCGACCACCATGCCCTTATCCATCACATCGGCGGCAAGCTCGGGAGGAGTATTCTGGAGCACGGTTTTTACGGTACGCACAATCTCACCAAGCTGTTCCTCAATCGCCTCGTGTACCTCATTCGTGGAAATCTCGATGGTCTTGGGAAGTCCGTGCACGAGATCCCGCCCTCTGATTTCAAGCGCCTCCTCGCGTTCTACGGGTATGGCCGAGCCAATCGCAATCTTAATCTCTTCGGCGGTGCGCTCGCCGATAGCAAGATTATGCTTTTTACGGATATACTCCGCAATGGCCTGGTCGAGTTTGTTGCCCCCCACACGGGCCGAAGCAACCGCCACAATGCCGCCGAGTGAAATAACCGCAACTTCTGAAGTGCCTCCGCCCACGTCAATAATAAGGTTTCCCGACGGCGTGTTAATGGGAATACCGGCACCGATTGCGGCAAGCACCGGCTCTTTTACTACATAAGCCGCTTTCGCTCCCGCGGCAATCGCGGCATCAATTACTGCTCTGCGTTCGGTAGAGGTAATGCCGGCGGGCACCGAGATCATCACCTCCGGCCGCAGGAGACGGATCGGCCCGCTCGCTTTATCAATAAAATACCGGAGCATCGCCTCGGTAGTGCGGTAATCGGCAATTACCCCGTCCTTGAGCGGCCGCTGGGCAATGATGGTTTCAGGGGTTTTCCCAAGCATCGCCTTCGCCTCCACACCCACCGCAAGCACCTCGTTATCCTGTAAAGAGATTGCTACTACCGTAGGCTCATTGATAATGATCCCTTGCCTAGGAACATAGACAATGGTATTCGCCGTCCCAAGATCAATACCGATTTTACTCACCCACCAGTTCATATGATATGAAAATTCCAAACTCCAAGCACCAAATTCCAAACAAATCTCAATGACCAAATGATCAAAACATCTCGAATTTTGGAAATTTTAATTTTGGTCATTGTTTGGGATTTGGAATTTGTGATTTGGGATTTATGGTGTTTGCTTCCGTTCAATGTGCGCGCCGAGCGCGGCGAGCCGCTCTTCAAGCCGTTCGTAACCGCGGTCGATCTTCGCAATATCATATAGTCTCGTTTTTCCTTCTGCAATAAGACCGGCGATCACAAGTGTGGCTCCGGCGCGGATATCAAGGCTCGTAATATCCTGCCCGTAGAGCGGTGTGGGGCCGGTAACAAGCACGCGGTGGGGATCCATTACGAGCGCATTGGCTCCCATCCGTACGAGCTCATCTACATACTTTAACCGCCCCTCATACATCCAGTCGTGAATGATCGTACTCCCCTCCGCTTGTGTCATCAGCACCGCAAATGGCGGGAGGAGATCCGCGCTAAAGCCGGGGTAGGGCATATTATGGAGCTTCCGGAGCGCCGCGAGCCGCGAGGGATGCTTCACTACAATATCTGCCGTTCGATAACCCCAGCCGCGTACCGCTCTCTTTTGGTTGCGCAGGGTAAATGCTACTCCGGCATCCCGTGCTTTCGCGAGTTCAATACCAATGTGTTCTGGCACCACATTCCGGATTACTCCCCTTCCCCGGGTTGCCGCAATAAGCGCGAGAAATGTTCCGGCTTCGATTGGGTCGGGGATTACGGAATGGGTAATTCCGCGCAACCGCGACACACCCCGCACCAGCAGCGTGTGAGTACCAATACCGCGGATACGCGCACCCATCCTCACGAGCATGTGGCAGAGATCCTGCACGCCCGGTTCAGCAGCCGCTCCATTTATGATGCTCTCGCCGCCCACAGCGGATGCTACCATCATGGCGATCTCTGTAGCCGTTACACTCATCTCCCTTAATTGGACGTGTGCCGCCCGCAAACGGGGTACCTCAATATAGTAAAAACTCTCCCGCACGCTGATGCGAGCGCCAAACTCCGCAAGCACCCCAAGGTGCGGATCAATACTGCGCGCGCCTATCTGGCATCCCCCTGGATGCGGGATCCGAAAGCGCTTCGTACGCACCGCAAGCGGAGCCGCGAGTACGATAGACGCACGGAGCGCTCCTACTCCTTCGTGATCAAGGTGCGTGCTTTCAATGTGCGGCGCGGAAAATGAAAGCTCGTGCGCGCCGTCCCAGCGGATATCGGCGCCAACACTTTTCAGTATCCGCTCCATCTGTATTACGTCGGCAATACGGGGCACATTATACAGGCGGGTACGAGTGCGCGTGAGTAATGCCGCGGCGAGCGCGATAAGGACAGAGTTTTTTGCTCCCCCCACCTCAATTTCTCCTTCCAACCGGCGCGCGCCGTCTATTTCAAAATATTCCGACATGCACCTATCATACTCACGCTCCCATCTCACTGGCAACCCACGTCAGAGCAAAGCCCGGTTTATGGCCGTGAAGTGGGCGTGTCGCTCTCATTCAGGGCTTTTCGCTATACAACGAACAAGCTTATAATGAACATATATGACGCATACCACAAGAAGGCTGCTGTTTTATTTTATTGTTGCGCTCTTCCTCGTCATAGCCCCTCTTACCATTCTCTATTCAAGCGGCTTTCGTTTTGATTTCTCGCG
>CAYVXU010000008.1:0-7477 GCA_964454705.1 uncultured Candidatus Saccharibacteria bacterium | reverse complement strand
AATAAAAAAACCCGGCGGACTTTTTGTACGCACTCCCCACCGGGATACGCGTATTTTACTTAACGACACCATTACCCGCCGTACCTCGCTCTTGAGCAACCGGGTGCTGGTGAGCGGATTAGCGCCCGATACGTATCGTATTGTTATTGAAAAAGACGGCTATTACTCCTGGGAAAAAAATCTTCCTGTAAAGGAAGGCATCGTTACCGAATTATTCGACATAACCCTCATCAAGCGCGATATCGCTCCTGTGCCGATCTTTGAAGAGGTGGGCGGCGTGTGGGCTTCGGATGACTTTGATCGCGTGCTCTTCACCGTTACTACTTCCACGGCAGAGTCTCTGCAAGGCATAAAACCAGCAGAACCAGCGCGCACCCAGCTCTTTACTGCTCCGATTGCCGCACCGCAATTACGTGAATTGGTTGCTACCTACCCCTTTCGCGCCACGCTCAAAGATGTTGCTGTAAGCCCCGATAATGAACGCGCATTCTTCCGGCTTCACACCCCCACGACGACCCGGTTGATTGTACAGCCGCTGCAACGGGGGGGCGCGCCGATCGACTTCTGGCGCATGGTACAAACGGCAAACGCGGCACGGAATATCCCTTATGCGGAGATTCTACGCTCCGGTGCGCCTACCAAATTTACGTGGCATCCCCGCGACGCGCGGCGTATCTATTTTCTCAAGAACAATGCGCTCTTTGTGCTCAATACCGCCTCACGCACATTGCAGAAAATTTCTGTTCGTCCCACGAACACGTACACAGCGCTCGGGAACCGTCTCTGGCAGGCCGACACAAACGGAGGAGCATTTGGTTACTCCGATCTCAACGGCACAAATATCACTACCCTTCTTGCCACCACCTCTGCCGCGATTGTCTCGATTATTCCCTCTTCTTCCGGTACCGCCTTCATTGACGCAGACGCAACGCTTTGGTTTCTCTCTGAAGGCACGCGCGATCCCTTGAGGGTAGCCGATAACGTACACCGGGCACGCTTCTCTCCGGATACCCTTAAGCTTCTGTACTGGAATGAGTATGATATCGGCATGTTCTATATTGAAGAATGGTATCTTGGCCCGGATATTCCCTACCGGCAGGAATTTTCAAGTGACCAGCTTATGCATACTGATGAACCCATTCTCGACGTATGGTGGCATCAGAATGACTCGCTTCACTTTACCGTGCTCGAAAAAAATCGCCTGTCGTTTGCCGAAATAGACGGCCGCGACAAGCGCAATGTATTTACCATCATCGAGCCAAGCGACGCACGCTCATGTTTCTACAACCCCCGCGACGAACAGCTCTACTATTTCGATACGGATACGCTCTACTCGATTAACTTTGGAATATAAACATTCCACTCCCCCGCCATTTCGCGCGGGGCCTTTCTTGTTATTCAAAATAAACATTAGTTTTCGTCTCTTGCCAAAAGATAGCTTTTTGCAAGCTCGTTTTGTAACTTCTTTGTATCGCCATGGCTCAAAAGTCCGAGATATGATCGGTACGTTTCCTCTTTTGGTGAAAGAGTAACGCGCTTGAACATCCGCCTCTTCGTCACAGTGCGCAACACCCGATGATAGGGGAAGTGCACCCAACCAAGAAAATCCACGCCCGACGCGATGGTTTTAAGAAAGAGCTTGTCAGGATGCAACGTGAGCTTGAGCTTAGTGCGCAAAAACGCATCAATGTGCGCAATGCTCTCCTCAAGCCACGCCTTCTCGTGCGAAAGCAATACAAAGTCATCTGCGTAGCGCACATAATATTTTGCGGTGAGCGCATGCCTTACAAATTTATCAAACTCATTCATATAAATGTTTACGAAGAGCTGTGAGGTGAGGTTGCCGAGCGGGAGACCGACACCTGCATGGGTCGAGTAGAAACTCCCAATAACATTGTTAAGCAGCGACAGGACGTTAGGATCGGGAATATATTTTGCAAGAATATCCATAAGAATCTCTTGATCCACACTCGCAAAGAACTTTTTAATATCGCACTTGAGCACCCAGCACGTACGGGTATGGTTATGACTCGCTTTGCGCGCACATGCCCGAAAGCGATTCAGCGCGCGGTGCGTGCCCTTCCATTTGCGGCACGAGAACGAATCAGCGACAAAACGGTTGTCAAAAAAGGGGTAGAGCTTGCGATAGATTGTGTGGTGTACGAGCCGGTCGCGCACGCTCGCCTTGTGGATGTTGCGCGGCTTGGGGTCGCAGATATTGAACGCTTGATAGCCGCCGTGGCGATAGGTATGATGGAGTAGTTCATCATGAAGTTCGATAATATTGTCCATTAAATGCAATGCAAAAATTTGTACATCGCGCTTCATGCGCTTGCCCCGCACAAACTCACGCCACGCGCCAAGGAGATTTTCAGGGTTCGCAATATCTTCCAATGTATAAGGTAATTGTCGCATCATGAATGACCGCTTAGTCGCCCCCCCCCCGCACGGGTCCGAACCTCTCGGTACTCCACAAGCTTGTCGCAACCTACAAGCTCTGGCAGGAGTATGTAAAACATTTTCCGAAGACCTCGCGCTATTCATTAGGCACGAAAATTGATGGGCTCTTTCTTGAGGTCGTGGAGCAGATTGTGATTGCGAGTTATTCTGCAAAAGACCGCAAGCAACCGCGCATCGCACACGCGATTCTCAAGCTCGATGTGCTCAAATTTTTCTTGCAAGTAGCGTGGGAAAGCAATGCGCTTTCGAGCAAGCGCTACATTCACCTTTCTGAACATCTCACACAAATAGGCCGGATGCTCGGCGGCTGGTACAAGCAGGCAGCCCCACCGAAAAGCCCCGCGAAAGGCAGGGCGTGAAGTGAGTAGCGGACCGCGGCGAACCGACAGTTCTCGTTCCAGTCATTCTCGATCCAGTTCAAGTTCAGGTTGCGCTTCGAGCCGTTCCTATCGAGAAACGCGCAGTAGCGGTCGTCGTGCGAGTCCTGCCAGACGGAGCCCAGCGCGATCACCGGGAACTTCCTCTGGAGGTTGGGGTGTGTGGCACCAAGCGTGAGAAGCTCGTGGAGCTCGGCGGGGCGCAGGCCCATGCGGTCGAGCTCGCGCAGGGCGTCATCGGTCGAGATGACGCGGTCGAAGTGCACGAGGCGCACCTCGATCTGGGCCGTGCCCGTGCGCTGTGTCGGGAAGTGTTTGCTCGTGATATCGGAGTTTGCCCAGTCGTAGCGGCCAAGCTTCACCGCGTCCTCAACCGAAAGGTCGTAGTCCACGTAGACGGGGTAGAGGTTGCTGGCCTGCTTGTTGCCATCCGGCGTGAGCGCCTGGTGGAGAACTCTGCGCAAGCTTTCCTGATTCTCAATCCACCGTTGCGCGGTGGTAGGATCGAGATCGTCGGGGAGTGCGCGGAGCACGGCTCCGGCAAACTCCCTAAACTGTCTCGTTGTCATCGTTGAGGCGGTACCCATTGGCGTTTCCTCCCTTTCCTCTTCTTACCAGCGGCTTCATTGCCGCAGTGGTGTGTCAGACAAGTTCTCAAGTTACCAGTATAATTATACTATAGAGAATGGCAATCTGTCAAGAGCAGATCTCATGCATGCATGGGTCTTTTTACCTTTTCTTTCCAAAAAACTCTATTCCTTTGCCCTCCTCTACCAATAAAACCCAGTCTTTCCTATCGCTCACTTAGAAGAAATGCACGACCATTGAGAGAAAGTGTCCGGTAAAAATCCATCTGTTTGACTGCGTGCCGCCGAAGCCTTGGCGAAGGAGCACGAGCGAAGCGAGGAGTTATGGATTTTCGGACACTTTCTGAAAATGTTCCAAATTTCTTCCGTGAGCGGAGGGAAGATTGGGTTTTTACCTTTTGCTCCACTGCGGCGCCCTGCGCGCTTTCTTGAGCCCATATTTGCGCCGCTCTTTCATGCGCGGATCACGCTTGAGATACCCGGCCCGTTTAAGCCGTGTGCGGTGCTCGGGATCAGATTTTACGAGCGCCCGTGCAATACCATGCCGGACTGCTTCAGCCTGTCCGCGAATGCCGCCGCCGTAGACATGCGCATCCACACTGAATGCTCCCTCGAGTTTCAGTTTTTTAAGCGGCGCCTCCACTGAAGCCTGCAGCTCCGCGAGCGGAAAGTACTTTTCAAGCGGCCGGCTGTTGATCACAATGCCAGTACCCTGCGCAAAGAGCCGCACGCGCGCGCTTGAGGTTTTACGCCGCCCTACTGCTTCAGTAAAGGGTGTAACAGTAGCTTTTTCGCTCTTTTTTGGCGATGATTTTTTTACTGCGCTTGCCATAGGTTTATTCACTTACAAACCGGAGCATTTTAATCATACGATGTCGCAGCCGGTTCTTGGGAAGCATATCAAAGACGGTTTTACGAAATACCTTTTCCGGATCTTTTTTAAATAGTTCGGCAAGGGAAAAACTGCGGATGCCGCCCGGATACCCCGAATGGCGGTAATACATCTTCCCTTCTGCTTTGCGGGAATCTATTTTCAGCCGGTCAATATGCGCAATCTCAACAATCTCCCCACTCAAGACGTTGGGTTGGTAGTGCGGGGCATGTTTGCCCTGTAAAATAAACGCCACTCTTGTCGCAAGACGGCCTAAAATCTCCCCCTCGGCATCAATTTTATGAATAACCGGCTGTGAGGTCGCCTTCATACGTTTATGCAACAAATTCGATGCGGGCTTTCGGAGCGCGATCGCTCGGGCGCGTTCCCAGTTTGATAATGCGAGTGTACCCGCCGGGCCGCGCTTCAAACTTGGGCGCAATTTCATCGACAAGTTTTTTCACTGCCGTTTTCCCAAGCACGCGCGCAAGTTCGCGACGGGCATGAAGGCTGCGTGTGCGCGCTTTGGTCACCAGCTTCTCTACTACCGGTCGCACTTCCTTTGCCTTGGCTTCAGTAGTCACAATCCGGCCATGGAGCACTACCTGCTGGGCAAGTCCCTTAATGAGCGCCCGCCGTGGATCTCTCTTGCGATGCAGTGTTCGCCCTTTTTTGAAATGCCTCATAACGCGCGGTTATTCCTCTGATTCACTTGGTTTTTGTTTGAGGGTAAGCCCAAGGCGCCCCAGCACCTTCTTTACCTCTTTTACCCCCGCCGGCCCAAGGCCCTCCACCTCTTCGAGCTGCTCTTCAGATTTGCGAATAAGCCCTGCGACCGATTTCACGCCCTCTTTCGCAAGCACATTGATAATCCGCGTAGGAAGATCCAGATCGGCTATCTTCATTTTCGTGGTATCCCCTTCCTCTTCGCTTGCCTCTTCTGCCACTTCCCCCTTTGCTTCTCCTTGTGCTTCGGCGAGCGGTTCCTGAAATTCGGTAAGGCGCTGGAAGTGGTCAACAAGAATTTTCGAAGCCGCGGTAAACGCATCCTCTGCGGAGATAGTACCGTCAGTTTCTATGGAGATGCGCAGACGGTTATAGTCGGTGCGCTCCCCTACGCGCATGTTTTCCACCTCATAGTTCACCCGCCGCACGGGCGAGTAAATCGCATCGAGCGCAATGGTGCCGATCTCTACCTTTTCACGGCGCCGCTCCTCGCGCGTCTCGTAGCCGATGCTATTTTGTACCTCCAAATCCATTTCAAGCTCGGCCTTTTTGTCGGTAAGTGTTACCAGATGCAGATCGGGATTTACGATCTCCACCTGCGAGGGTGCGCTGATATCGCCCGCTTTTACCTCTTTTGCGCCCTTTGCCTTAAGGGAGATCCACTGCGGTTCGCCGCCGTGCAGCTTCATGCGCACTTGTTTAAGATTGAGCATGATCTCTACCACATCCTCAAGCACGTACGGAATCGTGGAGAATTCATGGCTTACCCCTTTTATTTTCACGGTGGTAATCGCGGCCCCTTCGAGCGACGACAGCAGCACCCGGCGAAGGGCGTTGCCGATGGTCATTCCGTATCCCGGATAGAGCCCGTCTATTTCAAAAATAGCCCGATTGTTTTCGGAGAGGATAATGCGGGGCTTTTCTGGTGTAGAAATTTTCATATCATCGGGAATAAAATTCGATTATATTTTGCACATTGTACATAAAATCAGCAGTATCGAGCACGGGCAGCGCGGTTACCACCCCTTCTTTCTTTTGGGGATCCCACGAGAGGCAGGCAGGCAATGCCGGAGCCTGGCCGTCAGCGCCTTCCTTTGCGAGATGCCGGAAGAACGCAAGTTCAGTGCTCGTGGGTTTTATGGTAATGCGGTCTCCCACTTTTACCTGGTAAGAAGGAATATTCACCTTCCTGCCGTTCACAAAAATATGCCCATGCCCTACGACCTGCCGGGCAATAAGCCGGGACTTTGCCATGCCAAGACGGAAAAGAACGTTATCAAGACGCCGCTCGAGCATCTGAAGGATAAACTGGGGAGCGGAACCCTTCTTTTGGGACGCATTCGTTACATACCGCCGCAGCTGTGATTCGGAAAGATTATACACGTACCGTACCTTCTGTTTATCTCTTAGCTGAATACCGTATTGAGACGCGCCCCGTCTGCGCGATTTACCGTGCATACCGGGCGGATAGGGTTTGCGTACCGCGGCGCATTTTGGCGAACTGCAGCGTTCGGCCTTAATAAAAAGCCTCTCTCCTGCTCTGCGGCACATTTTGCATTTTGGTTCACCCCGCATAGTTATCCGTTATGAGTCATTAGCTTTTTAGACTCTGCGCACTTTAGGAGGACGGCAGCCGTTATGAGGAATGGGAGTCACGTCGCGAATGAGGCTGATGTGAAGCCCCTGATTCGCAAGCGCACGTATTGCGGCGTCCCGCCCGGCTCCGATGCCTTTTACATAGACTTCCACCTCCTCGAGCCCTGATTTTTTAATCTTCTCGGTGACTGCTTCTGCTACCTTGGTAGAGGCAAAAGGAGTGGCTTTCTTTGCACCGCGGAATCCAAGTGCGCCCGCAGATGCCCATGCAAGCACGTTCCCCCCTGCGTCGGTCATAGTGATAAGCACATTGTTATAGGTAGCCAAAATATGGGCCTGCCCTTTGGCGGCTTTCTTTGAAGTAACTTTTTCGCCGGCGCGCTGGATAGTTGACTCGAGCTCCTCGCGCTCTGCGATCATCTGTTCGGCGGTCTTTTTTATGATACGTTTCTTGCCCATACCTATATTAAATTCCAAACTCCAAGCACCAAATTCCAAACAAATTTCAATGACCGAATAGTCGAAACGTTTGGTATTTTGATAGGTTGAATTTTGGTCATTGTTTGGGATTTGGAATTTGTGATTTGGGATTTACGCCCTTTTGGGCGCTGTTATTTCTTCTCTACGGATCTCTTCCCGGATCCCATCGTGCGGCGCACATTACCTCTGCGAGTTCTTGAGTTCGTACGGGTACGCTGGCCGCGCACGGGCAATCCCTTCATATGGCGCAGGCCTCGGTACGCGCTCACATCGCGCAGATGTTTTATATTCCCGGATATCTCGCGCCGCAGATCTCCCTCTACTTTATACTTCTCCTCTACCACATCTGAAATCTTCTTGAGGTCGTTTGCCGCCAGATC
>CAYVXU010000007.1:5168-34255 GCA_964454705.1 uncultured Candidatus Saccharibacteria bacterium | reverse complement strand
GTACAAAAGTAGCCATTCTTCGCACGCCACCCACACTCAACACCGCCTCCTGTGAGGCGGTGTTGTTATGCGAAACGGAGTATCTTTCCCTTCTTTACTTTTACTCCTTCAGCGATCAAAATCCGTTCTTTTTGCCTGCTCCCCCATGCATATCCTCCGACCCTGCCGTCACTGCGGACCACCCGGTGGCAAGGAACCGTGGTATCGCGATTTTTGTTGAGCGTATTTCCGACTGCGCGGACAGCGCGCGGCCTGCCGATTGCATACGCAACCTCCCGGTAGGTTATTACCCTGCCGCGGGGAATCGCGCGGACAGCGGTGTATACCGCGCGGGCAAACGACGAGAGTTTTTGCTGGTATCCCATGCGTTTAGTGATTTTTTTGTTCGAGAACTCGACGGTACGCAGCCTCAAGCACGCGCAGCGTGTTCTTATGTTTGAGAATCTTGCGCGCATCCTTGTAAAGCAGCCACGCATACCCCTGTGCGTGTTCCTTCGCCGAAATAATCACCTGGCCCACTGCAGTGACTACCAGAAAGAAAATTACCACCTTAAAGATATTTTCTCCGCGGGAGCGATACACCCATTTATGGGACATTCTGAAATTGGGAAGCACACGAAGATGCTTGCGAGGTATACCCGTTTCTTCTTCAGCTTCACGGAGCGCGGCGCGCAGTTCATCCTCTCCCGCACCAATTTTCCCCTTAGGAAAATTCCAATATCCTCCTCCGTGATAGAGGAGCAGGAATTTTATTTTCCCTTCATCCCGGCGAAAGATAACAGTGCCTGCAGAAATTTCCCGATGCACGTTAGTAATAAGTCAAAATTCAAAAATCAAATCTCAAAATGATAGTATCAAAATTTTCGTTCTGAAAATGTTGATTCATTAATTTTGCCTGCCCCGTTGCGACAAGTCAGACTTGTCTGCTTCGGGGACTTTTGCATTTTGATTTTTGATTTATCTTTAACTATGGTTTTATCCGAGGAGGGTTACCTGTGTTTGAGTAACTTCAGAAATTCCTTAAGAGGGAGTGTATTCGCGATGTCTTTCTTCTCTGCCCATCCCCGACGTGCTTGCGCAATCCCGTACCGTAAAAAATCGATGTGCGATGCCGCGTGCGCATCCGAATCAATGGTAAGCTTCACACCCCTCTTCACCGCCCGACGGATAAACTCGTCCTTGAGATCAAGACGCTCCGGGTATGCATCTATTTCAAGCAGGGTACCGGTGATGCGGGCAGCCGCAATGAGCGCTTCCATATCTACCTCATACGCTGCCCGTTTGTTGATAATCCTGCCGGTAGGATGGAAGAGGATATGAGTATGAGGATGCCGCATTGCCTTCGTAATCCGTGCGGTCATCTCACTACGGCTCATGGAAAAATGCGAGTGTACCGCGATCCCTACTACGTCAAGCTGCTGCAGTGTCGCATCGTCTATATCAAGTGACCCGTCTTTTAAAATATTTACCTCTGCCCCTTTGAGTACGGTAAAGCGCGCTCCCCGTGCGCGATATCGCATGTTGAGCGCATCGATCGCCTTCATTTGTAAACGTAATTTCTTCTCATCGGCTCCGCGGGTCATTGCAAGCGAGCGCGTATGGTCGGTAATTGCGATGTACTCAAGCCCCATGGCACGCCCCGCCTCTGCCATGTGCTCAATGGAATCAGCTCCATCGGTCCAGTCAGTCTGAATCTGCAAATCTCCTTTGAGATCATTGTACCCGATGAGGCGCGGGAGGCGATTCTCCTTTGCTGCCTCAATCTCATCTTCATTTTCCCGAAGTTCCGGCTCGATGTAGCGCAGTCCAAGGAGTTTGTATAACTCTTCCTCGGTTCTGCCGCCAATATACCGCGTTCCTCTAAACAGTCCGTACTCACTTAATTTCCATTTCCTGGCAAGCGCGATACGGCGCAGTGCAATATTGTGCGCCTTTGAACCTGTGAAGTAGTTGAGCGCCGCTCCCCAGCTCCGCTCCGGAACTATTCGCAAGTCTGCATCCATACCGTTACGAAGGCGGATATTTGCCTTGGTCGTTCCCTGTCCGTACACATGCGCCACCTCCGGCATGGAGATAAGTGCTTTCATGGCTTCCACTGGCTTGCGGGCAATCGCAAGAATATCAATATCTCCGATCGTCTCTTTCCGCCGCCGGTATGATCCTACCACCATACACCGGGTGACTGTTGGAGCCTCTTTTACCGCGTTGGCAATTCGCTCTACATACGGCTCCACGAGCCCGAGCACAAATCGTCCCCCATCACTCTTCAGGAACTCTATGCCTTTGAGAATTTTTTGTTCTGACCGGACGCCAAAACCCGTGAGTTTCCGTATCTTTCCTTCCCGGGCCGCCTCCTCAAGCTCTTTCAGGTTTGTTATCTTTAGTTTCCTGTAGAGCGCGCGCGCCACCTTAGGCCCCACTCCTTCTACACGGGTAATTTCAGCGAGGTTAACCGGAGTCTTACGCTTCAATTTCGCGTAGTAGGCAATGCTCCCTTTTTTTATAAACTCTTCAATTTTTTCGGCAATATGCGCTCCCACACCCGGGATTGCCTCAATCGCCTTTCGCCCTCCCTGCGCGTATACCTCTGTAATATCCTCGGCAAGGTTTTCGATGGAGAGCGCCGCGCGCTCATAAGCCCGTGGTTTAAACGGCACATCTTCCATCTCGAGATACTGGGCAATCTCGCGCAAGAGAGTGGCGAGTTCTGCGTTTTTCATCTCTCTACCGTACACGAAAAAGAAGCTGTTGCAAATCCCGTTAGAATTCCGCCATACGGTAAGCGTGGCACAGCCACCGCCCGAAGGAGGAAAGCTCTTGTAGCACAGAATTGAACAGGTATATCCTCCGCCTCCTTACCAACTATGTATGTGGGCGGATCGTGGCTTACTTCTAACGGGACTAGCAGGTGCCGAGGGGTTCAAAAAACTGCCCGCAGCCGCAGGTGAGTGTCTCCTGGTCCCAGATATATACCTCTGAACCACCTAACCGGCAGCCGTCTTCACAGCCGTTTAAGATGCAGATGTCGTAGCTTTCGATGCAGATACAGCACTCATCGCATTCGCAGGTAAACGCGTTCATGCCGAGTTGGTAATCGGGCTGTCTCTCACCATAGCACTCGTTCCCTCCCCCTCCCTGGCGCAGTGCAGAAGGAGGTGAGGAAGGGCTTACCCGTTCGCGGAGGCGGCTAAGTATGCTATCTGCAAATTCGTTCTCATACTCACGCGATGCTTTATAAAACGCGGGGTTGTTCACTACCCGATTTGCTTCCGCCTCGCGTGCGGCAGGTGAAAACACACGTGAGGCGGAGATTGCGTTCGTAGCCCTCGCCGCTTTTTCAGTGGAGATATGCCCAAGCTCTGCCGCCCGGTTGAATGCGTGCTTCAGGAGCTCGTTAAATCCTGCCGGCGTATCAAAAGTGGCGTCTCCGGGGAGATTTTCGAGAAGACCGCCGAGCCGGAACCCTTCCTCCATGCGCCTGCGGATAGAGGGCGGCAGGAGAATGTCCTGCACGTCTCCCTGCGCCAAGAGCGTGCCCTTCCTCCCTTCCTGAAATGATACGAATTGCCGTATCTGGCTCGGATCGCGCAGATACTCCTCAATGGTGATTCTGCGAATTGGCTTTTTTTCTTCTGCTGCATCCTTGCCCGATGCTCGTCCCCCGGCTGGCTGCGCTTCACCCGAAACTCGCGGAGCCGCATTCGCGCTCCCGCGGGGCGTAATAGTAGAGTTGCGGGAAGCACGGTAGGTTGCGGTGTGCGGCTGGGCCGGTGGCGCAGAAAGTTCGCTCACCGCGAGAGAAAGCGCCCCCAACGCAACAAGGAGAACGATCACGGAAATAAGCGGTGTAGCAATAAATTTCATAACGCTATTATAGCGTATTCGTATATGTTGAAACAGCGCTGGTTTGTGCCGTCTGTCTCACTCTATTCATTCTGACTCGCCTTCGCGGGACAAAAGCCCGCTCCGGTCTGCCACGTTCACGCGTAGCAAGGCGGGTGCGGCGACGGCCCGCCTTCGCGAGGCCACAGCCTGCTCCGCCGAGGCGACGGCCCGCCTCGGTGAGCCCCTACGCCCTTCCTTCCCCCATCGAACGATAAGTGCATGGAATTCCTGATACACATCTACGGATGGCGGGAGATAGCTCATAAAATAGTTCTGCAGATACGCATAAGAAATGCGATGGGGATCCGCCACGAGATGATGCGCGGCACAGAAGCGACGCGTATAGGCATCAACTACAAAAGTAGGTTTTCCTGCCGCGTAGAGGATAATACAGTCTGCGGTTTCCGGCCCTATTCCGTATACCCCCAAGAGATGCTCCCGCAGTACAGGCGTTTCACTCGCAAAGAGCGAATCGAGATTTCCGTGGTAACGTGAGAGTAGAAATTGAGAGAACTCTCGTAGTTTCCTTGCTTTCTCACGGAAGTATCCTGATGAACGGATGAGAGCCTCCAGATGCGCACAGGAAATTGATGCGACAGCCTTTGGAGTACCCGCACGAGCCTGCGCGAGACGCCCAAGCGCCCTCTGCACATTTGCCCATGCGGTATGCTGGGTAAGGATTGCTCCTGCCACCACCTCAAAGCGTGGATCTGGAAAGCTGTGGGTTACCGGCCACCATCCCTGCGGCCCAAAACGAAAGCGCAGATCTTCGTAGAGTCCCGCGAGTCGATGCGCACTTTTAAAAGAGGCTCTGCTGGCTCGCGGCAGGCGTTGCCTCATCGAATATGCGGATTGAACCATATTCCCCATCGTATCCGGGATTAATATGCACCTTTCCCTCCCGCACCTTCATGATTCCCTCGGCAATGTGAGGGTAACCGACCGTAGAAAGTTCGTCGCGTGAAGTTTCCAAAAGTACCCGAAATTCGTTGCCGTATGCCTGTATGAATGCGCGGTACGCCTCCTTTACTCCTTTTGTCTCTACCCCCGTCCCAAGCGCGTCTGCAATAATCTGATCAAGAGGAATAAGATGATGCACCGGCATGGTGGGGCGGGCCTCGGATTCGCTTTTATCGGCAAGTTCCTCTACCCGCGCAAGCACTCCCACAGTGAGGGGCTTGTCGCACTTAGGGCATCTCCCCTTGTGCGCTTTTGTCTCCTCGGGGGTGAAGCGTACCCCGCAATTACGATGCCCGTCGTAGTGGTATTTTCCCTCTTCCGGAAAAAATTCAATAGTGCCCGTAAAGTGTGGCGGACTGTTTGAGCGGATCGCGCGAATCACACCCGCATAAGAGAGTTCGGTATCGAATATATTCGCCTCTCTCCCGATACGGGTAAGCGAGTGGGAGTCGGAATTTGAAATGAGGCTCACTTGATCGAGCGATGAGACGCGCCTGTTCATGGCGGGGTCAGAGGAGAGGCCGGTTTCAATCGCAAATATATGCTCTGTATATTTGCCGAAGCATTCTTCGATGGTATCGAAGCCGGACATGGAGCCGAACAGGCTAAACCACGGCGTCCACGCGTGTGCGGGGATAACAACACACTCTGGTGAGACGCCCAACACAATCTTCACGAGTTCTTCAGAATCAAGGCCAAGAATTGGCCTTCCATCAGAAGCAAGATTACCCACCCACGAGAGATGGGTATTAATCTTCTCTGCGATCTCAAGCGAGGGAGCGAACACAAGATTATGAATCCTGCGCGTTCTTCCGTTTTTTGAGTAGATGTTTGAGATTTCAACGGTAAGGATAAACCGTGTCTCGCCCGGTGTGGTGCCGGGGAACACAGCGGATGGCGTGTGGTATGCGCGTTTGAGCCGGTAGAGCCCCGGTTCAGCCGGCTCGAGTTTTGTTTTCAAGTCTTTAAACCAAGCGGGGTTCGTGAAGTCTCCGGTACCGAGCACCTGCATCCCCTTGATACGCGCCCAGATATCAAGATTCTCCAAATTCATATCTTTGGAGGTAGCGCGCGAATACCGCGAGTGAATATGAAAATCGCCAATGAATCGCATACTATTTAGTCTAGCATATATAGCTTTCCGCTGTAGTGAAGAAGGTTATAGCTTATAGGTGATAGGTTATAGGAAAACTGCGTTGCAAAATTTAAAAGTCAAAACTCAAAATTCAAAAGTACAAGTCAAAATCCAAAAATTTTGAACTTTTCATTTTAAACTTTGAACTAAAGACTGCTCGCTTCCGCCCAACGAGGAGTACTCGCCGCTTTCCTTTGCGACATGCGCGAGTATCACCCAAAAAAGCAGTTGTCCCTGCCCAAGCGTCCAGAGGGAGTGATCAAAGAGGCCCGAGAGGATAAGAAGCGCAATCATGCCTGCGCTCCACCGTGCGGCTCCACCGCTTCGCAAGGCGCTCGCCATACTATACGCAAGGAGAGCGCAGAGAACAAGAAATCCCGCTACCCCAATCTCACTTGCTACAAGCAGATAGACATTGTGCGCGGGCTGCAGCATCCACATCTCGAGCGATTGAACCTTTTGCGCGAGTGCGGTGGTAAAATTGCCAAGCCCCACTCCAAGGAGCGGATGTTCGCGAATAAACCCAAAAGCGGCATCACTATAAAATGCCCGTTCTGCAAGGTTTGTGTCATTCGCGGAGAGAGAAAAACGCGCCGAGAGTTCGGGTAAGAGCAGCACAGAGAGCACCACCGCGCTTGCTCCCAGTATCACCGCCTTTTGTATCCATTCACGCCCCCCGCGGCGCAGTGCGGTGAGCAATAAAAAAAGAAAACCTGCGCCCATAATGGCGAGGTACGCCCTTGAAAACGTCATCATGAAACCGGTGACGAGGAGCGCTCCGGCTGTTCCCTCTATCAAAAGCCGCCTTGTGGAGTGCGCGACGTACTCCCATGCGGTATACCACCATGCAATGAGACATATACTAAGAAAGAGCGCGAGTGTGTTGGGATGCGGGAATGTACCGTATGCGCGCAGAAAAATTCCGTGATCGGCGCGAAACTCGGCAACACCGTCGATACCTGTATTGAGCGGCCCCGCTTCAATATGGGCAAGTCCAAGATCGTGCTGGAGCGCAAATTGAGCAACTGCAATGGCCGCTTGCACGCAACCGGCCGCCACAAGGGTAAGCAGATATGAGCGCGAATCGATCGGTATCGCACATGCGCTAAGAAAAAAAAGTACATATAAAACCAAACGAACAAGTGAGTATGCCTCGTGAAGGGAGATCCCGCCGGCGAGGATAGAGAGAAACGCCATCAGCACAAGCAGCACTGGCATTCCGAAGAGAAGGGCGCGAAGTATAATATGCGGAACAATCTTCTCGCGATGCCCGATGAGCGTGGTCACCACAAACCCCGCAAGAAGAAGATCGGTCACGTAAAGAAACCCTGATTGGTACTCAATAAGAGGTTCGCTCGCAAAAAGAGTAATACGTGTACCAAGTGGGATTAAAAAAACAAGCAAGAGAAAAAGAATTCGTATTGGCATCGTCTCTATCTAGAAAAATAGAACTATTCTCGCTCCGCGTTTTCGTCCACACGCGGCGATTTTGGCCCTACTCTAGAGCGGAAAAATGATTACGCATTAAATATCTGCAAGTAGAAAGTAAAAGTGATAGAGAATACCAAGAAGAAATATTCCGATAATTCCGTAGCGCACGGGCGGCATGATGCGTATGGGTGGTGAGATGCCTGCTGACGATACCGCAACAAGACGTTTGTGCATCAATAGCACGAGCGCGCCTTCAATACCGCCCATAACAACTCCCGCACCTGCTACTACAGTAATATAGTTTTCCACTCCAAGGAGATAGGCTCCCGCAGGAAGTCCTACTGCGCTCGCGAGCGCAAGGCTCTTATGCATCCCCACATCATACCAGAGCGTTTTCATCACATTGAGGCCAATCGCAATATACGCTTTGAATACCGCGAATATACCAAGTATTGCACCGAATACAATAATTTTCTCTCCCACAATCAATCGCATTCCCTGAAACGCCTCTTCACTTACCCCCTGCGGGCTTAGAGCGAGCACCGCGATCGCAAATAAGAGATACAGCAGTGCGGGAATAAGCGTGCCCGCACTGATTGCCCGCCGGTACTGCGCAGGGTCTCCTACAAATGATTCCCGCATCTCCTCGATAGCCGCTCGGCCTCCCAATGCAAAGAGAATAACGCCATAGGGCATGGCGATACCGGCAAGATCGTGTGCCGCAGGCGCAAGGCGAGAGGGATAGGGAACGCTTACCAAAAAAAGCGCGAGGATCATGACCGCAATTGCTACACTTCCCAGCAACTCCACCTCACCGATTGCGCGCACCCCGCTCGCAATGCCAATGGTTCCCAGCACAAAAAAAATCCACCGCGCGGCCTCTATGGAAAGAGTAATCCCTGCAAACTCAAGTATATTGTGGAGAAATATACCGCCCACCAGTATATACGCAAGTAGCGCACCCATAAGCCCGGCGACCGTGGCGATGAGCGCGACTACCCTGCCTCCCGTACCGAAATAGTACCCGGCGTATCCCATAAGGCGCTTGTGCGCCCCGTTGTGGAGCACAATATCACCGTAGGCGAGGTGTACTGTGAGTATGACCGCGGTAAGAAAGAGGAGATGAAAAAACCCGGCGAGAAGGCCGGACGTTTCGATTGCCTTGGGAATCGCAAACATTCCCACGCCGGTAATTGTCCCGGCAAGCATGGCAGTGGCAAACCAAAATTGCCGATTCATACCGCACGAATATTACGCTTCGGTGAGAGCCTTGGAGAGAAGGTAGAGGGAGATGATGAGCCAAGGAACTGCAAGCGCAAGAATCATCTTTCCCTCCCGCCGCGCGTCCTCCTCGAGGCTAAACGCAGTTCCTAAAATAATGCCCGCAAGAGGGCTTACGATCGTAATCGCAAAGGCAATCCAAAACCACCTTTGACGAGAGCGTAGTGTAAGCGTGTCGTGCGGGCTCGTCTCGGTCATTTTTCCGGGACCTTAAAGACCGCATCTCCCTCCCGCACGCGTGCGTTTACCTTAAGCCCTATCGATTGGCCTTTTTTTGCTTTCTGCACCGCTTCATGCTCAATCTGCATAGAGGTCACCTTCTGTGAAAAATCTGTGGTAGCGCCCTTAATAAAAACGGAGTCTCCCGCCGCGAGCGGTTGGGACAATTTAATTACCGCGACTCCGATATTCCCGAAGTAGTGGGTAACTATCCCGAGGGGTTTTTCTTTTTTTGTGGCAGTACGCGCCATTATGCCCGGTCTTTATTGATAAGCGTGATCACCTCACTCAAAAGCGCCTTGGGATCGGAGCTATAGACAATTTTGCCGGGACCGCGATGCGACCGCGCAACCAGCTCACGAATCATATCTGCGGTGCCGCCCGTTTCCTCAAGTACACCGATAGGTTTGTGATCCTCAAACGCCACCGTAAACTCGTTGAGTGTACCGATGCGTCCACATACTACAATGACTGCCTCTGCGGCCCGCGTCAAGAGAAGGTTTCTGCCTGAATAGTTGAAGCCGGTGTAGACAATGACATCAAAGTAATCAATGGGCAGACGGTAGACTTTCACGTGCTCCCGTTCAGATGCTGCTGGCGAAAATCCTATCGAGAGCCCTCCTGCCTGCTTAATCCCCTTCGCAGACCAGAAGGGAATGCCGGTGGTGGCTCCGGTGAGCAGAATGCCGTTTTGGCGCACAATCTCCTTACCGAGCTCTTCGGCTAAGTGAAGTGCGCGCTCCGAGCAAATCTCTGAAATGGCCGAACCCGACACGCAAATTTTATAAGAGTTCCCGCCTCGCATGCGATAATTTAAATCAAAATTCAAAATGCAAAAGTCAAAATTGAGGCATCAAAATTTCTTTCGAAATTTTGATGTCATAGCAGGATACCTCCTATTCTAGCATGCTGCGCACACTTATTCGAGTACTATTGAGTCGCCCCGTGAAGGAATAATTGCATCGATCGCAAGTTCGTCTCGTATTCTTCCGGCAAGTGCCTCTGCGGGCTTCTCTTCGCCGTGCGTTACCACTACGCGCGTAAGCCGGGCACGCATAGGCCGGACCCAGTCGATCAGCTGCTGCTGATCAGCGTGCGCCGAGTACCCCCCGATTGCGACCACGCGGGCACGCACCGGAATCATCTCTCCCATGATTTCTATTTCCCCCGCCCCCTCAAGCAGCCGGCGCCCGCGGGACCGCTCCGCCTGGAAGCTGATTATGAGAAGTGTGTTTTCCTCTCCCGGAAGATATCGTTTTTCGTGATGGAGAATCCTCCCGCCAGTAGACATGCCAGATCCGGCGAGAATCATCTTCGGTGAAGGCACGTTCGCAATTTCCTTTGACTGTTGTGATGTTTCAGTGAAGTGGAGGTTGGGAAATTTAAAAAGATCATCCCCTGAACGGATAAGAAGCCGGGCCTCTCCATTGAAATACTTCTGATGGGCGTGGTAGATGGCCGTCGCTTTGATCGCGAGCGGGCTATCAATATACACGGGTATCTGTGGGATACGCCGGTGTTCGGCAAGCGTATTAAGCTCAAAGAGAATCTCCTGGGTGCGTTCGAGCGCGAATGCGGGGAGCAACAATACGCCGCGCTTCGCAACGGTATCTTCAATCACATCTTCGAGCTCCTGACGTCGCGCATCACGGTCCTCGTGAATCCGGTTACCATGGGTAGACTCAATGACAAGATAATCTGCCTCGGTAATGCGCGTGGGCGGCGCAAGAAGCGGGGTGGGAGCGTTTCCCAAGTCACCCGAGAATACAATTATGCGGCCGTTCACCGATACCTCTGCCACCGCCGAGCCAAGAATATGCCCCGCATCGTGAAACTGAAATGTGATGTCTGGTGCAATCTGCACCGGCTCGTCGTAAGCCACGTTCGTGAAACATTTCTGTACCACCCCCTCCACATCCTTTCTCGAGTAAAGCGGCTCGTGACGGTCACGCTCAGCCTCGCGTCCGATAAGATCCGCGCTATCGTCGAGAATAAGTTCAGTGAGATCCCGCGTGGGAGGAGTCACAAACACTTTCCCGCGAAACCCTTCCCGAAAAAGCTTTGGCAGCCTGCCGGTGTGGTCAAGATGTGCGTGGGTTACCACTACGGCGGCAATTTCTTTCGGATCATATCCAAAGGGCTCGTAGTTGCGGGGTTCACAGAACGTTCCTCCCTGAAACATTCCGCAGTCCACAAGTATTTTGGTGTCTCCGGACTCAATGAGATAGTTTGATCCGGTTACCTCCTTTGCCGCGCCGTGAAACGTAAGTCTGAACATAGGATATCGCCTATCGTAGCATGTTTTTCCGCCGCACGGTAGCACGGTAATAAGGAAAGAGGCAAGGCTCTTTCGAGTCTTGCCTCTTCAGTGAAGCATGTGCGCGAGGGGAGGTCGCGCGCCATTGAGTTTTCGAGGGAAAGGAGGCGGATTGGGAACGGTGCTAAGACGTTGCTGCACGAGCTCCACGATCATCTGGAGCGAAGAGGATGCCATGCCGATGTGCGACTCTGCGGACCCGTCCGAGAGGATCACATTGAATGCCCCGTGTACATAGCACCGCTCGGGAGGGGCGATAGGATCTGCCTTCTCACGAGCAGAGATTGTGATGATCCGCTCGGAGACGGAAGCGTCGCGAATCTTTGCCCGGGCAGACGCAAGCTGGGGGGCAAGCCTGTCCTGGTTCACGCGCAGGAGAATCCTCGCGGCCCACTTGAGTGGTGTGTAAGGGGTTCCTGCTACCGGAGAAGCAATAAGCACCGCCACTTTGATATCGGGATAGTGCCTCAAGAAGAAGAGTGCGCCCAGAAGCCCTCCCCAGCTGTGCCCGATCACGAACTCTGGATGGAACCGCTGGTACTCCATCTCCAGCCGCTGAAGCGCTTCACGATAGGGACGGGCATTGATGTTGAGGTATGCAGGTGCGTGCCCGATTTCCGGTATGTGGAGCCGAAGCGCTCCCCCTGAAATCTCGTTGATCTTGTCGCATACGGTGCGAAATATTGGGCCCGGCGCAAGCAGGCCGGGAAGGTAGAATCCGTTCGGCTTATAGTGCTCGAAAGGGGGTGCGGTGCCACGAAGTTCGCGGATACCACGGGCAATGTTTTCTCCCATCAACCTGCCACCATCCTTGATTTCCCGCCAAATCTGACCAAGGGGCATCAGTAAAAATTCCTGCCTGGTCATTCTCCACCTCATCTTTCTTGGTAAAGAACAAAGCACCACGCCCGTGCGTGGTGCTCACTTTGAAACTCCTTCTATTTGTCCGTTTTCGCGTCTTTGCATGTCCGGCTCTTTTTCTTTAGTATACCGCGGAATGAAAGCTGGTGCAAGTAGGGGCGCTTCTACTCCTCGCGGTACGCATATACCTCTTTTTTGCTTCCTATCACTACTCCCCGCAACAACACATATAAACCTTGTTGGTACGCACGGTCGTCTTCACGCAGAAATACCGTAATATCAAAGTTTTTATCCCGTGAGGAAGAGGCGTTTTCAGCAAGCACTACAAGCGGCCGTCCGCACGCACCCCGGTCGGGCGGACATGCCTTTTCTTTGGAGAGCGAAAACACCACCGCACCGCGCAGGGTGATCACTTTGTTATTGAGCGCGGAGCGATGCTCTACCACAAATCGTGGAGAAACGGGGGACGAAGGCACAAGCACAAGAGGCCTATCCGGGTATGAGGCAATCGCCGAACGAGGAGTTGTTTGGGGAGATATATATGTAGTATTCGCCTCCTGCCATCCGGATACTTCAATCACACCCGCCGTCTCATAGGGTCCCGACTCGCTTGGAGTGAATATACCCGAAACCTCCACTTCTCTTCCGGGCGTCAATTTGCCTGCAATAAGATTTTCCTCGGGAATATTACGCAGCGCATAGTACAGGCCCTTCTCATCGCGCAGGCCATATGCACATTCGAGTGTCTGGGGACCTCCCGTGCGCTTGGGAAGACACCCTATTTCTCCGCGCAGGCGCAGAGGTCCCGTGGAGGGGTAAGACGTGGATGGTGCCTCAATAAAGGCGCGGCCCCGAAAATAGCAGATCGCAGGCGAGGTCTCGGCGAGTCGTCCCCGCATCGCTTCTTTGCACTCCGTAAAGTTCGCTGGATCGAGCACAAGGTAACGCAATGGCGGCAGGCTTCGCAGATATACCGCAACCCCGGCAATCACTACTACCGATACAATAAGAAGAAATGCTTTATTGTGAGGAGTCATATGCCGCTAACCGATGATTTGTGCAATACCGATCGACAGTAACACAATAACAAACGCGGTTGCTTTCTTCCACTGCAAAGACTCTTTCAAAAAAAGAACGGACGCAAGGTAGACAAGCAGAGGCTGAATTGAAAATATCAGAATGGTATACACAACCCCCGAACGTTGATAGCTAAAATAGAATAAGATCCATGCAATCGAGGTAAGTATGTTGGTAGCAACTAAAAGGAGAAATGTCTTTAGCGAGACCTTACTCGCGTAGCCGAAAAATAATGGACCAAGCACCACCGCGACCGCACCGGAACGCACTAGCTCCAGTGATATGGGGTTCCAGCTCGCGAGAAGCACTTTTGAGATGGGAGCACCGACCGAGGCCACGGAAAGCGACCACACAAGAAACGGGAGTGTGTATTTCGCTATGGAAAAATGGTGGCGCTCCCAGTGAGACCATATAACCGCGCACGACGCAACGAGCGCCGGAATGATTACGGCAACATTTCGTTCGTCCGTAAAAATAAGGCTTGAAAAGATAACGATAGGAATATTGTGCAAAAGATCGAGTGTTTGAATTTCCCCCAGTTTGTCGTCGTCGAGCGCCCGATAGAACATGAGATTGGAGGTGATAGTCATTGCAATGGAAACCAATAACAACCACCATAGATTTCCGGCGAGCAGATCAAATGAAAGCGGCGGCCGGAAGATAAGAAATACGATGAAGGTAATCAAAAATATCAGAGGAAAACTCGCCCCTGTGTAGGTTTTGAAATTTACTCTCCTGATCGAAAGGGTTATCTTATCGAGCGTGATAGAACTCGCCTGCAGCACCGCCGCGAGAAATGGAAAAAGTGAAAGCATTTACTCATTATATCACAAAATAAAAGGACGGTTTGGTGTGTACCTTAGCCGCCCTTGAAGACTGTCGCCTTATTTATAATATGCATCTCTTTTTTCACTCGGCTCTCCTAATTGTCTATAATTTGCAAACAATTCCTCCCCTTTTTTAATATCACGAGCCGCAAAGTACCCCCTGCCCCTTTCGTATCTTAAATTGGCGTTTTCTGAATGGTTTAAATAATTGCCAATATCCATACTGTTAAAATACTTTGGACATAAAAGTTTCCCGTCTTCACGGTTAAGACAAAAACCCTGTAATTCTTCTGGTACGTCTTTTTCATCCCGTACCTCTTCCTGAAAATCAGCTAAAAACAATTCCATGTACGTGTCTTTTGCAATACCGTGCAGGGCAAACACTCCTACACTATTCTTGTTTGAGGGCTTAAGAATAAACGAAAGGCCATTTGTGGTTTTTTTCATACCAAAATTCTTCAGGTTCGATTCGAAAAGTATTAACTTCCTTTAAAACCACGTTCTATTCTATTTGGCGTCCCTACGAGGAATCGAACCTCGATCTCAGGCTCCGGAGGCCTGCACTCTATCCGTTGAGCTATAGGGACGTGAATGAACTAATAAACTTTTTCTTTAATGCATAACTTTTCTTTATTGAATACTCCCTCCAACGGGCTTCTTCTCTCGTATCATACTTTTCAGAACCGAGTAATTTCCATGGCACATCTCTTCGGGTAGAGGGCGCCCGGCCTTCATTATGTCGTCTCACCCTGGCTTCTATATTATCCGTCTGCCCAATATAGAATCGTTGGGTTTTATCACTCTGCAATAAATACACATAATACATGCTACCTTAAGGTGGTCCGGCCTCCGGCCCAGAGGGAGGCCTGCGCTCTATCCACTGAGCTATGGGGGCACGATTAGCTACTTAGCTCCATTAGCTTATTAGCCTGAGCACAGAGTTGTTCAAGCTAACAAGCTAAAAGCTAGCTAGGCGTGGCGGTCTGCGACGCTTGAGGCACAATAGGACTGTGGTTTTGTCCGCACGTAATAGCCGTAACCGCGCACCATTCCCACTACCTCCCGCAAGACATCGCGGGTGGGGCCGTTTTCACCGGCATCCACATGGATCTCGAAGTTATAGATGACAGAGGGATGCGCCGCAAGCTCTTCTTTTAAAAGCTGGGTAAAGCGCTCCGCAGTTTCAATAGAAAGCATAGTTTCGGTGTAGAGTTTTTCACGGAGGCTGTGAATGGGGCCTTTGTGCGAACGCTGCCAGAAGTAGCGGCCGCCATGGCCCACCCGATGCACCACGATTGCAGTTACAAAATCAACTATTACCCGCCCCTGTGAATCGGTCCCAATGATCACATCATAGCGTGCCCGCGGCTCCTCAATAATATATGCTACAATGTCCTTTACCACGAGCGTAAGTCCAATTGCCTGATGCCGGGCGCTGTGAAACGGGGGCATCTTTTTTTCTCCCTGTATATACGTGTCCTCTCTGGCAGGCGATTTGTGCACTACCTCCGGGGATGCGGGAGGTAATTCGTGCTCTGTGTGCGGCTCGTTTGGCATATCAGCGTGTTATGTGAGCAAAAATTATTAACATCGTTACGTTAGCATGCGTCACGACAGGGTGGCAAGAGAGCATGTTTACTGTTTCTGCGGAGAAGAAAGCACGTGACGCGGAGTGCGTAGGAATGTCTCCACACGGCTCCACCAGTACGAAGGGGCGTGAAAGGGTTTATCCCACGTGCCAACGTACGACACATCGAACCCGCCGAGACTTCGTTTGAATACTTCTTCGCTATCGGTGAGGTAATGGGTGGTCCCCAAAGGAGTAATATGCCCGAGATCATATTCAATACATCCACGCCTCCGCGCCTCCTTCATTGCTTCCCAATGGAGCGCATACCGCGCATGGTCATCCCCATCTCGTACCGAGAACACAGCGAGTGCGGTAGCGCGTGTACCGAAGTATACCACCACGCCCGCGCCGGCAAGCGCATGTGAGTGCTCGGCAAAAAAGAATTCGAATTGCGGATGGGGCCCGGCAGGAGGCGCGGTATACCCTCCTTCAATCATTTTTTTGTAGAGTGTATAGCTCTGTACGATCCGAGGCGCATGATGGGTACACAATCTCCAGAATACCTCTGCAAGTTTCCGTTTCCGCGCAAGGGAGGAATATGCAGTAACATGTATCCCGCGCTCGCGCGCGCTGCGAATGGAGTAACGCGCATGAGGCCGCATAGATTCAAGGAGTTCGTCATCTGATTTTGCGAGATTGATAATACTCACATTCGCGGCAAATTCCCCTCTCGCAACAGGGGAAAATCCTGCCTCTTGGAGCACCTTTTCGTTCGCGGGATGTTTCTCCCACAGTGGCGTCACTCGTACATATACCATCCGCTTCATGTGTGGGTGTGCGCGAAAGGCGGTGGTAAGCGCAGTAATGGTTTTTACTCGCACTTCATGCACTTCTTCGTTGAGTCCTTTTTTTACCACAGGGCCGCGCGGGATGAATATGCGTGCCACGTCATTGCCTGACGATACCTCCACAAGCGCAAGTGCGCCCGCGACCCACTCTCCTCCTTCGTGGCATACCGCATAATAGGGCATGCTGCCGAGTGATCGCTGCAAAGCACCCCACTCCCATGATTGCAGGTAGGAGCCCTCTGGCTGTGAGGAGATAAAGGCATTCCATGTTCGCCGGTCTCGTTCGGAGATAAAGGTAACATTCATAAAGGATCGGTGGTTATTTCTTTGCGCCAAGCATCTTTAGTGCATGCGTAACTTTTCCTTCTACTCCCTTTGCAGTCGCTGCTACCCTCTCCACAGCGTCCCGGGCTTCACGGAGCGAGTATCCAAGCGCAATGAGAGCGTCCACCGCATCTTCATCTTCGCGCAAAACCGCGGGGGCTGTTCCTTTTATCTTCATCTTCTCGCGAAGCTCGAGAATAAGTTTTTGGGCGGTTTTCGGGCCGATTCCGGAGACTTTGGTAAGAAACGCAGTCTCTCCCGCCGCGATCGCGGCACGGATTTTATCGAGCGAAGCCGCCGAAAGTATGCGCAGCGCTCCTTTCGGCCCCACACCAGATACCCCCAGCAGAAGCGTAAAGAGCGCACGTTCTTCCCGGGCTACAAACCCATAAAGTGAAAGCTGGTCCTCCCGTACATAGAGGTGGGTGTGGAGTGCCGCCTTGTTTCCAACTCCGGCAAGATGTGCTAAGGTAGTCGCCGTGACAAATACGCGATATCCCACTCCTTGCACATCGAGCACTACCGAGGCGTCGTCTTTCTCCACCACGGTGCCGGTTACATACGCGATCATGACCTTATCATAAAGGAAAATCTTGTATGGTTCAATTTCGCCTCAATGCCGACTACCAGCCCATGGGCGACCAGCCCCAGGCAATTGCCTCGCTTGTGGCGCGTGTGAACGAAGGCCACCCCTACCAAACATTGCTCGGCGTTACCGGATCCGGCAAAACATTCACTATGGCGAACGTGATCGAACGGTTGCAAAGGCCTGCCCTCGTGATTTCTCACAATAAAACTCTTGCAAGCCAGCTCTATCAGGAATTTCTCGCCTTTTTCCCTGAAAACGCGGTGCATTATTTTGTGAGTTACTACGACTATTACCTCCCGGAGGCGTATATTCCCCAAACCGATACCTATATTGAAAAGGACGCGAGCATCAATGAGGTGATCGATCGTCTCCGCCACGCCACTACACAAGACCTGCTCTCGCGCACTGATGTGATTGTCGTTGCCTCGGTGTCATGCATCTATGGTATCGGAAGCCCACAGGAGTATAAAAACCTCGCACTCACCCTTCGGCGCGGTGAGCAACGCTCGCGGAAATCACTTCTCTCAACTCTCACCGCGCTGCAGTATGAGCGCAATGACATTGCCTTTCTCCCGGGCAGTTTTCGCACACGAGGCGATGTAGTGGATATCTACCCGGTAACCGGAAGAAATGTTATCCGCATCTCCCTTCTGGGGGATACTGTGGAAGCGCTGCACCGTCTTACCGTAGACGCTTCTGGTGCGGTCGCGCCGCAGGGAGAATCTCTGCAGGAAACCGCATTATACCCGGCAAAGCACTTCGTTACGCCCGATTCCAAGCTTCATGTGGCGCTTGCGCGGATTGAGGCGGAGTTAGCGGATCGCGTGCGTGTGTTGAAACGTGAAAACAAGCTGCTTGAGATTGAGCGGCTCGAACGCCGCACACGCTACGATTTGGAAATGCTTCGCGAACTCGGGTACTGTTCGGGAATTGAAAACTACTCGCGCCACCTCGCGTTCCGCCAAGAGGGAGAACCTCCTTACGCGCTCCTCGATTTCTTTCCGAAGAACTTCATCACCTTCATTGATGAATCCCATATGACCATCCCCCAGATCCGGGGGATGTGGCGGGGTGACCAGGCGCGGAAACAGGTGCTGGTAGATTTTGGCTTCCGTCTTCCCTCCGCGCTCGATAATCGCCCGCTTCGGCTGGAGGAATTTGAGGAGCGGGCAGGACAAGTACTATATGTATCCGCCACTCCGGGGATCTACGAACGCACGAAAAGTCACACCCCCCGCACAAACACTCCTCTCATTACCGAACAGCTCATCCGCCCCACCGGCCTCTTAGATCCCGAAGTGCAGGTGCATCCGAGCGAAGGACAGATGGGTCATTTACTCGGAGAAATTCGTGCGCGCAAAAATCGTGGTGAGCGATCGCTCGTGCTTGTCCTTACCAAACGCCTCGCCGAAGAGCTTGCGGAGTATCTGCGGGGAGAGGGGATCCGTGTGGAGTATCTGCACTCCGAGATTCACACACTGAAGCGTCCCGAAATTCTGCACTCCCTTCGCACCGGCGCTCATGACGCGCTCGTCGGGGTGAATCTCCTGCGGGAGGGGCTTGATTTGCCAGAAGTCTCTTTTGTAGGGGTGCTCGATGCCGACAAGGAGGGATTCTTACGAAACGAGACTACGCTTATTCAGATTATCGGCAGAGCAGCGCGGCACGTGGAGGGAAAAGTAGTGCTCTATGGTGATACCGTCACCGCATCCATGCAGCGCGCAATGGAGGAAACCGAGCGGAGGCGCGCGTACCAAGCCGCATACAACAAGCGACACCGCATTACCCCCACTACCATAACGCGCCGCATCCGAGAGATGCCGGTATGGCTCAAAGACGAGGCTCCTCCTCCGCGCAAAACCCCGCATCCCTCCCCACAAAAACTCCTCCGCTCCGCCCACAATACAGAAGAGGCGCTCCGCACGCTTGAAAAAGAGATGCGCCGCGCCGCACGAAACCTTGAGTTTGAGTACGCAGCGGAATTGCGCGACCTCTTGAAAGAAATGCGAAAGTAAGGTAGGGTAGACCCATGCCAAATACCCGTTCAGCAGCAAAGGCCTTGCGCAGCAGCATGCGTCGCAAGGTATTCAATGACCGCCGCAGAGCAGCACTTCGCAGTGTGGAGAAGGCAATGCGGTTACGCCTCGCTGAAAAAAAGTTTGAGGAGGCACGCGCACTGCTTCCCCGCTATTACCAGACGTATGACAAAGCTGCGAAAACAGGTGTGATTGTCGCAAAAACGGCGAGCCGAAAGAAATCCCGCGCGACACGCCGGCTTGCTGCGTTCGAGCACGCCGCAGCCTAAAACTGCGCGACGAGCAGGTCCACCGCCACCACAGGGTCAATCCGGCCCTGTTTTATTGCGTGTTCCGCTTCAAAGAGACGCGCATGGAGCGTACGGAGTTCATCGAGGGAAAAAAGGGTGGTCTGCGGAATCGCTTTTGATGCAACAAAGGGATGAAGGTGCGCCGCTTTGGCAATTTGTGTTGCCGAGATGCCGCTTTCAAGAAGCGACTTCACCTTCATCAAATTGCGTATCTGGTACGCACACATGGTAAGCACATAGAGAGGTGTCGCGCCCTGCGCGTAGAGCTCATTCAGAAGCTGGTATGCGCGCCGTTTTCTTTTTTGTGCGAGCGTATCAATGAGAGAAAAAATAGATGAGGGAGCGCTCGATGCCACCAACAGATCGAGATCGTTGAGGGTAGGGGCAGCACTCACACTTGCGAGCTTGTGGAGTTCTTCGTGTATGTGCCGCAGGTCGTTGTTGGTGCGGACACAAAGCTCTTTTACTACCTCCCGCGGAAGATTCATCCCGCGCGAGAGACCTTCGTGCTTCACGAACTGTATAAGCGATTCACCGCTCAAGAGCGGGAACTCTTGGGATTGCACAGGGGGTGTGGCAAGTATTTTAAAAAGGCGGGTACGCATGTTGGGTTTTCCTTCCTGCCACAGAATGATTGCTGGCACGTCAACTGTTTCTTGCCTGTGTGTGGCTGTCTCACCTAGTGCGTGTGCTACCTGTTCCCGTGAGGCCGGAGTGAGCGCGAAGGGATTCTTCCCGATCACCACGGGACGCAACCCAAAAAGCGACGGGGTAAGCACTGTCTGGACAAACTGCTCTACCCCCTCTTCAAAATCAATCCACGCCACCCCTCTCTCTGCTTCCTTTTGCGGGCGGAGAAGGTCGTCTATTTTTCTGCGCGCGCGAAAGGTGTCTTCACCGTAGAGAAAATAAATCATGGCACCGTAGTTGTTTTGCGGCTCCATGTAACCTGCACGTGCGGTTCTACCAGCTGAAACCACGTTGTCCCTGGCCGCAGGCGCAGCGGATTTCCCGCCTGATCGAGCAGTTCGAGTGAGGGATGGTTTGGATTGTGGTGAAATGCCCACCGGCCTTGTGCACTATTCCCCGCGGTATAGACTACTACCTCCCCGCCCTTCTCGAGGTTAATATCATTGTACTGCCCTTCTATCTGCTTAGACTCCGCGCGGATCACCACCACGTTGTCGGTTTCGATAGCCTTGCCCGTAGTTGCATCAATTTCTGGTTTCCCCGCACGTGAGCGAATATAGCGGCCTGTCTCTGGCATATAGGCGTAGCTCACCCGAAAACTGCCGGGGTATGCAATCACAAGATTTGCCGGCGTAGTCGAAGGAGTCGGCATCTCGAGCTCCGGAAAGCGTGGGAAACCGCTGAACTCGCTCGTCTGGCGGTACCTTGCCTTCACCACTCCCTGCCATGCCCGGTCGAGCGTGGTAAAGCCATTATGCGGGGCATAGAGCCTGCTTGAGCGGTAATAGACGTTGTACCGGTTTGTAAGTGCGTCGAGATTATCGATGACTCCACCTTTAAGCCGGTCGAGCGCGAAGTGCGACCCTCCCCAGTGCAGGTATACCGCGTCAAACAGTTGCGCGAGCGGAATAAAATCGTGCCGGGCGCTGCGGATACTTCCGATCGTTGATGCCTCTCCGCACTGAAAGAGCGCCATGAGCCGGGTGATGCCGCCGGTAATAACCGGCATCTCCACTACGATATCTGCGTACCCTATGCCGGAGAGCGGGCGCGCAATCGCGTCAGACGAGACCATTACCGCAAGCGGCCGGCGCTCTGCATAGGGACACGCAGTTCCGGTAAGAGAGTATGCAGGCGCGGGAGAGGGAGACGGTGAGGGTTCGGACGCGAGATTAAATCCGAATTCTCCGGAGGAGAACTGTTTTGCGGGAAGAAGATATACGCCAACCCCCGCAGCGAGCACGAGTAGTATCATCCCTGTAATTATCCAAAGCGTTTTTCTGCGCATAAACTTGTCTCACTATACTACCAGATTACAAAAAAATTCAACCGTAAAAGGAAGCAGCGCACAAACTACTTTGTGCGCCATACATCACCTTTCCCATTCCTCTCTCTTTTTCCCCTGTAACCTACGTTACACCACGTACTTATCCCGAATAAGTTGTTTTAATTTAGCGAGTATTTCAGCCGGAGTAAAGTGGGCTTTTACCAGGTAATCACTCGCGCCGAGCTGGAGTGCGCGCTGTACATCCTCACGCTGGCCAAGATTCGAAAGCACAAGCACGGGGACGTCCTTGAGCTCTGTGGATGCACGAAGGAATTTAAGGATCGCAAAGCCATCCATGCCGGGAAGGATAAGATCGAGGAGGATAACGTACGGCTTCTCTTCTTTAAGCTTTTGCATCGCGGTATTGCCGTCTTCGGCAATCGTGACACGGAATCCCTCTTGCACGAGTTTGCGCACGAGAAGATCGCGGAGAAAATCATCGTCTTCCACCACAAAAATAAGCGGTGTGGCATCAGACACAATCGCCGGAGAGGGTTTAGTTTCTGGTTCGAGTGTGGGCATACTGCCTTTATAGTACCATAGCTTCTTTGCACACGCTATGCAGTGCGTTTCATTGGAAGGACGGTGGTAAATACAGTGCCTTCGCCCAACTTTGACTCTACGTGGATTGTGCCGTGGTGGGCTTCGATGATGTTGCGGGCAAGATATAATCCAAGGCCGGTACCGTCGGTCTTTACCTTCAGCGCGTTATCGGCGCGGAAGAACTTAGTGAAAAGACGCGGCAGCTGATGAGGCGGAATCCCTATGCCGGTATCCGTGATTGTTACACGCACATGGTAGCCATCCGTGTTTACCCGTACGGTAACCTTGCCGCCTGCGGGGGTATAAGAGATTGCGTTATCAATAATATTTTCGTAGGCAAGACGTAAGCGTTCCGGATCAAAAAGAAATGGCGGGAGCGGCTGCGCGGACAGTTGAAGTGCAAGGTCAATGTGCCTGGCATCGGCCTTGAGGCGTGTGGTATGCACTATCTCCTCAAGAAACTTCTCAAAGGAGGTGAGTTTCATTTCGTATCCAAACCGCCCCTCCTCGATGCGTGCGACATTCAGGAGATCGTTCACAAGGCGGATCATGCGTTCGTTCGCCTCATCCGCACGGGATAGATACGTCTTCTGGTCTTGAGTGAGCGGCCCCATATCACCGGAAAGCACGCTCTCCATAGTCCATTTGATGCCGGAGATAGGCGTGCGGAGCTGGTGGGCGGCAATGGAGATAAACTCTGTTTTCATATGGTTCATAAGCTCTTCACGGGTCACATCATGGAGCACAATGAGGTGCCCGGTCTCTGCGCCCTCTTTCCCTATCACGGTATGGGTAACCTCAATGGTAGACTCCACTACTCCCGAGAACACAATTCGTTTGGGGTGGTAAGGACGGGTCATAACCTCCCGTACTGCTTCTTTTCCGTGTGTATCCTTTACGTAGCGCTCAAGATGGAGGGGGGTGCCGATAATATTTCTCTTGTCGGTACGGAGGAGCTCCTCTGCCCGGGGATTGAGAAACACCACCCGCATCTGTGCATCGAGAAAAATAAGGCCGTCGTGGAGGGTACGAACGATTGTACCGAGACGTACCTGCTGCTCGCGTATCCGCACATCCTGCAGCCGCAGTTCCCGGTTGGTAATCGCTCCCAGGAGAGTGAGAATTACAAAACTGCTGTCCACTACTGCCGCCATGTTGATGGTGGGGGCACGTTCGCGAAATATCCCGTTAAAGAGTGCGGCACCGGATTGATGCGGAATCCAGCTTTTATATTCGAAGTATACCAAAAGAGTGTAGAGCGCCATTGCAACGCCGCCAGCAAGAAGCGTACCCGAAACGCCAAGCAGAAGGGCGGCAATGGTAATGTTTACAAAATAGAGCACAAATACCGGGCTTGCCACTCCGCCGGTTGCCCATACCGCAATGCTGAAGAACGTGAGGTCAATCCCGATGAGTACTGCCGCGAGCAATGAAAGGGTGCGGCGGGCAGATGGAAGATCACCTACCGCCGAAAGCGCAAGGTGTGCGCCGATATTGGTGAGAGCGTAGCAGGCAACAAGGGCTGCGCCCCACGCGAGATACGACACCATATAGGGCGTACCGCGCCATGGAGCGAGCACAAGCACCCATAAAAGCACTCCTGCGGCAACAAGAAGCCAGCGCCCCCGTACAAACGTGCCAAGGAGCGCATGCATTCGGTTCGTACGCTCTTGCGCGTCACTCTTTTTCATTACCTCTCCAGGGGTGCATCTCGCCCCAGCGCGTCCCGACTTTAACCTCAACCGCGAGCGGAACTGCAAGAGCAGGGAATACCCCCTCCATAATTGGTTTTACGAGCTCAATCGCTTCGTCCACGATAGTATCGCGAACTTCAAATAAAAGTTCATCGTGCACCTGCAGGAGCATCCGAATCTTCTCATCACGCTCTTTCCTGTAACCGCCGGCAATCGCATCTGCCACCCGTATCATCGCTAATTTTACCAAATCAGCCGCACATCCTTGAATAGGCATATTCACCGCCATGCGCTCCGCCGCCTGCCGCGCCTGCCATCCTCCATATTTTAACTCGGGAAGATACCGTGTGCGTCCGAAGGGTGTCGCGACGTACCCATCGGCACGCGCCTGCTCTTTCACGCGGGCAATATACGTTCGAATACCCTCAAACTCGCGGAAGTAGGCCGTAAAAAATTCCTTTGCCTCTGCAAGAGGAATCGCGGCAGATTCTGCAAATGAGCGCACACCGATGCCGTAGATTATGCCGAAGTTAAGCGTTTTGGCGGCCCGTCGCATCACATTTGTCACCTCCTCGGGTCTTACCTTATTCACCAGTGCGGCGGTTTTTATATGGATGTCCTCCCGGCGCTTGAATGCTTCGATCATCGCTTCATCTCCGGAAAGCCCCGCGATAATTCTTAGTTCAAGCTGGGAGTAATCGAATGCCACGAGCTGGTAGCCGGGAGAGGCGAGGAAGGCGTTGCGGATGAGCCGCCCCGTTTCGGTGCGGATAGGGATGTTCTGCAGATTCGGATTCGCGGAGGCAAGCCGCCCGGTAACCGCCCCGGTTTGTATAAAGGTGGTGTGCACACGGTTGGTTGCCGGATTCACCAGCTTCGGGAGTGTCTCCACATAGGTGGAGAGAAGTTTTGAAAGTTCCCGGTGCTGGAGCACACAGTCTACAATTGGATGCGCGCCGCTCAAGCGATGCAGTTCACGCGCGTTCGTGGAAAGCGCCCCTCCGGGCGTCTTGCGCACCGACTTTGTATCCAACTGAAGCTCCCGAAACAGCACCTCGGAGAGCTGGGGAGGGGAGTTAATATTAAATTCGCGCCCCGCAAGTTTGTAGATGTTCCTCTCAATCGTATTTACCTTCTTTCCTAGTGTAGTGCGCAGCTTCGAAAGAAACGAGATATCAACATGCACTCCCTTCTCTTCCATCGCCGCAAGCACAGGGGTAAGCGGCAGTTCAATCTCCCGGTATACCGATTCAAGGTTCCTCTTTTTGAGCTCCTTTTGCAAACGCTCATGGAGGGTAAAGATAAGGCGGATTCCCCCGGGAAGGATAGTCTCGGTGCCCATTTCCCGTTCTCCTACCTTCTCGAACGTATATATCCCTCTTCCTGAATCGATAAGATACGCCGCGATCTCGGTATCATGTATGAGCTGTGGTGGAATAATGCGCACCGCAGAAAGAAGTCGCAGAAGCGGTTTTACGCCATGACATACCACCTGTACCTGCGGATCTGAAAAAAGCTTTTCCCATTCTCCGCGGAGTTTTGCGAATGAGGCTTCGTGCGCAACGAGCACCTCCTCACTCTCTCGCGCACATATCCATATGCCATCTTCGGTGCGAGCGAGACCAATTCTTTTATCGCCGCACGCTCCCTCAAACCACCCTTGCGCTGCGGTAATGTCGCTCGCGTCTACCACCGGCGTGGGGCGCACGGGCGTGCTTCTTTTGTGCGGCGCTCCCACTTGGCTTCTCTCAAGTTGCCTCAGGAGAGTGTGGAACTCGAGTTGTTTCAGCAATGGCGCAACCTTTTTTAGATCCACGGGTTTCGTTTTGCATGCCTCGAGCTCAAAGGCAATCTCCACATCCCGTTTTATTGTGGCGAGCTCACGGCTGAAAAACGCCTGCTCTCTCCCAGCCCGAAGCTTCTCAAGAATACGGAGAGAGAGACCCGCAATACCCATCTTTTTCCCCTCAAGTTTTTTATAAAGCGCTTCAAGAGAACCCGCGGCTTCAATTGCGCGCTGGGCGGTCTTTTCGCCTATTCCTTTTACCCCCGGAATGTTGTCAGAGGGATCTCCCTTGAGGCCTTTGTAGTCATTGAGCTCCCGGGGTAAGAGGTGAAATCGCTCCTTTACTGCATCCACATCATAGATCTGCGCCTCACTGATACCTTTTTTCATCGTGTACACGAACGTATTTTTATTCACAAGCTGAAGGGTATCGAGATCGCCGGTAATAATAAGCTTACATACCCGCGGATCCTCCCGCTCACTGAGGGCAACAATCGTGCCGATAAGATCATCTGCCTCAAACCCCTCCTTTTCGTAAATAGGAATACCAAGAAGAGTGGTAAGTTCTTTTGCAGGCGGGAATTGCGAGACAAGGTCGTCAGGTGTTTTTACACGGGTAGCTTTATAGCCATCATACGCCTCATGCCGGAAGGTAGGGCCCGCGAGGTCGAAGGTGGCGGCGAAGTACGCGGGCTTTATCTCGCGCAATACCTTAAGCACAATGCGTGCATACCCATACACTGCCTGCACGGGCGTGCCGGCACGCGTGGTAAGCGGGGGGAGGGCATGATACGCCCGGTGGAGAATGGCATTCCCGTCGAGGATGCAAAAAATTTGCCTATCGTGTGGTAAGGGCATTGAGAAAGCGCCCGGAGGCGTGATCAATAAAGGTAAGGGCGCGGAGGCGTGAGCGCATGAACATAAATTGTATACGGAGTGAGTACCTCCGGCGTAGCGCGCGGACGCGCTCGCCCCACTCTATTACGGTTACTGCCCGGGGGTCTTCAAGAATTTCAGCAAGACCCAGCTTTGTAAGCTCTTGAGGATTCTGCAGGCGATAACAGTCCACATGGTAAAGGTATGATAATGAAGGTACTGCAATCTTATACGGCTTCACTACCACAAACGTAGGGCTCGTGACACGGTCTTTTACCCCCATTGCTTTTGCAAGTTCCTGCACAAATGCGGTTTTCCCGCTCCCCAACTCTCCCTCAAGCGAGATAGTGTCTCCTCCCCGAAGCGCCTTTGCAACCCCACGCGCAAGCTGTGCAAGACGAGTTCGGGTAACTCCCTCTATTTTCAACTGATTCATTTGTTCATGCTAGCATTTTTATATGGGTAAAAAAAGAAGGAGAGCCATGCATTGCTGCATAGCCCTCCGGATCAAAGAACAGTTGGGTTATCGGTAACGTGGATAGCCCTCGCGGTCGAACCCGTTGCGCGGGCGCGAGGGAACCTTATCATTTCGTTCCCGATATGAGTATTCGTCGTGCTCATATCGACGTTCGTGATGCCGACGTGCGGGCTCCTCGACGAAGAACTTCGGCGGCCCGGCATAGATCTTGTTTGCCCCGTAGATAGGAACATAGTTTGGGACGTAAAGCGAACCTCCAGGCTGGCCAAGAAATGGCCTTCCGAGATCTTCCATGTGCCCGATCGGGGATCCGTAGAACTTCGGGACGGGGCGGTAGGGACCGGAAGGGAATCCGTACCCGCTGTAGCCAGGTCCGTACCCATATCCGTATCCAGCGTGGCGGGAGACAGAGAAACCGAAGTCCCTCGTAGCGAGCCCGAACGAGAATCCCTCTTGTGCGAAGCTCCCCGTGGGGAAGATCAGAATGAAAAGTACCGCTGCTACTGCCAACAGATACTGCATCGTTTCCTCCTTAGCTCTCACTTCACTGATGAAAGCTCTTTTATCGGTTCTTCTGCGCGTAGTAAGTTCCCTCTGATAAAATAATTATAATACAAAAATTGCATAAAAGTCAGTAGCCAGCGTTTCCTGTGTAATTTTGGCTTGACTAAGCCTTTAAAATATGCTAGATAAAGATTCTTCTCGAGTAAAAGGAGGTGAGAAGTGAAAAGAGCTCTTTCCATAATCGTATTGGTTCTTACCCTTCCCCAGACTGTTCATGCGGCAAGTCAGTTCGAAATAGACAATATTATCGCTGAAGTAAGGCGGGATCTCATTCGGGTTCCGGAGAAAGCAGAGAGAGTAAAGGTGATGCTCGAAGACATCCGCAGCAAATTCAGCGCCGCCATCAAAGACTACTGTGAAGACCAGGGTCTCGAAGAGGATGTGGTAGTGGGGCTTATTGCAGTAGAGAGCGGCGGCAACCCTACTGCCCGCTCGGCAAAAGGAGCACGGGGAGTTATGCAACTCATGCCCCAGCACACACGAGATATTGACCCGGATGACCCCAGGCAAAATATCCGGAGTGGATGTGGGTTGCTTGCCCGCCTGCGGAGTGAACACGGCCGGTCGTATTCAGATGCGCTGCGGTACTTCAATGCCTCGGTGGAAGCTAACAAGAAGGCTGAAACAGAGGGAGACGGCACGACATTTTGGGAGATTCGGGAGTATCTTCCGGCTGAAACAAAAGAGTATGTGCCGAAGGTACTTGCGCACGCCCAGCTTGTGTGGTCACTCGGTGAATACAAAGACTTGGTGCCGGGACGGGAATATGCACGCGTGCGGGAAGAGCGGGTCTTGCGCCGATCCCGCCGCGACTTCCGCAGGGAGTACGCGTATCAACCTGCTCCTCTCATGTACCTTACCCAGCTGTGTTGTGAACCGTGTGACTAAACTCGGGGGCGTCTCTTGCTATAAGAGGCGCCCCTTTTCTTGTGAATACACGCCTTTTTCGCTATCATACAGGCATGGCTCCCCTACCTCTCTCTGGCAGCAGCAAGCGGCAGGAAACACTTGCAGAAGTGCGGCGTAAAGCGGAGGAAGACACCGCGAAGCGCCTTGCGATTGCCGAGAAACTTGACTATATCAATCTAAGCATCGCGCCGCTTAATCCCGATGCCGTATTTACCATTTCCCAGAATGAAGCTGATGCGGCGCGCATAGTGGTATTCAAGCGCGAGGGGAAAAAGTACCTCATCGGCATAGAGGACCCCCACAACCCCATGACTATTGAGGTGTTGGACCGTTTGAAAAAGGAGGGTATAACCGCAGAGCTCTTCATTATCTCACACTCGAGCTTCTTACACGCGCTCAAAGTATACGCTTCGTATGTGCCGCCGCCGCCGCCTCTGCAGGGCGAGCTACGGGTTGCAAAAAATGTACTCACCTCCTTTCAGGAGCGCATCAAAAATCTTCAGGCGCTTCAGCAGCACCTCGAACGCGTCTCGACTACTGAAATTATTGAGACCATTATCGCGGGCGCGA
>CAYVXU010000007.1:0-5158 GCA_964454705.1 uncultured Candidatus Saccharibacteria bacterium | reverse complement strand
ACATCCACATTGAACCGGAGCCGCAGCAGATACGGATACGCTACCGTGTGGACGGAGTGCTCCATGACGTTGCGAATCTCTCCGTCGCGCTCTATACGGATCTCGTCAACCGCTTAAAGCTCGTTTCAGGTGTAATCATCAATATCAAGAACCGAAGCCAGGACGGGCGATTCCGTATTAAGGTAACGAACGAGAAGGGAGTGGTGGAGCGCTCAATAGACGTGCGTGTATCGGTAGTGCCGCAGAAAAAAACAGAGACGATTGTACTGCGGCTTCTGGGAGTGGGGCTCAAACTCCTTACCGTTGATCAGCTTGGACTGCGTGAAGAGATTAAAGAGACACTCCTTACCGCCATCGCGCAACCCAATGGCATCGTACTCACCACAGGTCCCACCGGCTCCGGAAAAACGACCACGCTCTATACCTTTCTCAAACACATCAGCACCCCGGAGAAAAAGATAATCACCATTGAAGACCCTATCGAGTATGAGATTCCGGGTATCACCCAGACCCAGATAAGCGCCAAATACAGCTTTGCAGACGCGCTGCGGGCGATTCTGCGCCAAAACCCGAATGTGATTATGGTCGGAGAGATCCGCGACAGTGAAACGGCGACGACCGCGGTAAACGCCGCGCTCACCGGCCACCTCGTGCTCTCTACCCTCCACACCAATGATGCGGCGGGTATTATTCCCCGTCTTCTGGAATTAGGGGTAAAACCGCACCTTATTCCCGATGTACTCGTTGCTGGTATTGCCCAGCGCCTGGTTCGCCGCTTGTGCGAATACTGCAAAGAGCAGTACCAGGCCTCGCCGCGTGAGAGAGAAAAGATCCTTCATGCGCTTTCGGTGATCTCACCGCGCGCGCGTATTGAGATTCCAAAGGAGGTGCCGACGCTGTGGCGCAGCCGCGGCTGTGACAAGTGTTTTGGCCTGCGCTACAAAGGCAGGATTAGTATCTACGAGGTACTTACGCTCACCGATTCGATCCGGAAGCTTATCGCAGAAGGAGCTTCCGCACACCGTATTCTCGCCGCCGCAGTTGACGCCGGGCTCATCACAATGTACCAGGATGGTGTGTTTAAAGTGTTTGAGGGAATCACTGATCTGGAGGAGGTGGAACGGGTAGCAGGAGAGATTACATATCTCGAAGAGCTGTATGAATCGGGAACATCCCAGCAACTTACCCGTGGTATTCATATTGCGCCCACCCTCCAGGAAGAGGTAAAAAAAATCCTTCCGAAGGGAAGAGAGACATTTGAAAAGATGCTCACAAAGGCAAAGTTTGAGGAGTTTCTGCCGCGGGTGACGGCCTATGCGCTTCATGCCAACGCCACAGATATTCACTTCGAAGCCGACCGGGAATCGTTCTTAGTGCGGATTCGGGTAGATGGAGTGCTCGAGGATATCGCCTCGATGAATAAAATTTTCCATCAATCGGTATTAAGCTCTCTCAAAATACTCGGGGGCCTTGCCACCCAGACACATAAGGATGCGCAGGAAGGGCGCTTCAGCATTTATACGCACACTGCGACGATTGATACCCGTCTCTCTATTCTCCCCGGAGGATACGGGGAAACTGCGGTAGTGCGGGTGCTGCGCCTCGCAAGCGAGATTGAAAACCTTGCGCTTGCTGACCTTGGCTTTCGCGCCTCACTCCTGCCGGATATTGAGCGGGTTCTCTCCACCCCCACCGGCCTTATTCTCACCACCGGCCCCACAAGCAGCGGTAAAACTACCACGATGTACGCCATGATGAAAAAATTGAATGTCCGCGGGGTAAAGGTCATTACCGTGGAAGACCCTATTGAATACCGAATCAACGGAGTGATCCAAACGCAGGTAAACCCAGAGGAGGGCTATACCTTTGCGAGCGCCCTTCCCGCGCTCATGCGGCAAAATCCGAATATTATTATGATCGGTGAGATACGCGATAAGGAGACCGCGGATATCGCGGTGCAGGCATCGAATACCGGGCATCTCGTACTCTCCACTATTCATGTAAACAGTGCGGCCGCGGTTTTCGAACGGTTCGAGGCGTTGGGAGTTGAGTCTCGTACGGTAGCAGCATCCCTTCTTGCGATTATTAACCAGCGGCTTGTGCGGCGCATCTGCCCCGCGTGTGCGGTAAAGACCTCGCTCCCTGCCTCCATAAAAAAGGAGGTGGAGCAGGCTATAAAAAAGATTCCCGCTTCATTTCGCGGGGCGTATGCGAAAAAGATAACCACCATCTCCAAAACAAAACCGTGTAAGGAGTGCCGCACCGGCTACCATGGACAGGTGGGAATATATGAAGTGCTCTTTATGAGTAAGCCGCTCGTTGAGCGTGTCGGCCGGCGTACCACCGTCGTAGAGATTCAGCGCCTTGCCGAAACACAGGGGATGCTCACCCTGCGGGAAGACGCGCTCTTGCGGGTACTTGAAGGAACGACTACCCTTGAAGAGGTAACGCGCATCAGCGGCGAATAAAAAAGCTCCGTGTATCTGTAGGCAATACCCTACGCTTTGGGAAGCATAGGAGAAGGATAATTTCGAGAAACAATCCAGTCGGAACCAGACCGCCCATCGAAGATAATCCCGGATCGGTCATGCGAGAATCGGACCGTAATTGCCTACAGGTAACCGAAGCCTTCAAAGTACGTAACGTGTAACGCCGAGCAATGTTACCCTGTTACGCCCTTATTTTCCGTATCTTTATTCTTATGGTATAATATTGTAGCAAGCTGAAATTCTTTTGTCAAGCATGTTTACCTCTCCCCTGAAAAAACGCTCTGATCAGTACCTCGACCGCGCATTGCGTCCCCGGGCGTGGAATGAGTATATCGGCCAGATCCATCTCAAGGATAATCTCCGGGTTACCATAGAGGCCGCTCGCAGCCGCAATGAGCCACTCGAGCATATCCTCCTCTACGGCCCGCCCGGACTGGGAAAATCAAGTCTCGCGCATGTGATTGCAGGCGAGATGCAGGCTCCTTTGCGTATCACCGCAGGGCCAGCAATCGAGCGGGCGGGAGATCTTGCCTCCGTCCTTACCAACCTTGAGGCAGGTGAGATTTTATTTATTGATGAAGCGCACCGGCTCCCGCGTGTGGTGGAAGAAACACTCTACCCCGCCATGGAGAACGGCTCTCTTGATATTGTGATTGGAAAAGGGCCGGGTGCGCGCACGGTACAGCTCGAGTTGCCGCCCTTTACTCTGATCGCAGCCACTACCCGCCTCTCACTCCTCTCGAGCCCCCTGCGCAGCAGATTCGGAAGTATATTCAGGCTTTCGTTCTATGAAGACAGGGAGATGGAGCAAATAGTTTCCCGCTCTGGATCAATTTTAGGAGTGCCTCTCGAAGAAGGGGCGCTGCACCATATTGTGCGCTCATCACGCGCGACCCCGCGTATTGCCAACCGCCTGCTCAAGCGTGTACGGGATCTTGCACAGGTAAGCCGCTCTAAAAAAATTACCACTGACATCGCTGAGCGTGCATTGGATATGCTTGGGATCGACCACTGCGGTCTCGAGCCGGTAGATAGAAGCCTTCTTACCGCCCTTATTGATAAGTTTCAGGGCGGTCCGGTGGGGCTGCAGACGCTTGCCGCGGCAATCCACGAAGAGGAAGATACCGTCGCAGAGGTGCTTGAGCCGTACCTTCTTAACCTTGGTTTTATCGCCCGCACCCCCCGTGGAAGAGCGGCTACCAAGCGCGCATACAAGCATCTGGGAAAATCATTTCCCGAGGAGATGTCTTTGTTCGTATGATCGCGCTCGCGCTCATCCTGCATCTCTCTTTTCTTGCGTTCTATACTGCAATGAGCGCAGCACTCTTTTTCCATTGGCACACCTATGCAGTCGCAGAGCCGCAACTCCACGCAATGCGATTCCTTTTTATAATCGTTTCACTTCTTTTTGTGGGTGCGAGCACCTTCTTTTTTTTCCGGGTAGACTGGGTCCTTTGGGAATTTAACCTTTCTACACTCCTCTTATGACGCTTCTCCCCGGTGCAGTGGTCCACCCCGCCGAAGCACTCCTTACTATTCGCAAGCACTGGTTTGTATTTTTCCTGCAGGGTGCCGCTGCCCTCTTACTTGCGATCGCGCCTATTCCTCTTATAGGAATTCTGCGGGTATATATCAACGCCGAATTCGAGACTCAAGCTGATGCGCTGCTGCGGTACGGCTATACTCTCTACCTTATGATCGTGTGGCTCTTCTTTTATATCGCCTGGACCAATTATTACCTCGATATTTGGATGATCACGAAGGATAAAATTGTGGCGGTTGAACTGCGCGGCCTCTTCCATCGGGTAATCGCCGAGTATGAACTTGCACGAGTTCAGGATATCACCACGGAGACGAAGGGGTTCTTTTCATCGCTCTTGGGGTATGGCGCGATCCGGGTGGAAACTGCGGGTGAGCGGGGCCGTTTTTACTTCCGCGCCGCCCCTCATCCGGAAGAGGCGAAGTCGCTCATTCTTAAATACCACTCGCTTGCTATTCAAAAATATTCCCATGGACTCTAGGAACTTTACCCTTGCGTTCCTTGTCGCGCTTCTCACCCCTCTTGCGCAGGCAGACGCACGGGTGGTGTTCTCTGAAATCGCATGGATGGGTACAAAAGCAAGCGCACAGGATGAATGGATAGAAATTGCAAATACCGGCCCGGAATCAGTCTCGCTTGAGGGATGGGGTATTTACGAAGAGGGAGGCGCTACACTCGTAGAAAATCTCTCCGGCACCTTACCGCCCCATGGAGTGCTTGTGCTCGAGCGCACTGACGAGAGCGTGATTGCAAACCGCACCGCCGGCCTCCCTCCTTCAAGTTGGGGCGGCTACGGCCTTTCCAATACCGGAGAGGATTTAGTATTGAAAAATAAAACGGGAGGCGTGGAAGATTCTGTGGCCTCGCGCGAAGGGTGGTTTGCCGGCAGTAAAACCGACTTTCGCTCCATGGAACGCGCTGCGGTAAAAGAAGTCTCACATGCCTCTGAATGGAGTACGTATGCGGGTGAAGGAGGAGAGTGGAAAGATGCAAAGGGGAATGCGCTCCTAGGTACTCCGGGCGTAAGCAGAATTGCGGTCTCTGCCCCTGTCCCCGCAGAGCCTTCTCCTGCCCTTATCCCGCTACCCTCTCCATCACCGTTCCCGGCCCCCACACCTGTTTCTCATCC